>NZ_JBIFFM010000032.1:0-1838 GCF_043556995.1 Sulfitobacter sp. 1A15106 | reverse complement strand
CGCAAAGCAGTAATGTCACCCATCGGCAAAGCAGAAGTGTCACTCTCCTTGCATACGGTAGCGAGGATTAGTGGACATGGGATGGGTGACGATGAGCGAGCGCGAGTTGAACCGGGTTGAGGTTTTGGCGCAGGTCGATGATGCGCGGCTGAGCGTCGACAACGCGGCGAACATGCTGGACCTGACACGGCGGCAAGTGTTTCGGCTTTTGAAGCGGTATCGCCAGGACGGTGCATCTGCGATCCGGCACAAGTCGCGTGGGCGCGCGCCGAACAACCAAATCCACTCAGCCAAACGCGATTATGCGCTGACCGTCATCAAGGAACATTATCCGGACTTCGGGCCGACGCTTGCGGCTGAGATGTTGGCCGAACATCATGGGTTAAAGGTCTCGCGTGAGACGGTGCGCAAGTGGATGGTTGAAGATGGCATCTGGCTGTCTCGCAAGCAGCGCCGCCAGTTTCATCAACCTCGCCTGCGCCGGGAATGCTTCGGTGAGCTGATCCAGATCGACGGCTCGGACCATCGCTGGTTTGAAGACCGCGCACCACCTTGCACCCTGCTTGTGTTCATCGATGACGCGACCAGCACGCTCATGGAACTGCGGTTTGTGAAGACAGAGAGCACGTTCAGCTACTTTGAAGCTTTGGAAAGCTATCTGCACAAACACGGTCGCCCGGTCGCGTTCTATTCTGACAAGCACACGGTGTTCCGTGTCTCCAAAGAGGACGCCAAGGGTGGTGCGCGGATCACCCAGTTTGGTCGGGCGCTGAGTGAGCTGAACATCGAGATTCTCTGCGCCAATTCGAGCCAGGCCAAAGGCCGTGTCGAACGCGCCAACCGCACGTTGCAGGATCGGCTGGTCAAGGAACTGCGCATCGCGGGCATTTCAGACATGGAAGCTGGAAACGCCTATTTGCAAGGCTTCAAAGACCGCCACAACGCCAGGTTCGCCAAGGCCCCGGCCAGGTCGGACAACCTGCATCGCGCGCTCAATGTCGAACCGGATCGGCTGGCAGATGTGCTGTGCTGGCGCGAGAACCGCTATGTCGGCAGGCAGTTAACGTTCTCCTACGACCGCAAGCGGATCATGCTCGAAGAGAGTGACATCACGCGCGGGCTGGTTGGCAAATACGTGGACACCTACGCCTTTGTTGATGGCCGGTTCGAGGTGCGCTCCAAAGGCCGCTCCCTGCCCTACACAGTCTTCGACATGGATCAGCGCGTCACCCATGCGGCAATCACCAGCAACAAAAACCTGAGCGCAGTTCTGGAACACATCAAGGAGATGCAGGACGCCGCGCCGCCAAAGCCGAAGGTGCGGACAAATTCCGAGAAGATGGGTTATAAACCGAATGGGCGGCGTCCTGGCAGGCCCTCAGGATCGAAAGCCAAGAAGAAGATTGCGCAGGCGGCGGAATAGGCCAAAATCGACGGTATGACTGAGGACGAGCCAGAGATCATCTTTTCCGAATACACCCAGACCGTCACCATCGACGGGCATCACTTTGACGTCGAGATTTACAAGACCAGCATCGATCCCGGCTGGATCCTGTCAGTTGAGAACCAATTCGGCACGTTGACGATTTCAGACAATCCGCCCTTCTTTGGTGATGTCCTTGCGTGGCGTGCCTTTGAAAAGATCGTGCGCGAAGACGGCGTCAGAGCATTCTACAATCAGACCGAACAACGGAAGCTGGGTCTCTAAGCCAATCCCCGCAAGGCTTTTCGGCCCTTCGATATGTGGGGTCTCCGGGCTGCAAAGCCTTGCTACCGTCGCGCCCAGTAGTGACATTCCTGCTTTGCAAACCCAGTGACATTTCTGAATGGTGTTTACA
>NZ_JBIFFM010000009.1:0-199222 GCF_043556995.1 Sulfitobacter sp. 1A15106 | reverse complement strand
ATCCCGCCTCGCTGATCTTGCCGAAGGCGTTCGTATCGCAGAGGCACAGCCACAAGAGACTTATGGGTAACTGCAAGCGTCGCCGGAGGTTTACCGTGAAGGAGAACCCGTCAGAGACCTTTGCCAATGCGCTCGACATGCTTAACACCTACGCGCGGATCGTCGAGCTGCCCAGTTAGCCCGATGAGAACCGGATAAACGCCAGTCAAAGCCCCCCGAGACGAAAAGAGGCGCGCCATTGCTGGCGCGCCTCCGGAACCTTAGCCGAAAGGACTGGCTTACATCATGCCGCCCATGCCGCCCATGTCGGGCATGCCGCCTGCGGGGGCTGCGCCCTCTTTGGCGGGCTTGTCGGCAACCATCGCTTCGGTGGTGATCAGCAGACCTGCGATTGAAGCTGCGTCTTGCAGTGCGGTGCGCACCACTTTCGCCGGGTCGATGACGCCGAAGGAGAACATGTCGCCATATTCTTCGGTCTGTGCGTTGAAGCCGAACTTCAGGTCGTCGCTTTCGCGGATTTTGCCGGCCACAACCGAACCGTCCACACCAGCGTTCTCAGCGATCTGACGCAGCGGTGCTTCCAGCGCCTTACGGACGATGGAGATACCGACGTTCTGGTCGTTGTTGTCGCCTGTGAGGCCTTCCAGCTTCTTGGCGCCTTGAACCAGAGCCACACCACCGCCAACGACGATGCCTTCTTGAACAGCGGCACGTGTCGCGTTCAGCGCGTCATCGACGCGGTCCTTGCGCTCTTTCACTTCGACTTCGGTCATGCCGCCAACGCGGATCACAGCAACACCGCCTGCCAGTTTGGCAACGCGCTCTTGCAGCTTCTCACGGTCGTAGTCGGAGGTTGTCTCTTCGATCTGGTTACGGATCTGAGCCACCCGGGCTTCGATCTCGGCCTTCTCGCCAGCGCCGTCAACAACGGTGGTCTCGTCTTTGGTGATCGACACTTTCTTGGCCGAACCCAGCATGTCCATGGTCACGGACTCGAGCTTCATGCCAAGGTCTTCGGAGATCACTTGACCACCGGTCAGGATCGCGAGGTCTTGCAGCATCGCTTTGCGACGGTCACCGAAGCCCGGTGCCTTCACAGCAGCAATTTTCAGACCACCACGCAGCTTGTTCACGACGAGGGTCGCCAGGGCTTCGCCCTCGACGTCTTCGGCGATGATCAGAAGCGGCTTCTGGGACTGGATCACCTGCTCGAGCAGCGGCACCATCGGCTGAAGGCTCGACAGTTTCTTCTCGTGCAGCAGGATGATCGCGTCTTCCAGCTCGACAGTCATCTTGTCGGAGTTGGTGACGAAATAGGGGCTCAGGTAGCCACGGTCGAACTGCATGCCTTCGACGACATCGGTCTCGGTTTCCAGACCTTTGTTCTCTTCGACGGTGATCACACCTTCGTTGCCGACTTTCTGCATCGCGTCCGCGATCTGGCGGCCGATTTCACGCTCGCCGTTGGCGGAGATGGTGCCAACCTGCGCGACTTCGTCGCTGTCGGACACGTCACGTGCGGCGGCTTTGATCGCGTCGACGACCTTGGCAGTCGCCAGATCGATGCCGCGCTTGAGGTCCATCGGGTTCATGCCAGCGGCAACCGATTTCATGCCTTCGCGCACGATGGCTTGGGCCAGAACGGTCGCGGTGGTGGTGCCGTCACCGGCTTCGTCGTTGGTCCGGGAAGCGACTTCCTTGACCATCTGCGCGCCCATGTTTTCGAACTTGTCTTCCAGTTCAATTTCCTTCGCCACGGATACACCGTCTTTGGTGATGCGCGGTGCGCCGAAGGATTTGTCCAGAACCACGTTCCGGCCTTTGGGGCCGAGTGTGACTTTCACCGCATCGGCAAGGATGTTCACACCTTTGAGCATCCGGTTGCGGGCATCGGTGTCAAATTTGACGTCCTTAGCAGCCATGTTGTCTTCTCCTAAAATCTTGGATTGATGTCAGCGTCTTCAAAGGGTCGGCAAGCCAAGTGGCTTACGCGATGATCCCCATGATGTCGCTTTCTTTCATCATCAGCATTTCTTCGCCGTCGACGGTGACCTCTGTGCCGGACCACTTGCCGAACAGGATTTTGTCGCCGGGTGCGACGGCCATTTCGATCAGCTCGCCGTTGTCTTTGCGGGCGCCAGTGCCGACAGCCACGACTTCACCTTCGGAAGGCTTTTCCTTGGCGGAATCGGGGATGATCAGCCCGCCGGCGGTTTTCTCTTCGCTTTCTGTGCGCTTGACCAGCACACGGTCATGAAGCGGTTTCAATGCCATCTTTGCAGCTCCTTAAGGCTCAAAGTTACTCTTCCAAGCCACCCCCTCCGGGCGAGGGGTGTAGCCGTTAGCACTCGACCCATGTGAGTGATAACGATGCATAGCTAAGGAGCGGCCCGCGGCCTGTCAACAACGGCGTTGAAAAATTTTGAGCGCATTGGAACCATTATTCGGCCCCTAAAATGCGCCCCGCAGTCGCGACAGCCTCGGCCCCCTTTGGGGTCAGCCCGTATATGCCTTTGTCGACCTTTTCAAACCAACCATAGTGATCGTCCCGCATCATGCGGGTCGCCGCCGAGACGCCAGTCGCCCGGGCCACATCCGCGCCTTTGCTGGCGCCCGCTTCGAAGAGGTAGACCGCGAGTTTCAGCGCATCCTGTCGGTAGGCCGTCACCAACCCCGCCCGGGTCTGGCCGCCGTCGTTCGGATCCCCCTGCCGCCGGGCAAACTCTCGCAAGAGCAGCGCTGCCCGTTTGGCATTCTTGCGCGGCGCATAGGGACCGGGATCGCAATGCACCTCGACCAGCCCATCCGACAGCCGCACGGTGATCAGCCCCAGCCCCAGCCGCCGGGCCAGCGTGACGTTGTCCTTCACCGCCTTGGCAAAGCGCTTGCCCGGTTGGCGCGCCACGGCAAGGTAAACATCATCCGCCACTTTCAGCCGCGCCAGACATTGGTGGAACAGGGCCAGCGAGAAGCCGAGCTTCAACTCCACCACCACCGGCGGCTCTGCCCCGCGCACGGCCACCACATCCGCCGCGCCGACCTCGGCCTTCACCACATAGCCCTGATCCTCAAGGAAGGCTTTGATCGGCAGGTAAAGATCGGTTTCGCGCGGATTGCTCATGGCGCGCAACTTGCCCCATCGCGCGGCGCTATGCAAAGGGCGGCGGCGTCTGAAAGTGCCGCGCAATGCCGCATTGCAGCGCGCGCAGGTGACAAGCCTATTCAACCTGCTATAAGGCGCGCAAATCCACCCGAACAGACAGGACCGCCCCATGACAACGCTTGTTTTTGGCCATAAATCCCCCGACACCGACAGCACCGGCAGCCCGATCGTTTGGGCGTGGTATCTTAATGAGATCAAAGGCATCCCAGCCAAACCCGTCCTGCTGGGCGAGCCGAATACCGAAGCGCTCTTCGTGCTCGACAAATGGGACCTCGAAAAGCCCGAAATCCTGACCGAGCTTGAGGCCGACACCAAGGTTGTCATCGTCGACACCAACAACCCCGCCGAACTGCCCGACAACATCAATGACGCCGATATCACCGGCATCATCGACCACCACCGTCTGGTGGCGGGGCTTGAGACACGCGGCCCGATCGAGATCAACATCCAGCCGCTCGCCTGCACCGCGACGATCATGTACAAGATGATCGGCAAGGATTGGGCGCAGGCCCCGCGCGGTGTGAAGGCCGCGGCCCTGTCCTGCATCCTGTCGGACACGCTTGAGTTCCGCAGCCCGACCACCACCCAAGAAGACCGCGCCATCGCCCATGACATCGCGCAGGATCTCGGCGTCGATATCACGGATTATGCGACCGAAATGTTCGCCGCGAAATCCGATGTCTCTGCCTTCAGCGAAGCGGAACTGCTGCGCATGGACAGCAAGGGCTTTGACCTTGACGGCACCAACCTGCGCGTGAGCGTGTTGGAAACCACCTCCCCCGCGCCGCTGCTCGAGCGTAAGGACGCGCTGATGGCCGAGATGCCCAAAGTGGCCGAAGCCGACGGTGCCGCGCAGGTGCTTTTGTTCATCGTCGACATTCTGAAAGAAGAGGCGACCCTCTTGGTGCCCAACGACATGGTCAAACATATTGCCGAGCAGAGCTTTGGCGCTGAGGTCTCCGGCGACACGGTCGTGCTGCCCGGTGTGATGAGCCGTAAAAAGCAGATCATCCCGAACCTCAAGATGTAAGCCAATCGGGCGGGCCCAGTGCCCGCCCTCACTTTTTGAAAGGCCGCCCCATGACCCGCATTATCTCTGCCCTGCCCGACGTATCCGATCAATATGACGCGCTTTTCGTCGATCTTTGGGGCTGCGTGCATGACGGGCGCAAAGCGCTGCCCGCGGCGGTGGCGGCCTTGCAGGCCTATCGCAAGACCGGCGGCAAGGTCGTCTTGGTCACCAACTCCCCCCGCCCCCGCGAAGGCGTGGAGAAACAGTTGCAGCAATTCGGCGTGCCGCAAGACGCATGGGACAGCATCGCCACCTCCGGCGATTCCGCGCGGTCGGCGATGTTCCGGGGGGCCGTGGGCGAAAAGGTCTGGTTCATCGGCCATCCCGGAGAGCGCAAGTTTTTCGAGCCGCTGACCATCTTGAAAGACCCGGTTGAGATCGAGACCGTCCCGCTGGCGCAGGCCGAGGGCATCGTCTGCACCGGCCCCGTCGATGCCATGGCCGACCCGGAAGTCATGCGCCCCGAGTTTGAGCAGGCCATCGCCCGCGGGCTGAAGCTGCTCTGCGCCAACCCCGATATCGTGGTCGACCGGGGCGAGGTGCGCGAATGGTGTGCCGGGGCGCTGGCTGCGCTATATACGGAAATGGGGGGCGAAAGCCTCTATTTCGGCAAGCCCCACGCCCCGATCTATGACCTCGCCCGCCGCCGTCTTGCCGCGCTTGAGGTCGACATCCCCGACAATCGCATCCTTGCCATCGGCGATGGCATCCTGACGGATGTCAAAGGCGCGATGGACGAAGGCATCGATTCGCTCTTCATCACCGGCGGACTGGCCGCCGCGGAAACCGCCACGACCGAGCAGCCCGACGAAGCCAAACTCCGCGCCTATCTCGACCGCGAGGCATCGGCCCCGCCCTATGCCATCGGATTCCTGCGCTAACCCAAAAAGAGCTTGATTTTCTGCGCCTGCGAAGTAATAAAGTTGCAACTCGACGCAGCTTAGCGTCACTTTGTTACCAAGGAGCCGTCATGTTGGACAATATGCCACGCGGGACGATCTGCATCGAAGATATCGAAATCGGCATGTCGCGCCATCTGCGCAAAGTCGTGACCGATATGGATATCGAACTTTTCGCGCAGGTCTCGACCGACCGCAACCCGGTGCATCTGGATGACGACTATGCCCGCGAGACGATATTCGAAGGGCGCATCGCCCATGGGATGCTGACCGCCGGGCTGATCTCGGCGGTAATCGGGGAACAGCTGCCCGGTCATGGCACGATCTACCTTGGGCAATCGCTCAAATTCCTCGGCCCCGTGCGCCCCGGCGATATGGTGCTGGCCGAAGTCACCGTGACCGACATGGACATCGCCAAACGCCGCGTGAAAATGGACTGCCGTTGTACGGTCGACGGCAAACCCGTGCTGGCCGGAGAGGCCACGGTGCTCGCGCCCTCGGCCAAGCTCGACTGAGCGGGCGGTTTTCGCCGCCTGTGCATCTTGCTCTTGCCCCGCTGCACGGCTAGGCAAGGCGCATGCGGATCATCCGAGACTATCAATTCGTCGACCTGCCAGATCGCGGTGCCACCGCCGCGATCGGTAATTTTGATGGCGTCCACCTTGGCCACCGGTCGGTGATCGAACTGGCGCAGCAGGCGGCCCCCGCCGCGCCGCTTGGCGTCGTTACCTTTGAGCCGCATCCCCGCGAATATTTCGCCCCCGACGCCCCGCCCTTTCGCCTGATGGGCCGCGAGGCCCGCGCGCACCGGCTGGAGAAGATCGGCGTCAAACGGCTCTATGAACTGGCCTTCAACAGCACGCTTGCGGGCCTCTCGCCCGAGGCCTTTGCCCGCGACGTGCTGCACGAAGGGCTGGGGCTGGCCCATGTGGTCGTCGGCGCTGACTTTTGCTTTGGCAAGGGCCGCGAAGGCACCGCTGAGGATCTGGTCCGCTTCGGCGCGCAATATGGCTTTGGCGTCACCATCGCCCCGCTGATGGCCCGCGATGAGCTGACCGTGTCGTCGACCGCCATTCGCGAAGCACTGACCCGCGGCGCGCCGCGTGAGGCCGCCGCCATGCTGGGCCATTGGCACCGCATCGATGGGCCCGTGATCTCGGGCGAGCAGCGTGGCCGCGAGTTGGGCTTTCCCACCGCGAATATGTCCATCGACGGTCTGCACCCGCCCGCCTTCGGCGTCTATGCCGTGCTGGTCGACGTGTTGGAGGGGCCGCATAAGGGCAGCTACCACGGTGCGGCCAGCATCGGCACCCGCCCGATGTTCGGTGAGAACAAGGCCAATATCGAGACCTATGTCTTTGACTTCAAAGGCGACCTTTATGGCGCACCTCTCTCAGTCGGGTTGGTCGAACATCTGCGCGGCGAAGAGAAGTATGACAGCCTCGATGCGCTGATCGCCCAGATGGGGCAGGACTGCGACCGCGCCCGGACCATTCTGGCGGCGTTATGAGCGATCCGATCCCCCGCAAGGGCCTGACCCCGAAGTTCTGGGAGAAGAAACCCCTGACGGAAATGTCCCAGACCGAATGGGAAGCGCTCTGCGACGGTTGCGGCAAATGCTGCCTCAACAAGCTCGAAGACGAAGACAGCGGCGAAGTGGCCCTGACCCGCGTCGCCTGCCGCCTGCTCGACGACAGCAGCTGCCGCTGTGTGCATTACGAGAACCGGCATGAATTCGTGCCCGACTGCATCGTGCTGCGCCCCGACAACCTTGATACACACGCCTACTGGATGCCGCAAACCTGCGCGTACCGCCTGCTGTGGGAGGGCAAACCGCTGCCTGAATGGCACCCGCTTAAGACCGGCACGCCCGACAGCGTGCATGACGCCGGGGTCAGCGTGCAATTTGATACCGTGTCCGAATTTGATACCCCGTTCGAGGAATGGGAAGACCATATTATCGAGGAGCCCACCTGATGTTTTTCGCCTCTGACAACGCCGGTCCCGTCCACCCCAAGGTGATGGAACGCGTGATCGCCGCCAATACCGATTACGCGATGCCCTACGGCAAAGACCCGATCATGGATGAGGTCCGCGACCAAATCAGGCAGCAGTTCGAGGCGCCAGAGGCCGAGGTCTACCTCGTCGCCACCGGTACCGCGGCCAATGCGCTGGCGCTGGCCTGCTACACCCAGCCGTGGCAGACGATCTTCTGTTCCAAGGTCGCGCATATCGAAGAGGATGAGTGCAACGCGCCCGAGTTCTACGCCGGGGCGGCCAAGCTGACGCTGGTGGAGACCGAGGACAAGATGACCCCCGAGGCGCTGCGCCGCGCCATCGTCGCGCGGGTGGCGGGCGATGTGCACACACCCCAACGCGGCCCGGTGTCGATCACGCAAGTCACGGAACGCGGCGGGGTGCACAGCCTTGAAGAGCTGCGCGCGCTGACCGCGGTGGCCAAGGAATACGACCTGCCCGTCCATATGGACGGCGCGCGTTTTGCCAATGCGCTGGTGGCCTTGGGCTGCACCCCGGCTGAGATGACGTGGAAATCGGGCGTCGATGTGGTGAGTTTTGGCGGCACCAAGAACGGCTGCATGGGTGTCGAAGCTGTGGTCTTCTTCGACCCCAAGAAGGCATGGGAGTTCGAGTTGCGCCGCAAGCGCGGGGCGCATCTCTTCTCCAAACATCGGTATCTCTCGGCCCAGATGGCGGGCTACCTTGCAGATGGCACATGGTTGGAAACAGCCAAGGCGGCCAATGCCAATGCGGCCCATCTTGCCCAAGGGCTGCGCGCGGCGGGGGCGGAATTCCTGCATGAGCCTGCGGCGAACATGATCTTCGCCCGCTTCCCCCGCGCCATTCACCGCAAGCTGCATGAAGCGGGCGCGCGCTATTATCTGTGGGACGGCACGCTCGACGGCGATGACGACGAGATGGTCGCGGCGCGTATGGTCTGCGACTGGTCGATCAGCCGTGAGCGGATCGACCAGTTCCTAAGCCACTTCTAGACGTTTACGCCAGCGGCACGTCCTTCAGGAAATCGCGGATCGCCTCGGCGACCTCGGCGGCATGGGTAATGGGCACCATATGCCCGGCCCCCTCGACCGAGACGCGCCGCGCGTCCGGCAAGCGGCGCATCAGCGACGCGTTGATCGCATGGGCCGCTTTGGGAGAGGCGCTGCCCTCGACCAAAAGCGCGGGCATCGACGCGCGGTCGAACATGCCCGGCGCCAGCAAACCCGCGCTATCCTCGCCCAAAAAGGGCGAAGAGGCGGGGATGAAGCCGATGCGATCGACCATATAGGCGCGGGTCGGCTCGGGGATTTGATCCCATTTCGTGCCATCGCCCCAAACGCGGTTGAACAGCCGCGCGGCGGTTTCCGCGTCGCCGCCGGCCAAAGCCGCCTCAAAGGCCGCGTTCTGTTCGTTGTATTCGGCCATCGCCTCGGGGTCATCCTGTTTGGCGGCGGCGAAATAGACCGGCTCGATCAGTGTGATGCTGCGCACCAGTTCGGGATGTTCAATCGCCAACCGCATCGCCACGGTTGCGCCAAAGGAATGGCCGATCAGGTCCATCGGCGCTTCGAGCAGGCTCAGCGCCATCTCGGTCGCCACGTCGTGGATATTCCCCTGCCCGTCCCAATCGCCCGACCGCCCGTGCATCGGCAGGTCGAAAGCGCGCAGGGTCAGCTCATCCGACAGTGCGGCCCCGATGCCCCGCCAGGCGCCGGAATGCGCCAGCGAGCAATGGATCGCCAAGGCCGGGCGCGGGCCGTGACCAAAACGGCGCGCGTTAATCGCTGGAATCACAGCTTGCCCCCGAGGTGCAGGTCGAGGTCTTCTAAACGGTCCTGCCCCCAGAACTTCTGATCCCCGACGATATAGAACGGTGCACCAAAGACACCCTGCGCGACAGCCTCTTCAAGGTTCGCGGCATAGGTTTCGGCCCCCTGCAACAAGCCGCTGTCGGCCAGTGCGGGATCGAACCCCGCCTCACTCAGACAGGCGCGGACCACATCGTCATGGCCGATGTCCTTTTCCTCGGCCCAGACCGCGCGGGTGATGGCATGGGTCAGCTTGCCCAAATCGCCCCCGCCCGCATTCTGCGCCGCGATCACCGCATAGGCCGCAGGCGCGCCATTCGTCGGCCAATGCGCGGGCTTGAGGTTGAACGGCAGGCCCAGCTTGCGCGCCTGCCGCGGCAGGTCTTGAGCGCGGTATTCATTTCGGCTGGGGTGACGCTCTGCCGGAGGCAGCCCGCCGGTGCGCGGGAAAGCGGCCACGATGTCGAAAGGTTTGTAAACGATCTCGGCCCCGTGCTTTTCGGCAATCGCCTCAAGCCGATTCCCGGCGAGGTAGCAATAGGGTGACAGCGTTGCGAAAAAATAGTCGATCCGGGCCATTTGGCTCTCCTTCGGGGGCGGTGCAGCTTTGCCCGACCGTAAGCGCATGCTAAGCGGTGTCAACGTCACGAATCTGCAACCTACCGCTGCCCCGGAGCCCCTATGCCACGCACTTCAGAACCTAAACTGATCTCAGGCAATGCCAATATGCCGCTTGCCAAGGCCATCGCGCGGCGCATGTCGCTGCACCGCGGCGTCAATGTCGGCCTTGTCGATGCGCGGGTCGAACGGTTCAACGACGGCGAGATTTTCGTCGAGGTTTATGAGAACGTGCGCGGCGAGGATATGTTCATCATCCAGCCCACGTCGAACCCCGCGAACGACAACCTGATGGAACTGATGATCATGGCCGACGCGCTGCGCCGGTCCTCGGCCGCGCGGGTCACTGCGGTGCTGCCCTATTTCGGCTACGCCCGTCAGGACCGCCGCACCAAGGCACGGACGCCGATCACCGCCAAAATGGTCGCCAACATGCTGACCGGCAGCGGGATCGAGCGGATCCTGACCATGGACCTGCACGCCGCGCAGATCCAAGGTTTCTTCGACATTCCGGTCGACAACCTCTACGCCTCCCCGATCTTTGCGCTGGATATCAAGGACGCTTTCAAAGACCGTATGGATGAGCTGATGGTCGTCAGCCCCGACGTCGGCGGCGTGGCCCGCGCGCGTGAGCTGGCCAAGCGGATCAACTCCCCCCTGTCGATCGTCGACAAACGCCGCGAGAAAGCGGGCGAAGTGGCTGAGATGACCGTGATCGGCGACGTGAAAGGCAAGACCTGCCTGATCGTGGACGACATCTGCGACACCGCAGGCACGCTCTGCAAAGCCGCCGAAGTGCTGCTGGAGAACGGCGCCAAGGAGGTACACTCCTACATCACCCATGGCGTCATGTCCGGCCCGGCGGTCGAACGTGTGGCCAATTCGGTCATGAAATCGCTGGTCATCACCGACAGCATCGCGCCGACCCCCGCGGTCAAGAAAGCGCCGAATATCCGCATCGTGCCCACCGCGCCGATGTTCGCCCAAGCGATCCTGAACATCTGGAACGGCACCTCCGTCTCCTCGCTGTTCGAGGCGGAAACGCTGGGCCCGATCTATGACGGGATGTATGCCGCGAGCTAAGCCGCGTGCTGTGATCTAGGGCCGGCCCCAACGGGCCGCCCGCGCCTTCTAGGCCCCTCCCGCCGAAGCGACGGGCCTAGCCGATGACCCAGTCATCCTCCTCCCCCAGTGATCCAATCGCCGTCCAAGCCAGCCGCGCCCGTGCGACGCGGGTGTCTCCCCATGTGCGGAACACCATGTCAAAGCCTGCCTCGGTCACCGCCTCGGCGCAGATGTCGGCACGGGTGACGGTGCTGGCATCAATGTCCCAAAGCGACATCGTGACCTGAACATGCGGCGGCTCTCGGAAGGGTTCGGAAAAATTGATCCGGCGGCGGCGTTCACGCTGGCCATGGCCCGTCCACATCGAACCGCCGTCTTCGAACTCTGAAAACAGCATGACATCGCCGTTGTCCACGCCGATGGTATGGCTGCGCAGTCGTTTCATATCCCTAGCCTGCCCGCTTTTTTGTTCACTGCACAATGATGCCGCAGCAGCGAGAGGCAGAAAAGCAAAAAGCCCCGCCGAAGCGGGGCTTTTTACGAATTTTCAACGCATTACAGGTTGGGCTGCTTGCTTGACAATCCGATGTGATCGCCAACGGCAACCATATCGGAGAGCAGCTTGGCGGCGTCATCCACGGGACCGGGCTCATTCTCCCAGTTGCCCTTGGCGCGGGTGTAGACGGCATGCGCCTCTGCCACCATGCTGTCCATCTGCTCCTGCGTCATGTCGGCACGCGCCACGGCACGTTCCGCCAGCACAGACACGCCGCCCTGACCGCCGATTTCGGCGAAGCCGCCGGTCACGACATATTCGGTCGTGCCCTCCGGCCCTTCCACGCGCAGAAGGCCCGGACGCAGGGTGGTGATGGTGGGCGCATGATCGGCCATGGCCGTCATGTCGCCCTCGGTGCCCGGAATCTGCACGGCCGTCACCTGCATCGATGCCAGCCGCCGTTCCGGCGAAACGAGGTCGAATTGCATTGTGTCTGCCATTGTCAGCGCTCCTTAAGCGGCGTCTGCCGCCATTTTCTCGGCTTTCGCCTTCACTTCGTCGATGCCGCCAACCATGTAGAAGGCACCTTCGGGCAGGTGGTCATACTCACCGGCAACCACGGCCTTGAATGACGCGATGGTTTCTTCCAGCGGCACCTGAACGCCGTCGGACCCGGTGAAGACTTTCGCCACGTCGAAGGGCTGGCTGAGGAAACGCTCGATCTTACGGGCGCGGGCCACGGTCAGTTTGTCCTCTTCGCTCAACTCGTCCATGCCGAGAATGGCGATGATGTCCTGAAGCGACTTGTAGCGCTGCAGCACCTGCTGGACGTCCGTCGCCACCTTGTAGTGCTCGTCGCCGATGATCAGCGGGTCGAGCAGACGCGAGGTGGAGCCGAGCGGGTCAACCGCCGGGTAGATGCCCTTTTCCGAGATCGAACGGTCGAGAACCGTCGTCGCGTCAAGGTGCGCAAAGGAAGTCGCCGGCGCGGGGTCGGTAAGGTCGTCCGCGGGAACGTAGACGGCCTGCACCGAGGTGATCGAGCCGTTCTTGGTCGAGGCAATACGTTCCTGCATGACGCCCATGTCGGTCGCCAGCGTCGGCTGGTAGCCCACGGCCGAAGGGATACGGCCCAGAAGGGCGGACACTTCGGAACCGGCCTGTGTGAAGCGGAAGATGTTGTCGACAAAGAACAGAACGTCGGAACCGGATTCGTCGCGGAACTGCTCGGCCAATGTCAGGCCGGTCAGGGCGATCCGCATACGCGCACCCGGAGGCTCGTTCATCTGGCCGTAGACCAGCGCAATTTTCGAATCGACGAGGTTGTCGGGAACGATAACGCCGGATTCGATCATCTCGTGGTAGAGGTCGTTGCCCTCACGGGTCCGCTCACCCACGCCCGCGAACACGGAGAGACCCGAGTGCACCTTGGCGATGTTGTTGATCAGTTCCATGATGAGAACGGTCTTGCCCACGCCGGCACCGCCGAAGAGGCCAATCTTACCACCTTTGGTGTAGGGAGCCAGCAGGTCGATGACCTTGATGCCGGTGACGAGGATCTCGGTCTCGGTCGACTGGGCCGCGAATTCGGGCGCTTCGCCGTGAATGGCGCGGGAGTTGTCCGCGTTGACCGGGCCCTGCTCGTCCACGGCTTCGCCGGTGACGTTCATGATGCGGCCCAGGGTCGCGTTGCCGACGGGCACGCGGATCTGGTCGCCGGTGTCGGTCACGTCCTGACCGCGGACCAGACCTTCGGTGGCGTCCATCGCAATGGCACGCACGGTGTTTTCGCCAAGGTGCTGCGCCACTTCGAGAACCAGCGTCTTGCCTTGGTTCTCGGTGTGGAGCGCGTTGAGAATCTCGGGCAGGTCGCCCTCGAATTGAACGTCAACGACAGCGCCGATGACCTGTGTAATTTTACCGACAGCTTTTGCCATGTCGTGTCTCCGATTTGCTTACAGCGCTTCCGCGCCGGAAATGATTTCGATCAGCTCGTTGGTGATGACAGCCTGACGCGAGCGGTTGTACTCGATGGTCAGCTTGTCGATCATCTCACCCGCGTTGCGTGTGGCGTTGTCCATCGCCGACATCCGGGCACCCTGTTCGGATGCACCGTTCTCCAGCAGGGCCGAGAAGATCGCCGTGGCGACCCCGCGCGGCAGAAGATCGGCCAAGACCGCCTCCTCGCTGGGTTCATAGTCAAACAATGTGGACGCTGCGCTGTCGTCGCCTTCTTCGCCGTCGAATTTGGCGGGGATGATCTGCTGCGCCGTCGGCGTCTGCATGACCACGTTGACGAACTTCGCGTAGAAGATCGTCGCCACGTCGAATTCGCCCGCGTCAAAGCGGTTCAGCACGTCCTGCGCGATGTTCTGCGCGTCGCCGTAGCCGATCTTTTTGACTTCGCTGAGGTCAACATGGCCCACCAAATGAACGCCCAGATCGCGGCGCAGCGCGTCGCGGCCTTTCTTACCAACGGTGAGGATTTTCACCTCTTTGCCCTGGGCCAGCAGATCGCGCGCATGGGCCTTGGCCTTCTTCGCGATGTTGCTGTTGAAGCCGCCGCACAGCCCGCGTTCGGCGGTCATGACCACCAGCAGATGCACCTTGTCTTCACCCGTGCCGCTGAGCAGCTTGGGCGCGCTGTCGGAACCGCCGACGCTGACCGCGAGCCCTGCCATCACGGCATTGAACCGCTCAGAATAGGGACGCGAAGCCTCGGCAGCCTCCTGCGCGCGGCGAAGTTTCGCCGCGGCAACCATTTGCATGGCCTTGGTGATCTTGCGGGTCGATTTGACCGACGAGATCCTGTTCTTCAGGTCCTTGAGATTTGGCATTGCCTTATCTCCCGTTTAAGCGAAGTCGGCGGCGAAACCGTCGATGGCGGCTTTGATCTTCTCTTCCAACTCGCCTTTGACCTTACGGTCATTGTTGGTGATGTCCTTGAGAAGGTCGTCATGCTTGCTGCGCAGATGCGCCAGCAGACCCGCTTCGAAACGGCCGACGTCCGAGATGTCCACCTTGTCGAGATAGCCGTGGGTACCGGCGTAGATCACGCAGACGATTTCGGAGTTGGTCAGCGGCGCGTACTGCGGCTGCTTCATCAGCTCGGTCAGACGCGCACCACGGTTCAGCAGCTGCTGGGTCGCGGCGTCCAGATCGGAGCCAAACTGGGCGAAGGCCGCCATTTCGCGGTACTGGGCCAGCGACAGTTTCACCGGACCAGCGACCGAGGACATCGCCTTGGTCTGGGCCGAGGAGCCCACGCGGGACACCGACAGACCGGTGTTCACGGCGGGACGGATGCCCTGGTAGAACAATTCGGTCTCAAGGAAGATCTGACCGTCAGTGATCGAGATCACGTTGGTCGGAATAAACGCGGACACGTCGCCACCTTGGGTCTCAATGATCGGCAGCGCCGTCAGCGAGCCGTTGCCAGCTTCGTCACCCAGCTTCGCGGAGCGCTCGAGCAGGCGGGAGTGGAGGTAGAAAACGTCGCCCGGGTAAGCTTCGCGGCCCGGCGGGCGGCGCAGCAGCAGGGACATCTGACGGTAGGACACGGCCTGCTTGGAGAGGTCATCGTAGATGATCAGCGCGTGGCGGCCGTTGTCGCGAAAATGCTCGGCCATCGCGGTGGCGGCATAGGGTGCGAGGAACTGCATCGGCGCGGGCTCGGAAGCGGTCGCGGCCACGACGATGGAGTAGTCGATGGCGCCGGTCTCTTCGAGCTTTTTCACCAGCTGCGCCACGGTCGAGCGCTTCTGGCCGATCGCGACGTAGACGCAGTACATCTTCTTGCTCTCGTCGTCGCCAGCGGCTTCGTTGACCTGAGCTTGGTTCAGCATTGCGTCGAGCGCGACGGCGGTCTTGCCGGTCTGACGGTCGCCAATGATCAGCTCACGCTGGCCACGGCCAATCGGGATCATCGCGTCGACGGACTTGAGGCCAGTGGCCATCGGCTCGTGCACGGATTTACGCGGGATGATGCCCGGTGCCTTCACGTCGGCGATGCCGCGCTTGGTGGCCCCGATGGGGCCTTTGCCGTCGATGGGGTTGCCCAGACCGTCAACAACGCGGCCCAGCAGTTCGTCACCGATTGGCACGTCCACGATGGAGTTGGTGCGCTTGACGGTGTCGCCTTCGGTAATGTCGCGGTCGGAGCCGAAGATAACGACACCCACGTTGTCGGCTTCGAGGTTCAGGGCCATGCCCTGAATGCCGCCGGGGAATTCTACCATTTCACCGGCCTGAACGTTGTCCAGACCATAGACGCGGGCGATACCGTCACCGACGGAGAGAACGCGACCCACTTCGGCCACTTCGGTTTCCTGACCGAAATCCTTGATCTGGTCCTTCAGGATCGCAGAAATCTCTGCTGCTTGGATACCCATTTATCCGACCTCTTTCATTACATTCTGGAGGGAATTGAGCTTGGAGCGGATCGAGGTGTCGATCATCTTCGAGCCCACTTTGACGACAAGACCGCCGATGAGGCTTTCATCAACGGTCGCATGAAGTGATACTTTTTTGCCGGTGGAAGCGGTCAGCGATTTCGCCAGCTTGTCCGACTGTGTCTTCGTCAGTGCTTTGGCCGTTGTGACCTCGGCAGTGATTTCGCCTTTGGCTTCGGCAATGGTCTCGCGCAGCGCTTTAACCAGCGCGGGCAGCGCGAACAGGCGGCGCTTTTGCGCCATCAGTTGCAGCGTGTTCGCCATGGTCTTGGTCAGGCCCATCTTTTCGGCCAGCACCTTGATCGCCTGCTCCTGCTCTTCGCGGGTATAGAGCGGCGAAGTGGTCAGGCGGCGAAAATCGTCGCTGTCGTTCAATGCCGCTTCAAGCGCTGTAAGATCGCCCTCGATGGCATCGACCTGATTGGCCTCGCGGGCCAGATCGTACACGGCTGTCGCATAACGTTCCGCGATACCGGTGGAAATGGAAGCAGGTTCGGACACGTCCATCCTCTCGTTCAATAAGCGCCGGATATGCGAAGATGTCGCGTCACCAGCAGTTGGCGCGGCTTGAAGTTACCCAAGACGTCTAAATCAGGGGCGATGTAGCAGACAGGTTCACGCCCGGCAACACAGTATAGGCAGGTAATGTCGCGGCGTGCTGCAATATTGCAAGGGCTGCGGCCTATCGCGGCTCTTTGCCGCAGAAAAATGCCACCCCACTCACCGCTGGAGCGGGCCCACGAATCCAGTCCCCTCGCCCGCTGCATGCGCTAAGTCTACAAGGCGCTGAGGCGTTTAGACCGGTTTGGCCTGCGGCTCTGCCATCCCCTCCAACACCCCGATGGCACGCCTCGCGGTGCTGCGTTGCGGGCGGCCTCGCGGCGGGTAAACCAGTTTCGTGGCCTCCACCAAGATCGCGCCGCCGCCCATCATCGTCGGCATCTGACGTCCGATTTTTTCGAACAAAGGCGCCGATTTCATCCAGATTCGCTGTTGCGAAGGGAACTGATAAAGCGCGCCAAGGTGCCGTTCCGGCAGGAACTGATGCTTGCGCAACTGCGTCTCTAGCTGCCCCGGCGAATAGGGCCGCCCATAGCCGAAAGGCGTGCGGTCGCGCCGCGCCCACATGCCCGCGCGGCTTGGCACGATAAACAGCGCCTTGCCCCCCGGCCCCAGCACACGCCAGCATTCGTCCAGCAGCTCGCTGGGCCGTTCGGAGGTTTCGAGCCCGTGCATCAGCACCAGCTTATCCACCGCCCCCGTCTCGACCGGCCAAAGCGTCTCTTCCGTCAGGACCGAGGTGTTGGGCATCCCCGCCGGCCAAGGCATCACCCCCTGCGGGCCGGGCATCAAGACCATCACCCGCCGCGCATCCGCCAGATAGGGGCGCAGCAGGGGTGCGGCAAAGCCAAAGCCGACAACGGTCTGGCCCTTCGCTTCGGGCCAAAGCTCCAACAACCGCCCGCGCAGGGATTTCTGCGCCGCACGTCCCAACGCGCTGCGATAATAGAAATTGCGCAGATCCTGTACATCAAGATGCATTGCAGCCCGCCTTGGTGAGTGTCACTCTTACCGGACCATAACAACACAGCGAGGTAAGACGCCATGGCCTTTGATCTGGTCACGATTTCCTGTCTGTCGGACAACTACGCCTTTCTGCTGCGTGACCATGACAGCGGCGCGGTGGCGCTGGTCGATGTACCCGAGGCCGCGCCGATCATGGCAGAGCTTGACCGCCGCGGCTGGACGCTGAGCCAAGTCTGGTTGACCCACCACCACCCCGACCACGTTCAAGGTCTGGCCGAACTGCTCACCCGCTTCCCCGCCGAGGTGATCGGCGCCAAGGCCGACACCCACCGCCTGCCCCCGCTCGACCGCGCGGTGGCCGAGGGTGACAGCATTGAGCTGGGCGCGCTTGCGGCCCAAGTGCTCGACGTATCTGGCCACACCGTCGGCCATATCGCCTTTCATGTGCCCAAGGCCAAAGCAGCCTTTACCGCAGACAGCCTGATGGCGCTTGGCTGCGGCCGCCTGTTCGAGGGCACGCCCGCGCAGATGTGGGAAAGCCTGCAAAAGCTCGCCGCCCTGCCCCGTGACACGACGATCTGCTCGGGCCACGAATACACCGCCGCCAACGCAAAATTCTCCCTGACCGTTGATCCGGACAATCCCGCCCTTATATCAAGGGCCAAGGACATCGACAGCGCCCGTGCCAATGGACAGCCGACCGTCCCCTCGTCGCTTTCACTGGAACTAGAAACCAATCCCTTCCTGCGCCCCGCCGACCCGGCCATCCGCGCGACCTTGGGGATGCCAGACGCCACCGACACGGAAGTGTTCACCGAAATCCGCAGGCGAAAAGACCAGTTCTGAGCGCCTGCAATCATGGCTTAAAGTCCTCGCTCACGGCAAATGTGACCGATTCGGACCAGAATCTTCTTGAAGATGGGCCATGATCAACCAAACTCTAATACTATGAGGCCATGGTCGGACCGAGGCCTGAGACATCTCAGCACCTCACCGACCCCGATCGAAAAGGAGCACGCCCGTGCCTTCATTCTCGACTACACTTGAGCAGGCAATCCACGCGGCCCTCGCGCTGGCCAATGCCCGCCGCCACGAATTCGCAACGCTTGAACATCTGTTGCTGGCCTTGCTCGATGAACCCGATGCCGTGCAGGTCATGAAAGCCTGTTCCGTCGATGTCTCCGACCTGCGCGATACGCTGGTGGAATTCGTCGACGATGATCTCAGCAATCTGATCACCGACATCGACGGTTCCGAAGCGGTGCCAACGGCGGCTTTCCAGCGCGTGATCCAACGCGCCGCGATCCATGTGCAATCCTCGGGCCGGACCGAGGTGACGGGCGCCAACGTGCTGGTCGCCATCTTTGCCGAGCGTGAGAGCAACGCCGCCTATTTCCTGCAAGAGCAGGATATGACCCGCTATGACGCGGTGAACTTCATCGCCCATGGTGTCGCCAAAGACCCGGCATATGGGGAATCCCGCCCCGTCACAGGCGCGCCCGAGACCGAGGAAGAGGCCCAAGGCGTCACCGATGGCGACAAGAAGGAATCCGCGCTGGCGAAATACTGCGTGGACCTTATCGCCAAATCCCGCGAAGGCGACATCGACCCGCTGATCGGCCGAGAGGGCGAGGTCGAGCGCTGCATCCAAGTGCTCTGCCGCCGACGCAAGAACAACCCGCTGCTGGTGGGGGATCCGGGCGTGGGCAAGACAGCCATCGCCGAAGGTCTGGCGCGCAAGATCGTTGCCGGTGAAACGCCCGAGGTGCTGGCCAATACCACGATCTACTCGCTCGACATGGGCGCGCTCTTGGCGGGCACCCGCTACCGCGGTGACTTCGAAGAGCGGCTCAAGGCCGTGGTGACCGAGCTTGAGGATCACAAGGACGCGGTGCTTTTCATCGATGAGATCCACACTGTGATCGGCGCCGGTGCCACTTCGGGCGGCGCGATGGATGCCTCCAACCTGCTGAAGCCCGCGCTTCAGGGCGGCAAGCTGCGCACCATGGGCTCCACCACCTATAAAGAGTTCCGCCAGCACTTCGAGAAGGACCGCGCGCTGAGCCGCCGGTTCCAGAAGATCGACGTGAGCGAGCCTTCGGTCGAAGACGCCACCAAGATCCTGAAGGGTCTCAAGCCCTATTTCGAGGAGCATCACAGCGTCAAATACACCTCTGACGCGATCAAGACTTCCGTCGAACTGGCGCATCGCTACATCAACGACCGCAAGCTGCCCGATAGCGCGATTGACGTGATAGACGAGGCTGGTGCCGCACAGCACCTCGTCGCCGCCTCCAAGCGCCGCAAGACCATCGGCACCAAGGAGGTCGAGGCCGTGGTGGCCAAGATCGCCCGCATCCCGTCGAAGAATGTCTCCAAAGACGATGTGGTGGTGCTGAAGGATCTGGAAAGCTCGCTCAAGCGGGTGGTCTTCGGTCAGGACGACGCCATCGTGGCGCTGTCTTCGGCGATCAAACTGTCCCGCGCGGGCCTGCGCGAGCCGGACAAGCCCATCGGCAACTACCTCTTCGCTGGCCCCACCGGTGTCGGCAAGACCGAGGTGGCCAAGCAATTGGCCGACACCCTTGGCGTGGAACTGCTGCGTTTCGACATGTCGGAATATATGGAGAAACACGCAGTTAGCCGTCTGATCGGCGCCCCTCCGGGTTATGTCGGCTTTGACCAAGGCGGCATGCTCACCGATGGCGTGGACCAGCATCCGCATTGCGTGCTGCTGCTCGACGAGATGGAGAAGGCGCACCCGGACGTCTACAACATCCTGTTGCAGGTGATGGACCACGGCAAACTGACCGATCACAATGGCCGCACGGTGGATTTCCGCAATGTGGTGCTGATCATGACTTCCAACGCGGGCGCCTCCGAACAGGCTAAAGCGGCTGTGGGCTTTGGCCGCGACCGCCGCGAGGGCGAGGATACCGCCGCCATCGAGCGGACCTTCACGCCAGAGTTCCGCAACCGTCTGGACGCCGTGATCTCCTTCGCACCGCTGCCGAAGTCGGTGATCCTGCGGGTGGTCGAGAAGTTCGTGCTGCAACTCGAAGCGCAGCTGATGGACCGCAACGTGACCATCGAACTGTCGAAGAAGGCCGCCGAATGGCTCGCCGACAAGGGCTACGACGACAAGATGGGCGCGCGTCCCTTGGGCCGCGTGATCCAAGAGCACATCAAGAAGCCGCTGGCCGAGGAACTGCTCTTTGGCAAGCTGGCCAAGGGCGGTGTCGTCAAGGTCGGCGTCAAGGATGATGAGTTGACTCTCAAAGTCTTGGGCAGCGAAAGCAAGCGTCTTTCCGGTGATCGGCCCCCGCTGCTCACCGCGGAATGATCTATCGGGCCGCACTGGCCCTGATCCTCTCCTCCGCCAGCCCTGCGCTGGCGGAGGATTTGCAATTGGCCTTCCCGCTGGATTGCACCCTTGGGCAGGACTGCCACATCCAACAATATATGGACCGCGACCCGAGCGGCGGCGCAGAGGACTACCGCTGTTCCGGCCTGACCTATGACGGCCACAAGGGCACGGATTTCGCCCTGCCCGACCGCGCGGCGATGGCGGCGGGTGTCACCGTTCGCGCGGCGGCGACGGGGGTGGTCAGAGGGCTCCGGGACGGGATGCCAGATGGCGCGCCGCTTTTGGAAGTCCAAGGGCGCGAATGCGGCAACGGCGTGGTGATCGACCTCGGCGAGGGATGGGAGACGCAATACTGCCACCTCCGCGGCGGCTCGCTCCGCGTGCAGGAAGGGCAAGAGGTGGCGGTTGGCGACGCTCTCGGGCTCGTTGGCCAGTCCGGCAAAGCGGCCTTTCCGCATCTGCACCTGTCGCTGCGCCATCACGGCCAGCCCGTCGATCCATTCGCCCCCGAAGACCATAGTTGTGACGTCGAACCGCGCAAAACCCTCTGGCAAGACACCCCGCCCTACCGCCCCGGCGGGCTGATTGCGCTTGGCTTTGCCGACCGCGTGCCCAGCTATGATGAGATCAAGGCGGGCGAAGCCCATCGCGACAGCCTGCCCAAAGAGGCCCCTGCTTTGGTTATCTACGGCTACAGCTATGGCACGCGAAAGGATGACGTGCTGCGCCTCAGCCTCGCGGGACCAAACGGCACGGTCATCGAAAGGGATGTGGTGATGGAGAAGCCGCAGGCGCAAGCCTTCCGCGCCATTGGCAAACGCGCGGCTTCTGCGCCATGGCCAGCCGGGCGCTATACGGGCAAGCTCACCCTGCTGCGCGAGGACCGTGTGATCGACGAAAAGACCGGCGCTCTGACCCTGCGATAGGCCGGGGCTGCCTGCCTACTTCTCGGTAAACTTCAACTCGATCCGCCTGTTCTGCGCCCGCGCGGCTTCGGTATTGCCCTCGGCCACGGGCTGATACTGGCCAAAGCCATTGGCGGCCAAACGATCCGGCGCGATGTCGAGGAAATTGACCATATATTTGACCACCGACAGCGCCCGCGCTTGGCTGAGTTCCCAGTTGTCCGCAAACTCTCCAAAGCCGGAAAGCGGTACATTGTCGGTGTGACCATCGACGCGGATCACCCAATCGATCTCGGGCGGGATGTCGTCCACCACGCTGCGGAGAATACCCGCGACCTTGGCGATCTCACCCTGCCCGTCTTGGCTCAGCACCGCACTGCCCGGCGCGAAAAGCACCTCGGAGGAGAAGACGAAACGGTCGCCTTCGATCCGCACACCCTCCTGATTGCCCAGCAGATCACGCAACCGCCCAAAGAATTCTGAGCGGTACTGGGCGAGGTTCTTGCTCTCTTCCTCAAGCCGCTTGCGCTCTGCCGCTTCCAATTCGGCGCGGCGGCGTTCCTCCGCCGCGACCCGCGCCAACGCGGTGTTTAACTCGGAGCCAAGCGATTGCAATTCCACCGATTTCGCCGCATCCCGCGCCACCGCGTCATCGAGCAGCGCCTGTAGGTTCCCCAGTTGCGCGCGCAGTTCCGCGACTTGCTGGTTCAGCAACTCGGTCTGCCGCTGCGCCGCGGCGCTCACGGCTTTCTCCTCGGCCAGCGTTTCTTCGGCCTGCGCCAAAAGGGCAGCGCGACGTTCCGCGGCAGTGGTCTTATCCTCGGCCAAAGTCTCCGCCGCGAGTTTTGCCGCCAGCGCCTGCGCCAAACGTTCGCGCAGATCCGACTGCGTGCCGCTCAGCGCTTCGCCCTCTTCCTCAAGGGATTGCACACGGGCCAGCGCCTCGGCCAAGCGGCCGTTCAATTCCTGCTCGGTCGCCTTGGCCTGCGCCAACCGCGCGCGCAAGTCCTCTTCGGTGCCTTCTGCTGCTTCCAACTCTTCGGCGAGCGCGGCGCGTTCGGCCTCCAACACTTCGCCACTTTCCTCCAATGTCTCCAACCTCAGAAGCGCTGCGGCGAGTTCGCTGTCGAGATCGCTTCGCGCAGCGCGGGCGGCGGCCAAAAGGGTCAGCGTCTCTTCGGCCTTCTTGCGCTGCGTCTCAAGCGAAAGGGTCATGGCTGTCAATTCCGCATCCGCATCCTCCAGCCGGTCGCGCAGCGCCTGCGCCGCTGCGGCTTCGGCCAGACGGGCGGCTTCCTCGGCGCTGAGCGCCTCTTCGGCCTCCGCCACCTCGGCATTGAGGGCGGCGACTTCGGCCTCGGCTTCGGCGTTTTGCGCCCGCAGATCGGCCACCAGCGCATCCAACGCCTCGCGTTTCGCGGCGGCAAGCCGGGCCGTTTCCGCCTGCGCGTCGATCTCCTCCCGCGCGGTGCTAAGCGCGAGGTTCAGCGCCTCTTGCTCATCCAACAGCGCGGCTTCGCGGTCTTCCAAGTCACCGATGCGCGCCTGATCTTCCGCCTGCGAGGCCAAGAGCGCGGCCACCCGCGCCTCAAACCCGGTGATCTCGGCCTCCGCCGCCTGCAAGGCAGCCGCTTGCGCGTCGCGTTCAGAGGTCAGCCCAGCGATCACCGCCTCTTGTCGCGACACCTCATCACGCGCGTCGTTCAGTGAGGCATTCAGCGCGCCAAGCCGCGCCTCCAACCGCGCGGTGGTGCGTTCCTCGACGCCAAGCGCTTGGGCAAGGGCCGCGACCTCTCCGGCCAATTCGTTAAGCTCGCTTTCCTGCCCGCTGATCCGCTCTGTCAGGACGAATTGCACCACCATGAAGATAGTCAGCACGAACATCAAAACCAGCAAAAGCCCGGTCATCGCATCGACGAACCCCGGCCAGATGGAGCCCTGAAACCGTGCGCCTGTCCGCCGGGAAAGTGCCATTACTGGTCCCCGCCACCGGGGATATCGCTGGCCCGCAGGCGGCGGGCCTCAGGGGCGCGTTGCCCGGAAAGCGCCTTGGCCAGCAGAGAGATATCTTTGCGCAATTCGGCCATGGTTTCCTGCCGCCCGGCAGAAATCTCTTCCAAGATACGCAGCATCTGCACGTCAATGGAGCGCAGGCGCATCCGGCTTTCTGCGTCGATCCCTTCGCCCGCGACCTGACCTTCGAGCGTGGCGATCAACCGGTCCTGCCCATCGGCCACCCGCTCCAGCACGCTATTGGTGGTGGTATCATGCTCCATCCGCGTGGTCATCCGGTCCACGGCATCGGCCAGCTTGCCCAGCTTGTCGTCGACCATGGCGCGGCTGACGTCTGATTGGGTGAACATTTGCTGCATTTCGGCCATCTGTTCGACCATCTGATCCATCACGCTGGCCATGATGTTCTGGTCGCTCACGTCATCGCCCGAGGTCAGCCCGACCCGCGTGATGGAACTCAGCCAATCTTCCAACTCTTGATAGAAACGGTTCTGGCCGTGGCCCGCGAAAAGCTCCAACAACCCCACCACGAGTGAGCCCGCAAGCCCCAGAAGCGAGGAGCCGAAGGCCACGCCCATGCCGCCCAACTGCGCCTCAAGCCCGGTCATCAAACGGCCAAAGACATCGACGCCCGCCTCCCCCTCACCGGGGGCGAGGGAGCGGATCGTATCGACCACCGCCGGAACGGTCGTGGCCAGCCCGTAAAACGTCCCCAGAAGGCCGAGGAAAATCAACATATTGACGATATAGCGCGTGATTTCGCGCACTTCGTCGATGCGCGAGGCGACGGAATCGAGGATCGACCGGGTGGAGGTCGTACTGACCTGCATCCGCGCGCCGCGTTGGCGCAGAAGCGACGCCAAAGGCGCCAGCAACTGCGGCGGTTTGGCATCGGGTTCGGCATTGCCAGCGGCGAAATCCTCGATCCAGCGGACCGAGCCGATAAGCTGCATCACCTGATAGAAACAGGCCAGCACACCGACGATGAAGACAAAGATGATGACCCCATTCAGCCATGGGTTCGCGGCAAAGATCGGCAGCACCCGGGGCAGCGCCAGAAAAACCCCGGCCCCCGTGAGGCCGAGCGCGATCAGCATCAGAGAAATCTGACGCACCGGTTGTGAAAACTGCGGTTTTGCCTTGCGGTCTGGCTGTGCCATGCGGCCTTTCCTGACCCTTTGTTCTGCTCTTGCCGCAGCTTACACTGAAACGGCAAAGAGTTGCCAAGTTTTTATGAGGTCAAAGCCTTCACCCGACCATGCAACCACTCCAACGCGGGGTCATGCAAGCCCACTTCGGACAGATGCACGGCGGTGTTGATCAAATACTCGGTATTTGGTCCGCGTCCGCCTACGGCGCGGGCAATGATCTGCGCTTGTTCTTCCAAGGGCAGCCCGCCGCAATATTGCTCATGCGCCGCGTCGATCACATAGGTCACCGCCTCCACGTCGCGGCCATCGGTCAGATGCACGGTAAGGTTCTTCTCGACATAGGCCGAAGAGATCAGCTCACGCTCGCGCAGGTACTCCAACGTCTGCGCCTCCTGCCCCGCAGTCACCCGCATCGCCATGCCTTCGCAGGCCGAGCGGACGGATTCGTCAAGCGCCAGCACCAGCCCCGGCTGTTCGACCGTGCCCCGGTGATGGATCGAGCGCATGCAGAACGATCGCGCATAGCCCGGCAGCGTGGCGATCACGCTTTCCGCTACCTCGAAACCGGGGTTCCACAAGAGGCTGCCATAGCCAAATACCCACATTGTCATCCTGCTGGTCCTTTCTGCTGGCCTTCGGTAAACCGCATCTGAAGCACGATTTGAAGGGCTATCGAAATGCGGAAATTGGTTTGGCTGCTGATTGTGCTCGCCGCACTTTGGGGCGCGTGGTGGGCTGCCGCCACGACGCAGATGCAAAGCACCCTGACCCGCCTGCTCGACACCCGCCGCGCGGCGGGTTGGGAGGTGACGCTCAAAGACATCGACAAAGCGGGCTTTCCCCTGTCCTTGCAAAACCGGCTGAGCGGGTTTGCCGTGGCAGACCCGGCCCGCGGTCTGGCATTCGAAGCCCCGCAGCTTGATCTCTCCGCCCCGGTCTGGTGGCCCGGTGATCTCTCCGCCCGCGCGCCCGTTGCGGCGGCCGACCTGCCCGCAGGCGCATTGCCCCTGACGCTGAAGATGCGCGACCTGCGCGCCGATCTGGAACTGCATCCCGGCACCTCGCTTCAGCTGGAGGCGATGGAGCTTCGCAGCACGCATCTGGAGGTCGACGGCCCCGACGGGCTGCTGCTGAAGGCCGAAGAGCCGCGGATGCGGATCGCGCAATCGGGCAGTGCGGCGCGGGACTATGACATCGCGCTGCTGCTCGGCGGCATCAACCCCGGCCCCTTGCTGCGCAAGGTCTTGGGCGATGGCGCGGGCCAGCCCGGCGGGCAGCCGATCCTCTCGGCGCGGATGGCCGTGACCTTTGCCCGCCCGCTGGACCGGCACAGCGCGATGGCGGGCACCCTGCCGCAGATCGACGCGCTGACGGTTGAGAATGTGGATGCCGCTTGGGGCGAGGTGGCTTTGGGCGCCGAGGGGGCGCTGACCTTTGACGCCGCGGGCATTCCCGATGGGGTGCTGAGCCTGCGGGTCACTAATTGGACCAAACTGCTGGACGCGGGCGAACGCGCGGGCTTTCTGCCGCCGTCGATGCGCGGGCAGGTCGACACCATGCTGCGGCTGTTGGAAGCGCGGGGCGGCACGCCGGGCGGATTGGACCTCGACCTGATCTTTACGGACGGTCAGATGATGCTGGCAGGGATTCCGCTTGGCCCCGCGCCGCGGTTGGTTCAGCCCTAACGGCCGCTTAGCGGCAGTAGCTGCCACTGCGATAGCGCGCCGTGTCGAAGTGAAAGTGGTCTTGGTGAAAGCGGTCTGCCTCTGGCCCCAGCACCGTGCCAAACGGCCCGCAGGCGCCCCGGTGCATCCGTCGCAAAGCCGCGCTGCTGCGCCGCGCGCGCCAGCCCTTCAACAGGCTGATCGTGCTGCCGTCCGCCAGAGCAAACCCGGAAATGTCGATCGCGCGGCCCTTGCCATGTTCGGAGATCTTACCGCCCTTGCGGTTGTTCCGCGTCCGGCAGGCGTAATGCGCGGCGACCTTGAGCTCCCTCAGCCCCCCGCCCTGCGCCGCCAAGGCGGGCACCGCCGATTGGCGCACCCATGTGTTCAGCGCCTTGGCCGTGGTGCAATCCATCACCGCCGCGGTGCCAAGCCGGATGCCCGAGACCGAGCGTATCTTGACCGCATTCTCAACCCCGCAACCGCTGATCCGGCCCGGCACCCGGCCCACCCGGCTGCCCTGTATCGCCAGATCGCCGCAGACCGCGCCCTTGGCCAACATCCGCTGCCGCGCACGGGCGGCCTGTTCGACCTTGGCGCTGCGCAGGGTGGGACGGAGCGATGCTTTCATCCCCTGCCCGCCCTCGGCGGCGGCACGGGCGGCGGGGTCACGTTCGGGCGGGGCGATCGCGCCGCCGGGGGCGACGCTGACCGGCAAGCTATCCCCCTGCTGACGCGCCACGGGGCGCTCAGAACTGTCCGGCCCCGCAGCCAAGGCGATTTGCCCCAGCATGATCAGCGGCAGGACAGCCCAGCCCTTCATGACTTGGGCGCGCCCCGGCCAAAATCGGGCGCGTCGGTATCCTGCCCCGCCTCGATAATGCCGCGCCGGATCGCGCGGGTACGAGTGAAATAGGCGTGCAGATGCTCGCCGTCGCCGGTCCGAATGGCGCGTTGCAGGGCGAAAAGCTCCTCGGTGAAACGGCCAAGGATTTCCAGCGTCGCGTCCTTGTTGGTCAGAAAGACATCGCGCCACATCGTGGGATCACTCGCCGCGATCCGGGTGAAGTCGCGGAAACCGGCGGCGGAATACTTGATCACCTCGCTGTCGGTCACCCGGCGCAGGTCGTCGGCCACGCCCACCATCGTATAGGCGATGAGGTGCGGCGCGTGCGAGGTGACAGCCAGCACCAGATCGTGATGCTCGGCGTCCATCTCCTCCACATTGGCACCCGCCCCTTCCCAGAGCGCGCGCAGCCGCGCGATGGCGTCCTTGTCGGTGCCTTCCACCGGGACCAGAAGGCACCAGCGGTTGTCGAAGAGCTCGGCAAAGCCGCTGCGCGGGCCGGAATGCTCGGTCCCCGCCAGCGGGTGGCCGGGGATAAAATGCACGCCATCGGGCAGATGCGGCCCGACCTGCGCGATCACGTCGGCCTTGACCGAACCCACATCCGTCACCGTGGCACCCGGCGCAAAATGCGGCGCGATCTCGGCGGCCACGGCGCCCATGACACCCACCGGCACGCAGAGCACCACCAGATCGGCGCCCGCGACAGCCTCGGCGGCACTGTCGCAGACCCGGTCGCAGAGGCCGATCTCGCGCGCCGTGGCGCGGGTCTCGTCGCTGCGGGCATAGCCGGTGACTTCGCCCGCCAGACCGCCGCGCTTCATCGCCCAGAACAGCGAGGAGGCGATCAGCCCCAACCCGATCAGGGCGACCCTGTCATAGATCTGCGCCATCAGTTGCCCCCCTTGAACTGCCGCACCGCATGGACGACGCGGCGGCAGGCGCTCTCATCGCCCACGGTGATGCGCAGGCAGTTGGGCAGGTTGTAGCCCGCCACCCGGCGCACGATCAGCCCTTGGGTCTTGAGGTAGTCGTCACAAGCCTCGGCCTCGGCCTGGTTGGCGAAACGAGCCAGCACGAAATTGGCGAGCGAGACGTCTGAGGGCACGCCGATCTCGGCCAGCGCATCGGCGAGCCAGGTGCGCCAGCGGGCGTTCTCGGCGCGGCAATGGTCGGTATAGGCGCGGTCGCGCATCGCCGCCTCGGCGGCGTTAAGCGCGGCCTGCGACAGGTTGAACGGCCCGCGCACCCGGTTCAGCACGTCGATCACATGGCCCGGCCCATAGCCCCAGCCGATGCGCAGCCCGCCCAGCCCATAGAGCTTGGAGAAGGTGCGCGTCATCACCACGTTGTCGCGGCGGTCCACCAAGGCGGCACCCCCGTCATAGCCCTCAACATATTCGGCATAGGCCCCGTCGAGCACCAGAAGCGCCTGCGGCGGCAGTGCCTCGGCCAGCCGTTCAAGCTCGGCCAGACCGATCATCGTGCCGGTGGGGTTGTTGGGGTTGGCGATGAACACCAGCCGCGTCGCCTCGGTGCAGGCGGCGAGGATGGCATCGACATCGGTCACCCGCTCACGCTCGGGGACTTCAACGGGCGTCGCACCTGCGGCCAGCGCCGAGATGCGGTACATGGCAAAGCCGTGCTCGGTATGCACCACCTCGGTCCCCGGTCCGGCATAGGCTTGGCAGAGGAAGGCGATGATCTCATCCGAACCCGCGCCGCAGATGATCCGCTCGGCATCGAGGTCCAGAACCTCGGCAATGGCGGCGCGCAGGGCGCTATGGTCGGAGGACGGGTAGCGATGCAGGTCATAGGCCGCGCGGCGATAGGCTTCGACGGCGGCGGGGCTGGGGCCCAGCGGGTTCTCGTTCGAGCTGAGCTTGACCACATTCTCAAGGCCCGCGACATGCGCCGCACCCCCTTGATAAAGGTCGATCTCCATAATGCCCGGTTGCGGTGCGATCTGTGTCATCTCGCTCTCATCCTCACGCTACTGCCGCCCTTCTATCGGGGGTGTCGCGGTGATGCCAGAATCATTCTGCATCCGCGGCGCCCGCGGACGGGCTGTTGCATTGCTGCGCCCCCTCCCCCTCGCGCGCAACGAAAAAGGCCGCGTGGTCTGCACCACGCGGCCTTTGGTATTCGACAGGCGAAGAAGCTTAGTTCTTCGCGTAGAATTCCACGACGAGGTTCGGCTCCATGACGACCGGATACGGCACGTCGCCGAGGCTCGGTGTGCGCACGAAAGTCGCGGTCATTTTGGAGTGGTCGCACTCAAGGTAGTCGGGCACGTCACGCTCGGGCAGTTGCACGGCTTCGAGAACCGAGGTCAGCTGCTTGGAACGGTCACGCACTTCGATCACGTCACCCTCTTTCACGCGGTAGGAGGGGATGTTGACCTTGCGGCCGTTCACTTTGACGTGGCCGTGGTTCACGAACTGGCGTGCGGCGAAAACGGTCGGCACGAATTTGGCGCGGTAAACAACGGCGTCCAGACGGCGCTCCAGCAGGCCGATCAGGTTTTCACCGGTGTCGCCTTTAACACGCTCGGCTTCGCCGAAGATGCGACGGAACTGCTTCTCAGTCAGGTCGCCGTAGTAGCCTTTGAGCTTCTGCTTGGCACGCAGCTGGATGCCGAAATCCGACATTTTGCCCTTGCGGCGCTGGCCGTGCTGGCCGGGGCCGTATTCACGACGGTTCACCGGGGACTTCGGACGACCCCAGATGTTTTCGCCCATACGGCGGTCTAGTTTGTGCTTGGCAGCTGTGCGTTTTGTCACGGCTGATCTCCTTTATAAGGCCCCGAGGGGCGGTAAAGGGCGTTGTCCTTTGGCCGAAGCCCGACAGGCTTCCCCTTGCGGGGTCCACCAACACCAATGAAGGGGCGCTTATACGGGGCCATGGCGGGGAGTCAACGGGGGATTTTCGGCGATTTTGATACGCCCCGCCCCTACCGTGCCATCGCAGCGCAGGGCGCGTGGCGGTGACAGGTCAGGATATGATCATTCACCAGCCCGCAGGCCTCCATCCAAGCATAGGTGATCGTCGGCCCGCAGAACTTGAAACCGGCTTTCTTCAAGTCTTTGCTCACCTGCTCGGACAAGGCGGTCTTCGGCGGCACCTCGGCCTGTGTGGCAAAGCGGTTTTGCAGCGGTTTGCCATCAACATAGCGCCACATGAAGGCGTCGAACCCCTCGCGCGCCTCCACCTCCTGCCATGCGCGCGCGTTGGTGATGGCGGCCTCGATCTTGCCCCTGTGGCGGATGATGCCCGGATCACCCAGCAGGCGCAGCACATCCGCCTCGCCCCATTCGGCGATCTGATGCGGGTCGAACCCGGCAAAGGCCGCACGGAAATTATCGCGCTTTTTAAGGATCGTGATCCAGCTTAGCCCCGCCTGAAACCCGTCAAGGATCAGCTTTTCCCAAAGCGCGCGGCTGTCATATTCGGGCACGCCCCATTCGGTGTCGTGGTAGTCTCGGTAAATCGGGTCATCCCCGGCCCAGTCACAGCGCTGCATCTTCGGCTCTCCCCCTGCGCGATCCACCGCGGAAATCGCCGCCGATTAAGACCGTATTATCACCTTTGCGCCCATACCAATCACAGGACAGCAAGAGAGTACCGCCGTGCCCCGTCGATTCCAACGCCCTTTCGCCGACGTTCCCCCCGGTGGGGACAGCCCGCTGAACCATGCGGTGATGCAGCGCGATGCCGCGACGCTTGAAATGGTGCGCGAGGCCGTGGCCCATCGCCAAACGCTGCTGGCGTTCCAGCCCGTCATGCTGGCCAGCGATCCGACAAATGTGGCCTTTCACGAGGGGCTGATCCGCCTGCTTGATCCCACGGGTCGCGTGATTCCGGCCAAGGATTTCATGCCCGCAATCGAGGACACGGATACCGGGCGGCAGGTGGATGTTCTGGCCCTGCGTCTTGGGCTGAACGCGCTGCACCACCATCCCGGGCTGCGGCTGTCAATCAATATGTCCGCCCGCTCCATCGGGTATCAGGAATGGACCCGCGTCTTGCGCCACTGGCTGGCCCGCGACGCGACCTTGGGCGAACGGCTGATCCTTGAGATCACGGAAAGCTCGGCCATGATGGTGCCGGAACTGGTGACAAGCTTCATGAACCAGTTGCAGCCCCACGGCATCTGCTTTGCCATGGATGATTTCGGGGCGGGGCAAACGGCGATCCGCTATTTCAAGGATTTCTACTTTGATGTCCTGAAGCTTGACGGGCAGTTCATTCGGGGCATCGCCACCAACCCCGACAACCGCGCCCTGACCGCCGCGCTGATGTCCATCGCCACGCATTTCGACATGCTCACCGTGGCCGAATGCGTCGAGAACGCCGCCGATGCGGCGGTGCTGACCGAGATGGGCGTCGACTGCCTGCAAGGCTACCACTTCGCCGCGCCAACCACCCGGCCCCCATGGCTGAATTTCGACCGGGTGCGGGCCACCGGCTAGGCCCGCGCGGGCAGGCCGCCGGGGCTGCGGCGGCGGGCTGCCTGCTCAGTTGCCGCATTGCAGCGCATCCGCTATCACTACCTCAGAGGGACGGGAGCGCCCACGCCCGACGATGGCGCGTGTCGGTGTGCCCCCGCCCAACAAGGTAGAGGAAAGTCACATCATGACCAATGTCGTCATCGCATCCGCCGCCCGGACCGCCGTGGGCAGTTTCGGCGGGGCGTTCGCCAATACGCCCGCCCATGACCTTGGTGCCGCCGTTCTGAAAGAACTGGTGGCCCGCGCCGGGGTGGACCCGTCCGAAGTCTCCGAGACCATTCTGGGGCAGGTGCTGACCGCCGCCCAAGGTCAGAACCCGGCGCGTCAGGCGCATATCAACGCAGGGCTGCCGAAAGAGAGCGCAGCTTGGGGCATCAACCAGGTCTGCGGCTCGGGCCTGCGCGCCGTGGCGCTGGCGGCTCAGCATATCCAACTGGGGGACGCGAATATCGTGGCCGCTGGCGGGCAAGAGAACATGACCCTCAGCCCCCATGCGCAAAACCTCCGCGCGGGCCAGAAGATGGGCGATCTGCAATTCATCGACACGATGATCCGCGACGGCCTCTGGGATGCGTTCAACGGCTACCACATGGGCCAAACCGCCGAGAACGTGGCCGAGAAATGGCAGATCAGCCGCGACCAGCAGGACGAATTCGCCGTCGCCTCGCAAAACAAGGCCGAAGCCGCGCAGAAGGCTGGCAAATTCGCCGATGAGATCGTTCCCTTCACCATCAAGACCCGCAAGGGCGAGACGGTTGTCGATCAGGACGAATACATCCGCCACGGCGCCAATATCGAAGCGATGCAGAAGCTGCGCCCGGCCTTCACCAAGGACGGCTCCGTCACCGCGGCCAATGCCTCGGGCATCAACGACGGTGCGGCGGGTGCGCTTCTGATGAGCGCGGATGAGGCCGAAAAGCGCGGCATTCAGCCGCTGGCACGCATCGCCTCCTATGCCACTGCCGGTCTCGACCCGTCGATCATGGGCGTCGGCCCCGTCTATGCGTCGCGCAAGGCGCTGGAGAAAGCCGGTTGGTCGCCCGAAGACCTTGATCTGGTGGAAGCCAACGAAGCCTTCGCCGCACAGGCCTGCGCCGTGAACAAGGAAATGGGCTGGGATCCGGAAATCGTGAACGTCAACGGCGGCGCCATCGCCATCGGCCACCCCATTGGTGCCTCGGGCGCGCGGGTGCTCAACACCCTGCTGTTCGAAATGCAGCGCCGTGACGCCAAGAAAGGTTTGGCGACGCTGTGTATCGGCGGCGGTATGGGTGTTGCCATGTGCCTAGAGCGCCCCTAAGACTAAATCGGCGCGCAACTTTCTTGCGCGCCGAAACATGCATTTGCAAGAACATTACCTTGAGGGAGGGATTACATGTCACGCATCGCTTTGGTCACCGGGGGAAGTCGCGGGATTGGCGCGGCCATTTCGACCACGCTGAAGGACAAAGGCTATACCGTCGCCGCCACCTATGCCGGCAATGACGAAGCCGCCGCGAAATTCACCGAAGAGACCGGCATCAAGACCTATAAATGGAACGTGGCAGATTACGACGCCTCCAAAGCGGGGATCGAACAAGTCGAAGCCGAGCTTGGCCCCATCGAGGTGGTGGTCGCCAATGCAGGCATCACCCGCGACGCACCCTTTCACAAAATGACCCCCGACCAGTGGAATGAAGTCATCGCCACCAATTTGACCGGCGTCTTCAACACGATCCACCCGGTCTGGCCCGGCATGCGCGAACGCAAGTTCGGGCGCGTTGTCGTGATCTCTTCGATCAACGGGCAAAAGGGGCAGTTCGCACAGGTGAACTATGCCGCGACCAAGGCGGGTGATCTGGGCATCGTGAAGTCACTGGCCCAAGAAGGCGCGCGCGCGGGCATCACCGCCAACGCCATCTGCCCCGGCTATATCGCGACCGATATGGTCATGGCCGTGCCCGAAAAGGTCCGCGAAAGCATCATCGCGCAGATCCCCGCCGGACGTTTGGGAGAGCCCGAAGAAATCGCCCGCGCGGTGGCCTTCCTCGTCTCCGACGATGCGGGTTTCATCAACGGCTCGACCATCTCGGCCAATGGGGCGCAATTCGTCGTCTGACGGGCCGATGTTCTGGAAATTTAATGGGCCAGTCTTTTCCAAAGACTGGCCTTATTTAATGCGACAAATGAAAGCCGAATGCGGCACTTACTGGCCATCCAGTCTGCCGCCCCGCCAAAGCGGAAAGACAGCGATCAAAAGCGCCGCATTGCGCGGTAAGGGTCAGCTCGACAGGCGGCTAATCTCCTCTTTCAAACGCAGTTTTTCCTTCTTCATGGAAGCCACTTTCAAATCGTCCATACCGGGGGCGCGTTGCGCGGTTTCCACCGCCTCACTCATCGCCTGATGCTTGCGCTTCAGGGTGTCCAGATGTGCGTTCAAAGCCATACAATCCTCCATGATTGGTGTGTGGAATTTCAGTGGACCACAGCGCGACCCACAAGTCACGCAGCACCGCAGCATAGGGGTGAAGTTGGTAAAAAAACGCTTAAGAAGTAGGATAGACCAGCGGCGCCCCCCGACGCAGGACCGCTTCAATTTCCGGCACATAGCTATCGCCATCCCCCTCATGCCGCGCGCCGAGGTGCATGACAAAGCTGTGATAGAGCCGAAAAGCACCGCGTCCGTTCTTGCGCGCACGCAAGAGAATCAACTCCGGCATCCGCCCCGCGCGCGAGGCGAGCGGCAGCACCTCAACCGATCCCATCTCATGCGGCAGCGCCGCCAGAATCTCGGGCAGCCGTTCGGCGCGATGGATAAAATGCGCCTGCCCCTTGGGCTTTAGCCGCCGCGCGGCGGTGCGGACCCATTGTCGCAGGGGTGTCGCCTCGCCCAAGGCCGTCTCGCGCCCCGGATCGCGGGACTGGACCGAAGCGGCCCGGTCGAAATAGGGCGGATTGGCCAGAACGTGGTCAAATTGTCGCTGGCGCAGATGCAGGGGCATCTCGGTCAGATCGGCCTCCACCACCTCCAGCGCCGCGCCGCCATTGCGCCGCGCCAGTTCAGCATAGGCGGGTTGCAGCTCACAACCCGTCAGCGTCAGCCCCGGCACCCGCGCCCCCAGACAAAGCACCGCCGCACCGGCCCCGCAGCCAAGCTCCAGCACGCTCTGCCCTGCCTCGGCCTCGATGCTCGCGGCCAGCAAAACCGGGTCCACCCCGGCGCGATAGCCCCGCCCCCGGCGCGGCTGCCAGAGGTGCAGCTTGCCGCCGAGAAAAGCGTCGCAGGTCAGGTCGTTTTCGGTGAAACGGGTCACAGCCCCAGCGGAATCTCATTGTCGCGCATCACCCGCAGGGCGGCGTCATGGTCATCAGGATGCACCATCAGGCGGCGCGGGAAAATCCCGATGCCCCCTTCGAGCACGCTCATGTTTACGTCCATTTCAAAGCAGTCTATATCCTCCCCCCTGAGAAGGGCGGTGGCAAAGGCGATGATGGTCATGTCGGTGCTGCGCAAAAGTTCCTTCATATCAAAGATGTAGAGCCGGATCACCGGCATGTCGAGCGGGACGCGGGAAATGATGATGAAAAGTGATGCAACGGGCAAACCGCACGACCGCATGGCGGCCTATCTAAGCGATGATATGGCGGCGGTCAGCGCCCTGATCCGTGAGCGGATGGCGTCGAAACACGCGCCCCGCATACCCGAGGTCACCGCCCATCTGGTCGAGGCGGGCGGCAAGCGCCTGCGCCCGATGCTGACGCTGGCCGCGGCCCGGATGTGCGGCTATGACGGGCCCTATCACGTCCATCTGGCCGCCACGGTTGAGTTCATTCACACCGCGACCCTGCTGCACGACGATGTGGTGGACGAAAGCGCCCAACGGCGCGGGCGGCCCACGGCGAACCTTTTGTGGGACAACCAGTCGTCGGTGCTGGTCGGGGACTACCTCTTTGCCCGCAGCTTTCAGTTGATGACCGAGCCGGGCTCGATGCCCGTCATGCGCATCCTGTCGAACGCCGCCGCGACCATCGCGGAGGGCGAGGTGCTGCAACTGACCGCCGCGCAGAATCTGGCCACGGATGAACAGGTCTATCTACAAGTCGTGCGCGGCAAAACGGCGGCGCTCTTCTCAGCCGCGACTGAGGTGGGCGGCGTGATCGCCGATGCGCCGGAGGATCAGGTCAAGGCGCTCTATGACTATGGTGACGCCCTTGGCATCGCCTTTCAGATCGTCGACGATCTGCTGGATTATCAGGGTGATACAGGGGCCACGGGCAAGAACGTCGGCGACGATTTCCGCGAGCGCAAGCTGACCCTGCCGGTGATCAAAGCCGTGGCCAAGGCCGACGAGGATGAGCGCGCCTTTTGGACCCGCACCATTGAGAAGGGCAAACAGGAAGAGGGCGACCTCGACCATGCGCTGATGCTTTTGGCCAAACACGACACGCTCACCGCGACGCAGCGCGATGCCTGTGACTGGGCGGAGAAGGCCAAAGCGGCGCTTGCCCCCCTGCCCGACCATGAGTTGAAAGACATGTTGATCGATCTGGCCGACTACGTCGTCGCCCGGATCAGCTAAGCGGCCAAGATCGGCGCGGCGGCGACCCACCATCGCGGCGCGGCGCTGGCGATGCGATGGGCCGCGGCCTCGGCCTGCGCCGCCATGGCGTAGAGGCCGAAACAGGTCGCGCCCGAGCCGGACATTCGCGCCAGCGCCGCATCGCTCAGCGCCTCTAGACAGGCCCCGATGACCGGCTCCCGCGCGATGGCGGGCGCGGCAAGGTCGTTGCGTTGTGCGCTCAGAAAATCAATGAAGTCGGAAAAGCCCGTGAAGCTCGGGATCACCTCGGGCATCGGCGACTGGTTCTTGTCGCTGAGCGCCGAGAAGACAGCAGGTGTCGGCACATCGACGCCGGGGTTCACCAGCACCATATGGCAAGGCGGCAGCGCGGAGAGCGGCGTAAGGACCTCCCCCACCCCCTGCATCCGCTGCGGGCGGCGTGTCAGGCAGACCGGCACATCCGCCCCGAGCTGCGCGGTGTCTGTGGGCAGCGGAACGCCCCAATGCGCCGCAAGCAAGTCCAAGGCCGCCGCCGCATCGGCAGAGCCGCCCCCGATCCCCGCCGCAGCGGGCAGGTGTTTCTCAAGATGCAGTGCGGCGCCACGGCCCGCGCCTGCGTCCAGCATCTCTGCCGCGCGCAGGACGAGGTTGCGCGCATCGGTCGGCACCCCTTCGGCCCGCGGGCCGCTGACCGTCAGGGTCAGATCATCCGCGGCAGCCACATCCAACCGATCACCCACACCGGCCCGCACCACCAGCGAATCCAGCAGGTGATAGCCGTCGGCCCGCTGGCCGGTGCAATGCAGGGTCAGGTTCACCTTGGCCCAAGCCATCCGCGACGCCGCAGCGCCGGGGTCGGCGGGCGCCCCATCCTTTGAAAGGCTCATTCGTCCGCAGCAACCTTGAGCGGGGCCGCGCCCTCTTCGGCCAGCACGGCATCGAGCCCGACTTCCAGCTTGCGGCGCATCCGCTCGGGGTCGGCCTCCGAATCCGCATCCGTCAGGTCAACGAAAGAGAGCGCCCGACGCCATTGGAATTCGGCCTCGCGCTTGCGGCCCACGGCCCAATAAACATCCCCGAGGTGATCGTTCACCACCGGATCGACCGGCTCCAACTCGACCGCGCGTTCCATCTGCTCCACCGCTTCTTCGTAGCGGTCCAGCCGGTAGAAGACCCAGCCCAGCGAATCGACGATATAGCCGCTGTCGGGGCTGGCCGCGACGGCGCGTTCGATCATGTCCAACGCCTCGTCCAAGTTGCGCTGCTGTTCGACCAGCGAGTAGCCGAGGTAGTTCAACACCTGCGGCTGTTCGGGATTCAACTCAAGCGCGGCGCGGAAATCGGCTTCGGAGCCTTCCCAATCGCCGCTACGCTCCTTGGCGATGGCGCGGGCGTAGAACAGCACCCAGCGGGCACGGGCGGTTTCGGGCGTCAGCGCGAGCGCTTGGTCGTAGGAGGCGATGGCCGCCTCATAGTCCTCTTCGGCCCGCAGCATATCGCCTAGCGTGGAATGCACCACGGCCAGATCACCATGGCTGCGCGCGAGTTGTTCCAGCACTTCGATCGCCTGCGCGGTCTTGCCCGAGCGGCGCAGCGCATCGGCGCGGCCCAGTTCGGCGGCGTGATAGGCCGGGCTGTCGGCAGGCAGGGATTTATATTCGGCAATCGCCAGATCATGCTCGCCAAGGTTTTCCAACAGGCTCGCCGTCAGCAGCAGCGCGTCGATATGTTCGGGGCGAAGATAGCGGGCGATGCGGGAATAAAGCAGAACGTAGTAGTCCCCCGCCGCCTCATTGCGCAGCACGGCGGCGAAGGTGAAAAACACCTCGGCCATACCCGCTTGGGCGTCGGGCATATGGCTGAAGGGCGCGGGCGTTTCCTGCTGCAAACCTTCGATCAGCCGCGCGATTTCGGGGTCGCTATCCGCGCCAAAACCGTCCGATAGCACGGCCAGCGCATCCTTGCTGCGCCCCAATTGGCCAAGAATCTCGGCATGGGCCATCACGCCGCGCCGGGTCTGGCCTGCGGCCCCTGCCTCACCACTGGCAAAGATCGCCTCCGCCCCTTCGAAATCGCCGACGCTCGCCAGCGCGAGGGCCTTGTGATACATCACGAAGCCCTGCATCCCGGCCTCTTCGCTCAGGCTGTCGAAAGCCTTTAGCGCGGCGGTGACATCTCCCGCCCCCATATGCGCCCAAGCCTGCACCAGCCCGCCGACCCAAGGGCCGATGGCCGAAGTATCGCGTTCAAGCAGGGCCATGTAATCGCCCTCTTTCGCCAAAGCGGCCACGAGGGTCATCTCGGCCACTTGGCTCTTGGTGCCGAGGGTGATCATATTGCGTGCCAGCGGCAGCGCCTTGTCCACCCGCCCGAGCGAGAGATAGGACAGCACCGCGCTTTCCATCAGTTCGATGTTCTTCGGGTCCCGCGCCAGCGCTTCGGTGTAGTATCGCGCGGCCTCGGGGTAGTCGCTGTTCACGGCGGCATGACGCCCCGCCAGATAGGGGCCTGCGACCGATTGCGCCATCAGCGGCGCCGACAGGCCGATGCAAAGCGCCGCAACGCTGGTGAAACCTAGGACATTCCGAAACATGCAAACCGCCTCATATCGCTTTGCACGCAGGCTATCATCTTCGTGCCGGGGCGCAATGGCGGGGCGGTGATGTCGCCCGGGGCAGACAGGATTTCGCCGAAAAGACGAAAAAGACCGGCACGCCTGCGCGTGCCGGTCCTTTAACTGTGCCTTTGGCGATGGCTCACATATTCGGGTAGTTCGGCCCGTCGCCGCCCTGCGGAGTGGTCCAGACGATGTTCTGCGTCGGGTCCTTGATGTCGCAGGTCTTGCAATGCACGCAGTTCTGGAAGTTGATCTGGAACCGCGTCTCGCCGGTTTTGTCATCCTCGACGAACTCGTAAACCCCCGCCGGGCAATAGCGGGCCGAGGGGCCCGCGTATTTCGGCAGGTTCACCTCGACCGGAATGCTCGGGTCTTTCAGCTTGAGATGCGCAGGCTGGCTCTCCTCGTGATTGGTAAAGGAGAAGGCCACATTGGTCAGACGGTCAAAGCTGAGCTTGCCATCGGGTTTGGGGTAGTCGATCTTCTTGTGCTTATCCGCAGGCTCGGTCGCCTCGGCGTCGGATTTGCCATGGCTCAGCGTGCCCAAGAGCGAGAAGCCGAGCGTGTTGGTCCACATGTCAAAGCCACCAAGCGCCAGCGACGCGGTGAGCCCGTATTTCGACCACAGCGGTTTCACGTTGCGCACCTTCTTAAGGTCCGTCGCGATCGGCCCTTCACGAACATCGGTCTCATATTCGGTCAGCTCATCACCGCCACGGCCCGCTTGGATCGCGGCATAGGCGGCCTCAGCCGCTGCCTTGCCCGAGAGCATGGCGTTGTGGTTGCCCTTGATGCGCGGCACGTTGACCATGCCCACCGAACAGCCCAGCAGCGCCACGCCGGGGGCCACCATCTTGGGCATCGACTGATAGCCGCCCTCGGTGATCGCCCGCGCGCCATAGGCCACGCGTTTGCCGCCCTTGAGCAGTTCGGCCACCATCGGGTGATGCTTGAACCGCTGGAATTCCATGTATGGGAAGACATGCGGGTTCTTGTAGCCGAGGTGGACGACGAAGCCGACGTATACCTGATTGTTCTCAAGGTGGTAGATGAACGACCCGCCGCCCGCATTGCTGTTCAGCGGCCAGCCCATCGTGTGGGTGACGGTGCCCTCGCGGTGCTTGGCGGGGTCGATCTCCCAGATCTCTTTCATGCCAAGACCGTATTTCTGCGGCTCCTTGCCTTCGTCCAGACCGTATCTCGCGATCACCTGCTTGCTCAGGCTGCCGCGCACGCCTTCGGAGAGGAAGACATATTTCCCGTGAAGCTCCATCCCCGGCTCATAGCTGGGGCCAGGGGTGCCATCGGCGTTCTTGCCCATCTCACCGGCGACGACGCCTTTGACTTCGCCATTCTCGCCAAAGACCAGCTCAGAACAGGCCATGCCGGGGAAGACTTCGACGCCCAGTTCCTCGGCCTGTTCGGCCATCCAACGGCAGACATTGCCCATCGACACGATGTAGTTGCCGTGGTTCTTCATCAGCGGGGGCATCGGAAACTCGGGGATGCGCAGCTTGCCCGCCTCGCCCAGCAGGTAAAAGTTGTCTTCCTTCACCGGCACGTTCAGCGGCGCGCCTTTTTCCTTCCAATCGGGGATCAGCGCGTCCAGCCCGCAGGGGTCAAGCACCGCGCCCGACAGGATATGCGCGCCGACTTCCGAGCCCTTTTCCAGCACCACAACATTGCAATCGGCGTCCAACTGCTTGAGCCGGATCGCAGCCGACAGGCCAGCAGGCCCGGCGCCGACGATCACAACGTCATATTCCATCGCTTCGCGTTCAATCTCGGCCATTTTGGTGCTCCCTCACGGCAAATTCGGTTTGGATTTGGCTAAACCACCGCCGCGCGCAATGCAATCGCGACCCTGCGTTTATTGCGCAAAACGTGGGCTCCACGACATAACATGACGCGCGACCTTGCGGATCGCCGGCTCTTCCCCCTTGAGGTAGTGCTGCCGCGCCCGGTTTCACCACCCAAGCGCTGCGGCCCGCACGGCGAAAACGGGACCGGATCGGCGGCAGTCAACCGCCGATCTCAGCGCCGTTAGCCCCTTGCAATTGGCGGGCAGTTTGGGTCAGGTATCTGCCAAGTTAACACGCAATTGGCCGCCCCCCGGCGAAAACCCGGGTGCGGCCCTCATTATGTAGGCACACCGCCATGGAAAAAATCCCGATGACCCGCGACGGTCACACCGCGCTCGAAGTCGAACTCAAGCAGCTTAAAACGGTTGAACGCCCCGCCATCATTAAGGCCATCGCCGAGGCGCGCGAACATGGTGACCTGTCGGAAAACGCCGAATATCACTCGGCCAAGGAAAAGCAGTCTTTCATCGAAGGCCGCATCAAAGAGCTTGAGGGCGTGATCTCGCTCGCCGATGTGATCGACCCCAAGAAACTGTCGGGCTCGATCAAATTCGGTGCCACGGTGACGCTGGTCGATGAGGACACGGACGAAGAGAAAACCTATCAGATCGTTGGCGAATATGAGGCCAATATCGAAAAGGGTCTTTTGAACATCAAATCCCCCATCGCGCGGGCGCTGATCGGCAAGGACGAGGGTGATTCCGTCGAGGTGCGCGCCCCCGGCGGGCAGAAATCCTATGAGGTTCTCAAGATCGTCTACGCTTGAACGGGAAAGCTGACATGGCAGAGCCCGACGCTTCCGCATCCCCTGAGCAAGCCCCCCGCGCTCCGCGCGGCGGGACCGGCGCGGCACGGCCCACGCCGATGGGCATCTACGACCGGCCCAAGGCCAATAGCATCACCGAGATCGAGGTCATCGCAGGCGCGCTTTCGGCGCTCTGGCTGCTTGGCACGGCGATCTATTTCACCTTCATCGCCGCCGAGGTGCCCGAGGGCACGCCCGACAGCGGGCTGCGCGGGCTGTTGATCCTGCTGGTGGTGATCATGCCCGTGGCGATGATCTGGGTTGGGGCCACTGCCGCCCGCGCCGGGCGGGTCATGCGTGAGGAGAGCCAACGCCTGCAAGCCGCGATTGACGCAATCCGGCATTCCTATATCTCGCAACAGCAGGGCAACAAACCGGCGGGCGAGGGCAGCATTGCACGCAAGCTTGATGAACTCGCCGCCAGCCTCCGCAAGACCGAAATCGCACTGGCCGGGCTTCAGGGCCGCGATGCGCCATCGCGCCCCGTCGATCCGGCCCCCGCGCCCACACCGCCCGCCGCCGAAGACCAGCCGACGCTGGCCCTTGGCACGCAGGCGGGCGACAGCGCGCAGCCGCTCTCTGCCGAGGATTTCACCCGCGCCCTCAACTTCCCCGAAACGGCGGAGGATCAGGCCGGTTTCGACGCCCTGCGCCGCGCATTGAAAGACCGGTCCGCCGCGCAGCTTGTGCAAGCCGCGCAGGATGTGCTGACCCTGCTCAGCCAAGACGGCATCTATATGGACGACCTGCGCCCCGACCGCGCCCGCCCCGAAGTCTGGCGGCAATTCGCCAGCGGCGCGCGGGGCCGGACCATCGCGCCTTTGGGCGGCATTCGGGATCGCTCCTCGCTGGCGCTGGCCAATGCGCGGATGCGGCAAGACCCGATCTTCCGCGACGCCGCGCATCACTTCCTGCGCCGCTTTGACCGGACCTTTGCCGAGTTCGAGAAACAGGCCACGGATGAGGAAATCTCGATGCTGGCCGACACCCGCACCGCCCGCGCCTTCATGCTGTTGGGCCGCTGCGCGGGCACCTTCGATTGACGCGCGGGCCTAGCCGGTAAAACTGCCGTAGGGGATGAAACGGACGGTATCGCCCGGCATGATGTCGCGGGCGGCCTCGTCCAATTCGACCAGCCCTTCGGCCCAGCTGAGCCCGCTGATGCGCCCCGACCCTTCGGAGGCAAAGACCTCGGCCTGGCCATCGCGCATCCGCGCGCGCAGGTACTCCCGCCGCCCGGCCTTTTTGCGCTTCTCGAAGGCGGCAGGCACATCGAAACCCTGCGGCTCCTGCCAGCCGCCCCCGGCCAAAAGCGCCATGGCGGGCCGGGCGAAGATCAGCGAACAGACCATCGCCGCCACCGGATTGCCCGGCAGGCCAAAGACCGGCACCCCCTGCCACATCCCAAGCGCCAAGGGCCGCCCCGGCTTCACCGCGATCCGCCAAAGCTGCATCGCCCCCGCTTCGCTCAACAGGGCCGAGACGTGGTCTTCGTCCCCCGCCGATGCGCCGCCACTGGTGAGGATCACATCGACTTGCCCTGCCGCCGCATCCAGTCGCGCGCGCAGCGCGGCGCGGTCGTCGGCCACGCGGCCCAGATCGACCGCCTCATGGCCAAAATCGGCGGCAAGTTGCAGCAGCATCGGGCGGTTGGCGTCGTAAATCTGCCCGTCGCGGGCCGTATCGCCCATTTCGACCAATTCATCCCCGGTTGAGATCACGCCGACCTTGAGCCTTTTGCGCAAAGACACCTCCGCCACACCGGCGGCGGCCAGAAGCGCCAGTTCCGCCGGACCGATGCGCGTGCCCGCGGCGAGGATCACGTCCCCCGTCTGCACATCCTCCCCGGCCTTGCGGGTGTTGCCCCCCTGTTTGACCGGCCCGTGAAAGCGCAGCACGCCCTCCTCAGCGGTCACATCCTCTTGCAAAATGACGGTATCGACGCCTTCGGGCAGTGCCGCGCCGGTCAACACGCGGATCGCTTGCCCCGCAGGCACCGCACCGGGGCGGCCGCCCGCCGCCGCGCGGCCCGGCACCAGCGGCATCTCATGCAGCCCCTCGCTCCGCCCCCCGGCAAAGCCATAGCCATCGACCGCCGTATTGGGCAGCGGCGGGTTGGCGCGGATGGCAGAAACATCTTCGGCCAAGATGCGCCCCCCGGCATCGGCGGCGGGCCGTGTCTCGGCCTCTGTCACCGCGTGAAGCCGCGCGCGCAGCAGGTCCAGCGCCTCATTCACCGGGGTCCAATGCACGCCGGGCGGCAAGGCGAAACAGTCATTGCGCAAGGGCGGCGGCGCGGGCGTGGCGGCGGCCGCCGGGGTGGCGATCAGCCCCACGTCGCGCAGAATGAAATCGGCAAGGGCGGCGGTGTCGTTCAGATCGAAAACGGGCCGATCCGCCTCAAGCGGCACATCGCTGGCCAGTGCCCGCACCGTCGGATCATCCGGCGCGATCAATGGGTTTCCGGTCTCGGCCCGATGGGCTTCGACCTTCGGATGGCCGTCGCGTTTGTAGCCTTCGATCAGCACCAGATCGACGGGCGAGAGCCGCGCCAGATGCGCCTGCAGCGGCGGCTCATCGGCCCCGCGCAGCTCATGCATCAGGGCGAAACGCGCACCCGAGGCCAAGAGCACCTCCCGCGCGCCGGCGATGCGGTGGCGGTGGCTGTCTTTGCCGGGGTGGTCCACGTCAAACGTGTGATGCGCGTGCTTGACGGTTGAGACGGTGAAGCCGCGGCCCGTGATCTCGGCCACCAGCCGCTCCATCAGCCCGGTCTTGCCTGCGTTTTTCCAACCGACAACGCCGTAAACCTTCATACCATCGCCTCTGCTTTCGCCAGATCTTCGGGCGTGTTCACGTTGAAGAATGCCGCCTCATCGGGGAAGAGTGCTTCGCGCCCGTCGTGGCGGTCCGTCCAGAGCACCACCTTGCGCAGCCCGCCGGCCAAAGCGCTGCGCAGATCGTCGCGCAGCGCCACGGGCCAGAGGCCAAAGGTCGGATGCCGCGCGGTGCCGCGTTTCGCGTCCGGCGTGGCGGCGAGGGCGAGCGGATGGGCCATGCCATCGGCAGCCAGCAGCAGACGCGGCACCAGATCGCAAGGGAAGAAAGGCGTGTCGGCGGCAGCCGTCACGATGCTCTCGGCCCCCTGTTCGGCGGCCCAGTCGAGCCCAGCAAGCACCCCCGCCAGCGGCCCGGCGAAGCCTTCGATACTGTCGGCCAGCACCGGCAGGCCGAGGTCGGCAAACCGCGCCGGATCGCCATTGGCATTAAGCGCCAGCCCCGCAACCTGCGGCTCCAGCCGGTCGATCACCGAGGACAGAAGCGTGCCCTGCCCCAGCGGCAGCAGCCCCTTGTCGCCGCCGCCCATACGGGTCGCCTGCCCGCCCGCCAGAATGACGCCAAGTGGTTGTTTCATGTGGTCAATCCTTCGCGCCCTTGCGCCCGCTTTTGCGCGGCTCATCCGCCACGCTGGCCGGATCCGCATCGCGGATCAGCCGCCCCTCCCCGGCCAGACAGGTAAAGCGCTGCCCGCGCATCCGCCCGATCAGGGTCAGGTTCACCTGTTGCGCAATCTCCACCCCCCAAGCGGTAAAGCCCGAGCGGGACGCCAACACCGGAATGCCCATCATCGCCGTCTTGATCACCATCTCAGAGGTCAGCCGCCCGGTGGTATAAAGCACCTTATCCTCGACCCCGACCCCTTCGGAGAGCATCCAACCCGCGATCTTGTCGACCGCGTTGTGACGGCCCACATCCTCCATATAGACCAAAGGCCGGTCGCCTTGGCAGAGCACCGTGCCGTGGATCGCCCCGGCCTCCAGATAGAGGCTCGGCGTGCGGTTGATCTTGGCCGCCAGCGCATAGAGGTCGGATGTGCGTACCGGGGTCTCGGGCAAGCTCACCTCCGCCAGCCCCTCCATCATATCGCCAAAGACCGTGCCCACGGCGCAACCGCTGGTACGGGTCTTGCGCTGCATCTTATCTTCGTAATCGGTGGCCCGTTTGGTGCGAACAACGACGGTCTCAAGCTCTTCGTCATAGTCGACGCCAGTGATCTCTTCGTCCGGTCGCAGCATCCCCTGATTGCGCAGGAACCCAAGCGCCAGATAGGCCGGATAGTCGCCAATGGTCATGGCGGTCACGATCTCTTGCCGGTTGAGGAATATCGTCAGGGGGCGCTCTTCGACCACATTGATCGCCACTTCGGCCCCGGTGTGATCCACGCCAGAGACGCTGCGCGTCAGCCGAACAGCAGTCGGATCCGGGGTGATCAGATAATTGCTAAGTTCATTGTCTCGGGCCAATTGTATCCCCCTGCGGTTAGGTCTAAGCCTTTGACATTATATTTAAGAGTTCGCCATGGCCATCACCACCACCAAATCCGCCTATCGCAAAGGGATCGTCGACGCGCTGCCCTTTGTGCTGGTGATCATCCCCTTCGCCTCGCTCTTTGGCCTATTGGCCACCGAGGCCGGGTTGAACGTGTTCGAAACGCTGACATTTTCGATCGTGGTGATCGCCGGGGCCGCGCAGTTCACGGCGCTGCAACTGCTGCAAGAAGACGTGCCCACGGCGATCATCCTCGCCTCTGCACTGGCGGTGAACCTGCGCATGGCGATGTATTCGGCCTCTCTCACCCCGTGGATTGGCGGCGCGCCGCTGTGGCAGCGGGCGTTGGCGGCCTATATGACGGTCGATCAATCCTATGTGGCGGCGATGACGCAATATGAGCGCGACCCTGAGATGACCGTGCCGCAGCGCATGGCCTATTTCTTTGGGACCGTGACGCCGGTGGTGCCGCTTTGGTATATCTTCACGCTGATCGGGGCGATGGTCGGCTCCAGCGTGCCTGACAGCTGGGCCTTGGATTTTGCCATTCCGATCACCTTCCTCGCCATGATCGCACCGATGTTCCGAACGCTGGCCCATGTGGCGGCGGCGCTGGTTGCGGTGGTCGTCAGCCTTTTCGCCGTCGAGGTGCCCTATGCGCTTGGGCTGATCATCGCGGGGCTTGCGGGCATGATCACCGGTGCGCAGGTCGAGGCATGGATGGAACGGCGCAAACCGGGGAGCACGGCATGATGATCGATAGAACCGCACTTTGGGTCGTGATCATCGGCCTCGGGCTGGGCAGCTTTTTCCTGCGCTTTGTCTTTACCGGATTGGTCGGCAACAAACAGATGCCCGCGTGGCTTCTGCGGCATCTGCGCTATACTGCCGTGGCGATTCTGCCCGCGCTGGTGGCTCCGCAGGTGATCTGGCCCTCGGCCACCGGGGGGCAATTCGATCTGCCGCGCGTTACCGCGGCGGCGGTGACATTGGGCATGGGGCTGGTGACCAAGAACGTCCTCGCCGCGATCCTGTCGGGGGCCGCGGCGCTTTATGGGATGCTCTATCTTGTGGGGTAAGCGCGGGCGCTACTGATGGGCCAGTTGCGCCGCGCGCAGGGCGTCGATCACATCGCCCTCATCGTCTTCGTAATATTTCGTCGTGGTGACACCCGGCAGGGCCTCGAACCGCTCTTGCAGCTTGACGGGATAGAAGGTCGACCCGACGCTTTGAAACCCCGGCAACTGGCTGAGAATGCCGCTGGTGGCATTGGCGCAAAAGGCACCGGGCACCGCGCCATTGGCGGTCACCAGTTCGAGCGCGCGTTCGGCCACCTCGGGGCTGACGGGGATTTCCTGACTGACCACATGAAAGGTGCTGCGCGCATGAGCGGATTTATAGGCCTGCAACCAAGCGGGCGTCACCCCGTAGAGCACATCGCCCCGCTCGGCCATCCGCGCGTCCCGAAAGGATCCCGCGGGGTCAAAGATCACCCGCTGCGAGCCGTTCACCATCAGCGCGCTATGGCCGCCGCTGCCGGTGCGGTTGTTCACCATGGTCAACAATGTGAGGGACGGCGGCTCAGGCGCGCGATAGGCCGCACGCGCCACGACGTCGGGCGGGCTATCGGGGCTTTGATCCACCGAACAGCCAGCCAGAACGCCAACAAGCGCAATCGACGCCAAGAGTGCTCTCAAAGGACGACCCTCGCGCCTAGGGATAGGACGTGATCAACCGGCAAAGATCGCCAGCAGAACAAGAATCACGAGGATGACGACGGTGCCGCGTGTCACGAAGGACATGAATCCGTCAAAGGTCTTTTGCTGCTCTTCGTAATTCATGCTGCCGTGTTCATGTTCAGCCATTTTCGTCTCCCTAAGACAATTTGTTGGCGCTGATTAACCTATTCGCATCACCCTGTCACGAGGGATTGATGCGCAGAAAACCATACTAGCTTTGCGCCGCATTACGCGCTATAGGGGAATCCTACGCTTCCCCGCACGCTATAGAGTCTCTCAGACTTCGCCGTCTTCCAGATCGGCGACCAGCCGAAAGCCGATCCGTTGCGGGGCGGCATCCGGCACCTTTTTCGGCAAGGCCCGCAGCATCACGTTCAACTGCCCCACATGCTGCACCAGTTGCGCACGCGCCCCTGCTGGATCGACGCCGTAAAAGGTGATGATATCGGGGTCGAAATACCCCATGCCTTCGATCCGCAGCACCCCGGCGTCGCCCCCGGCAAAGCCGATGGCCGCCTCGTGGTCGTTGTCGAGCTTTTCCTCGAAATTCTTGAGATAAAGCACCACCCGCTCATAGGCCCATTGGGCGGGGGATTTCTGCTTCACCGGCTTGTCGGTGACGGATTTGGGCAGGGGTTGGTCGCCAGACTTGGGCTGATCCGCGCCGGTGTGCACCTCATGCATGCGCGGTAATGCCGCAGCCTCATAGGCCTCGGCTGCCGTTTTCACCTCATCGCCCATCGCTCACCCCTTACGCTGATACACCCATGCGCCATCCGCCGCGCGCAAGCTGCGCGTGGCCTCTCCGGCTTGGTAAAGGTGGCTCAGATGGGCGACGGCTTCAACCAGCGCGAGGCCATATTCCGCCTCACCGATATTGCGTTTGAACAGCGGCGCGAAACATTCCGAGGCCGATTTCGGCGTGTCGATATGGGCCAGAAGCCTGCGCAGGGCGCTGTGATGGTTTTCGATCAACTGCTTCAGCCGCGTCGGCAGGCCGGTGAAGGGCAGTTTGTGGCCGCCAAGCACCAGATGATCCTCCCGCGCCAAGGGCAGAAAACGCTCGCAAGCCTCCAACCACTCGCCGATGGGATCGGCCATCGGCTCGGTCGGGTAGACGCCGATGTTGGGGCTGATGGAGGGCAGGATCTGATCCCCCGCGATCACCAGATTGTCATCGCGGCTCCAAAAGGTCGCGTGTTCGGGGGCGTGGCCATTGCCGATATGCACCTCCCAATCGCGCCCGCCCATGCGGATCAAATCGCCCTGCCGGATCCGCGTGAACCCCAGCGGCAGCGGGGCCACCACATCGGCGAAATTGAAAGGCCGCTCGCTGGCGCGTTTGTCATAGAGCGCCGCGGCCATCCCCGCTTTGCGGTAGAACGCAAGGGCTTCGGCGACCGGCACCTCTTGGACATCCAGCGTCAGCATCCGCGCGGTCAACCACGCGGTGCGTGTGGTGACCAGTTCCGCCCCAAATTCGGTCTGCAACCATCCGGCAAGGCCGACGTGATCGGGGTGGTGGTGGGTGACGACCACGCGCGAGATCGGCTTGCCGCCGAGCGGCCCTGCCATCAGCCCGCGCCAAATCTCCCTGGCCCGGCGCGAGGCAAAGCCCGTGTCGATCACCGTCCAGCTATCGCCCTCGTCCAATGCATAAACGTTGACATGATCCAGTTTCATCGGCAGCGGCAGGCGGAACCAAAGCACCCCCGGCGCCACCTCAATCGCCTCCCCCTCGGCGGGCGGCACCTCCCAAGGATAGCGCAGCCCCTTGGGCGGTTTCGGCGAAGCGGTGGAGAGGGTGGCCTGCTCTGTCATCTGCTTTTCAGTTCTTCAACATCAAGCGCATAGAGGTCTTCTGCCCCGGCCTGTGCATGGGCCAGCAGGCCCTGATGCTCGGGCAAGAGACGTTGGATATAGAACCGCGCCAGCTTGGCCCGCGCATCGCCTGCGCCGGCGGCCTTCTCGGCCATGGCGGCTTGCAGATGCAGATGCCCGCCCATCACGCGGGCGAAGGCGCGCAGGTAGGGGACGGCACCGGCGAAACGGGCGTTCATGTCCTTCTGCGCGGTCATCCACTCGGTCGCCTCGCGCAGGGTCTCGCTGGCCTGCCAGACCGCATCGGCCATGCGCGGGAAAGGGCCGCGTGCGGATTCGGCATGGGCTTCGATCTCATCCAAGAGCCGGTTCGCCGCCTCGCCGCCGTCCATCATCTTGCGGCCCACAAGGTCCATCGCCTGAATGCCGTTGGTGCCCTCGTAGATCGCGGTCACGCGCACATCGCGGCTGAACTGCGCCGCGCCGGTTTCTTCGATAAAGCCCATGCCGCCATGCACCTGCACGCCCATTTCAGCAACGCTGATGCCCACGTCGGTGCCGAATGCCTTGGTGATCGGGGTGAGGAACGCGGCCCGCGCGCCCCATTCATCCCCCTGCCCGGCGCGCGCCATATCGCTGGCATAGGCACAGCTCAGCGCAATCGCGCGGGAGGCAAAGATATCGGCCTTCATGCTCAAGAGCATCCGGCGCACGTCGGCGTGATCCACGATGGTACCGGTGCCGCCTTCGACGGGGGAACGGCCCTGCTTGCGCTCCAACGCATAGTCCAGCGCCAGTTGATAGGCCCCTTCGGCCGCGCCGATGCCCTGTTCGCCGACACCAAGCCGTGCGTTGTTCATCATGGTGAACATCGCCGCCATGCCGCCGCCCTCGCGGCCCACCAGCCAGCCGGTGGCCTTGTCATATTGCATCACCGCGGTGGGCGAGCCGTGCAGGCCCATTTTATGCTCAAGGCTGACCACATTCACGCCATTGCGCTGGCCCGGCGCACCATTCTCATCGGGGATGAACTTCGGCACGAGAAAAAGGCTGATCCCCTTGGTCCCCGCCGGTGCCCCCGGCAGGCGCGCAAGAACCAGATGGCAGACATTGCCTGCGAAATCATTGTCACCCCAAGAGATGTAGATCTTCTGACCAGAGACGGCATAGGTCCCGTCGCCATTGTCTTCGGCCCGGCTGCTCAGCGCGCCCACGTCCGACCCTGCCTGCGGCTCGGTCAGGTTCATCGTGCCGGTCCATTCGCCCGAGATCAGCTTGGGCAGGTACAATTCCTTGATCGCGTCGCTCGCGTGGTGCTCCAATGCTTCGATCTGCCCTTGGCTCATCAGGGGGGCGAGTTGCAGCGACAGGCAAGCGCCGCTCATCATCTCGTTGACCGCGCTGGTCAGGGTCATCGGCAAGCCCATGCCGCCAAACTCCGGGTCCGCCGACATGCCGATCCAGCCGCCCTCGGCAATCGCGGCGAAACCTTCGGCAAATCCGGGAGAAGTGCGCACGACGCCGTTTTCCAGCTTGGCAGGGTGCAAATCCCCGCCCCGTTGCAGCGGCGCCAACACGTCATCGCAAAGCCGTCCGGCCTCTGACAGGATCGCGCCGGTGACGTCTTCACTGGCCTCAGCGAAACGGTCGGTGCTGCGAAGCGTTGCGAAATCCAACACGTCCTCGATCAGAAAACGGTAGTCATCCACGGCGGCGCGGTACGGCATATCATATCCTCCTGAAAGGCGCGCTTGTTCTGGCAAGCCTGACATGGCCCTGATAAAGGCTGGTTTATGTTGCCGCCAGCATGAAATGCCCGGCCGCCCCCCGCAACCCAAACGCGGCGTCACGGGATGCTGCATGATCCGACAGGCCGAAACACCCGATGACCCAGCCGACCGAGACCCTGACCGCCACGCCCCAAGGCATCGCCCGCGCGGCACGCCTGCTGCAAGACGGCGCGCTGGTCGCCCTGCCGACCGAGACGGTCTACGGCCTCGGCGCGGATGCCCGCAACGGTGAGGCTGTCGCGGGCATCTATGCTGCCAAGGGGCGGCCCAGTTTCAACCCGCTGATCGTGCATCTGCCGGATATCGACACCGCCAAACGCTATGTCGACTGGACCGAGGAGGCCGACCGTCTGGCGCAGGCCTTCTGGCCCGGCGCGCTCACGCTGGTCCTGCCGCTGAAGGCCGACAGCGGGCTGTCGTCGCTGGTCACGGCGGGGCTGCCGAGCCTTGCGGTGCGGGTGCCCGCCCATCCCGCCATGCGGCAAGTCTTACAGACGCTCGGTGGGCCCGTCGCCGCGCCCTCGGCCAACCCCTCGGGCAAAATCAGCGCGACCACGGCGGATCATGTGCGGGCGGGCCTCGACGGTAAGATCGCGGCGGTGCTGGACGACGGTGCCTGCCCCGTTGGATTGGAAAGCACGATCATCGGCCTGACCAGCCCCCGCCCTGCCCTGCTGCGCGCAGGCGGCCTGCCGAGCGAGGCGATTGAGGCCGCGCTTGGCCAAGGGCTGGAGGTTGTCAATGGGGCCGAGATCATCGCGCCGGGGCAGCTCGCCTCGCATTACGCTCCCGGCGCGGCGGTGCGGCTGAATGCGCGAACGGCGGGGCCGGGTGAAGTGCTGCTTGGGTTTGGCGAGATGATCTGCGACCTCAACCTCTCCCCCTCCGGCGATCTAACCGAGGCGGCGGCGAAACTGTTCGACCACCTGCACCAGTTGGACGCCACCGGTCAGACCATCGCCGTGGCACCGATCCCCGATCACGGGCTGGGCCGCGCGATCAACGACCGATTGGCCCGCGCCGCAGCACCGCGTTAGGCGTGCCCGGCTGAGGCCGACAGCCCCAAGGGGTCGATCCCCAGCGTCTTGAGCGCCGCGCCCCATTTCTCGGGATCCGGCAAGTCGAAAATCACCTCGGGCGAGGCTTCGCAAGTCAGCCATCCGTTCTGGGCGATCTCACCCTCCAACTGCCCCGGCCCCCAGCCCGCATAGCCCAGCATCAACTGCGCCTGCGCCGGGCCCTTGCCGGTGGCGATGTCTTCGAGGATGTCACGGGTGGTGGTCAGGGCGATGCCATCGCCCACGCGCAGCGTCTCAATGGCCGAGCGGTATTCGTCGGAATGCAACACAAAGCCGCGCCCCGTCTCGACCGGCCCGCCGAAATGAACGGCCAGCGATTTGGCCTGCGGCGGTGTGTCTTCGACCAGTTGATCCAGCACATCCGACAGGCGCAGTTCCGGGGCGGGTTTGTTGACGATCAACCCCATCGCCCCCTGTTCGGAATGCGCGGAAAGATAGATCACCGAATGCGCGAAACGCGGATCGCCCATGCCCGGCATCGCGACCAGCAGCTTGCCCGTCAGTTCCATCGTCTGCCCCGTCAACGCCCACCTCCTGAAGGTAACCTTTCTTTGAACATGGCCGCTTGCGCCCCACAAAACAAGAGAGGCGCCCCACCGTCCGCCGCATCGGCGAAACATGGATGATGCAAATGTGACTTGGCAGGCGCGAAAGGATACCGCATCAAGTCCGCATGACCATATCGCGCTTCTTTTCCGCCCTTCTCTCCTGTCTCGCCTTCGCCCTGCCCGCCACGGCGCAGGATGCTGTCGGCACGCCCTTGCGGGGCGATCTGCTCACTGGTTGGCAACAGTCTGACGGGCGGCGGGTGGCGGCGATCCGGCTGCGCATGGCACCGGGCTGGAAGACCTATTGGCGCAGCCCCGGTGACGCAGGCATCCCGCCGGAGTTTGACTGGTCCGGCTCGGACAACCTGCGCGATGTGCAGATCACATGGCCCGCGCCCAAGGTCTTTGACCAAGGCGGGGTGAACTCCATCGGCTATGCCCGCGAGGTGATCCTGCCGCTGACCATCACCCCGCGCAGCCCCGGTGCGCCGGTGACATTAGACACCAGCATCGACCTTGGCGTCTGCAGCGACATCTGCCTGCCGCAGACCATCCACCTGCGCGCCCTGCTCGACACCCGCGACAGCAAGCCCACCCCGGCCATCGCCGCCGCCTTTGCCGCGCGGCCCTATTCCGGGGCCGAGGCCGGATTAAAAAGCGCCCATTGTAGTCTGCGCCCCACCGCGCGGGGGCTGGAGATCGAAACCCGGCTGGCCCTGCCCTCTGCCGGGGGTAAGGAGACCGTGGTGATCGAACCCGGCAATCCCAACATGTGGATGAGCGAGACCGTAAGCCAGCGGTCGGGAAATATGCTTGTCGCCAGCGGCGAGATGATCGCCGAGAACGGCACCGCTCTGGCGCTGGATCGTTCCGCCATTCGGATCACGGTGATCGGCAAGAACCACGCGGTCGAGGTCACGGGCTGCACCTCAAGCTAAACCCGCGCGCTACTTGCGGCGCTGATGCTCGTCCAGCCGCGGCATGATCTCAACGAAGTTGCAGGGCATGTGGCGGTAATCTAACTGTTTCAGCAGGATGCCGTCCCACGCATCTTTACAGGCACCCGGACTGCCCGGCAGCGCAAATAGATATGTCCCCTGCGCCACGCCGCCCGTCGCACGGCTTTGCACCGCGCTGGTGCCGATCTTCTCCATTGAGATCATGGTGAAGACCGTGCCGAAGGCGTCAATCTCTTTCTCATAGACATCGCGGTGCGCCTCGACCGTCACGTCGCGCCCCGTGAGGCCAGTGCCGCCGGTGCTGATTACCACGTCAATCTCAGGGTCCGCGCACCAGTCGCGGAGTTGCGCCGCGATGGCGGGGCGGTCGTCGGTCACGATCTCGCGCGCGGCCAGCACATGGCCCGCCGCTTCGATCCGCGCGACCAGCACATCGCCCGAACGGTCCTCGGCCAAGCTGCGGCTGTCCGAGACGGTGAGCACGGCAATTCTTACGGGGATGAACGCCCGGCTGTCGTCGATCCTGCTCATGTCCTCTCCATCATTGCCAAACGCGCGGCCAAAGCCACGAAAATACCACTGCTGATCCAGCCCAGCAGCCGTCCGCCCCCGGCCAGTCGTCGCCCGATCCCGGCGGCAAAGACCCCCACCGCGCCGTTGATGACGAAACCGCCCAGTGCCAGCACCGCACCAAAGGTCAGGAACTGCGCCAAGACCGGCCCGGCCTCGGGCACCACGAATTGCGGCAAGAAGGCCAGCACGAAAAGAATCACCTTGGGGTTTGTCAGATTGACGGCGAAACCGGTGTTGAAAGCGCGCCAACCGCCCATGCCGGGCGTCGTATCGCGCGGCTTTCCAGCCTGCCGCAGCGTTTGCACCGCAAGCCAGAGCAGATAGGCCACGCCGAGCCAGCGGATCATGTCCAGCGCCCAAGGCAGCGCCGCGACGACCGCGCCCAGCCCCAACCCGGCCAAAGCCACATGCACCAGCACGCCCGCCGAAATCCCCGCGCTCGCCGCCAATGCAGCCCGCGGGCCCGAGCGCAGCCCCTGCCCAAGGCAGAACATCATATCCGCCCCCGGCGTGAGGTTCAGCGCCAAGGCGGCGGGCACGAAGGCCAGAAGGGTCAGCGCATCAACCATCGCGCAGCTTTGCCTGAACGCTGAGCAGATCGGCCCAAGCCTCGCGCTTGGCCTCGGGATTGCGCAGCAGGTAGCCGGGATGCACCATCGGCATGCAAGAAAGATCAGCGGCCTTGGTCCAATTGCCGCGCAGGCGCATGATGCTGCGTTTCTCCAAAAGCGATTGGCAAGACCAATTGCCAAAGAGCACCAGCACCTTGGGCTTGGCCAATTCGATATGACGCTGCACAAAGGGGCGCATCATCGCGATCTCATCTGGCTTCGGGTCGCGCCCCTGCGGCGTGCGCCACGGCAAGATGTTCGACAGATAGACATTGCGGTCCCGCCCCATGTCGATCGCCGCCAGCATCCGATCGAGCATCTGACCCGCCCGCCCCACGAAGGGCTTGCCCGCGCGGTCTTCGTCCCGGTCGGGGGATTCGCCCAAGATCATCAATGGCGCGCCGGGCACCCCATCGGCGAAAACCAGATTGCGCGCGCCCTTGTGCAGCTCGCAATGCTCGAACCCTTGGATCGCGGCGCGCAGCTCTTCCAATGTCTGCGCGGACTGCGCGGCGCGGCGGGCCAGTGCCACCGGGTCGGGTTGCTCAGAGGCTTGCAGGGGCTGCGGCCCTTTGGCCAGCTTGGCGCTGGCCTTGGGCGGGCTTGCGGGCACTTCATAGCGGTTGACCGGCGCGTCGCAGATCGCCTCGGTCGCGCCAAGCTCGACCTGCCACGCCAGCATCTCTGCCGCCTGATGATAATCGAATGATTCCATGACCCGCAGCTTACGCCCTGAGGACGGGGGGCGAAATGCCCTATCGCCGCGCTTTACGCGCCAAGCCCCCCGCGCCTATAAGGCGGCAACAGCAGAAGGGATCGCCACCATGTCATTCGCCCATCGCCACCTGCTTGGCATCGAGCAGCTCTCGCAATCCGACATTACCACCCTTCTGGACTTGGCCGACACCTATGCCGACCGGAACCGCCAGCCGAACAAACATTCCGACGCGCTGCGCGGGCTGACCCAGATCAACATGTTCTTTGAGAACTCCACCCGCACGCAGGCGAGTTTCGAGATCGCGGGCAAACGCCTTGGCGCGGATGTGATGAATATGGCGATGCAGGCCAGTTCGATCAAAAAGGGTGAGACGCTGATCGACACGGCGATGACGCTGAATGCCATGCACCCCGATCTGCTGGTCGTGCGCCACCCGCAATCGGGCGCGGTGGACCTGCTGGCCCAAAAGGTGAACTGCGCCGTGCTGAACGCGGGCGACGGGCGGCACGAGCACCCCACGCAGGCGCTCTTGGACGCACTGACGATCCGCCGCGCCAAGGGGCGGCTGCACCGGCTCAGCATCGCGATCTGCGGTGACATCGCTCACAGCCGCGTGGCACGGTCGAACATCCTGCTTTTGGGCAAGATGGAAAACCGCATCCGCCTTGTCGGCCCGCCGACCCTAATGCCCAGCCAGATCGACCAGTTTGGGGTCGAGGTCTTCGACGACATGAAAAAGGGCCTCGAAGGTGTCGACGTGGTGATGATGCTGCGACTTCAGAAAGAGCGGATGGATGGCGGCTTTATCCCGTCGGAGCGCGAGTATTACCACCGCTACGGGCTCGACGCCGAAAAGCTGGCCCATGCCAGCCCCGACGCCATCGTCATGCACCCCGGCCCGATGAACCGCGGGGTGGAGATTGACGGCACCTTGGCCGACGACATCAACCGTTCGGTCATTCAAGATCAGGTCGAGATGGGCGTCGCCGTGCGCATGGCCGCGATGGACCTGCTCGCGCGCAATCACATCGCCGCCCAACCCGGCGCGGCCTGACCGGAACCCCGACGGGCCAAGCGGCGTTTTCCTGAGAACAGTCAAAGGAAGCCGTCATGCCCCATACAGAAGTCGCCCCCCAAGAAGCTGGCAAGGTCCGCGTCTATGCCCTCTCGCTCTCGGATGCCGAGGCGCGGGCGATGCGCGATGATGAGACCGCACAGGCCGCGGCCCTCGGGGTCGATCGGATCGACGCGGCCTATACGGAGGTCTTCCGGGTGGCTGACCTCGATCAACTGGGGCTTGCGGGCTATCTGCGCGACGGCAATGGCGTGAACCCCGACCAGATTGAGACGGACCGCAGCAAGCTTGCCGCGCTCGACGGTTGGGTAATGATCGTCTACTCCCGCGTCTTCGCCGGGCAGTCGCTGCAACTGGCTCCGATCCCCGCGCTGACCCATATCGGCACCTATACCGAAGGCGGCCCCGACACACCGGTGCAGGCGATGGAGGCCGAAGCCGCCCAGCCCTATACCGGCATCCCCCGCGTCGCCCCGTCCGAGCCCGCCAAGGGCGGCGGCGGCAAGACCATGGTGATCGTCGCAGTGGCCGTGCTGATCCTACTCATCATCTGGTGGCTGCTGGCCTAAGCGCGAAAACCGCTGGCACCCTTGGGGCTGGCGGGCTACATCTAGCCCATGCAAGAACCTGAACACGATCCGAAAATGTCTGGCCGTATCGCCATGGTCGCCCTTTTGGTGGCCTTTGGTGTGGTCGGGCTGATGATTTGGATTGGCGGCTAGCGGCGCGCGCGCCGCGCCTGCGCCCAAAAGACCGCTTGGTTTGGGGGGCGATTTGGGGCATGACAGCGGCGCATCCGCTATCGCACCAAAGGCCCGCCCATGACCCAGTTCTTCACCAATCTGCGCCTTCTCGACCCTCAGGCTGGCACGCTTGAGCCTGCTGCGGTTCTGGTCCGCAACGGGGTGATTGTCGAGGTGCTGGCCGATGGGGCCACAACGCCCGAGGGCGCGGAACTGGTCGATTGCGGTGGCCATATCCTCGCCCCCGGTATCGTCGACATCGGCGTCAAAGTTTGCGAACCGGGCGAGCGGCACAAGGAAAGCTACCGCTCTGCAGGCCTTGCCGCGGCGGCGGGCGGGGTGACCACCATGGTCACGCGCCCGGACACCGATCCGGCCATCGACAGCCCCGAGACGCTGGAATTTGTCACCCGCCGCGCCAATGAAGCCGCCCCGGTGAATGTGGTCCCGATGGCCGCGCTCACCAAAGGCCGCGAAGGGCGCGAAATGACCGAGATTGGCTTCCTGATGGACGCAGGTGCCGCTGCCTTCACCGATTGCGACCGCGTGGTGACGGATACCAAGGTCTTCTCCCGCGCGCTCACTTATGCCCGCAGCCTCGGCGCGCTGGTCATCGCCCACCCGCAGGATCCGGGGCTGAGCAAGGGGGCGACCGTCACCTCCGGCAAATTCGCCTCACTGCGCGGGTTGCCTGCCGTCTCGCCCATGGCCGAGCGGATGGGGCTGGACCGCGACATCGCCCTCATTGAGATGACCGGGGCGCGGTATCACGCGGATCAGATCACCACCGCCCGCGCCCTGCCCGCGCTGGAACGCGCCAAGCGCAACGGGCTCGACATCACCGCCGGTGTCGGCATCCACCACCTGACGTTGAACGCGCTCGACGTGGCCGACTACCGCACCTTCTTCAAGGTGAAGCCGCCGCTGCGCGATGAGGAAGACCGCCTTGCCGTGGTCGAAGCCGTGGCAAGCGGCCTGATCGACATCATCTGTTCCATGCACACCCCGCAGGACGAAGAGAGCAAACGCCTGCCCTTCGAGGAGGCCGCCAGCGGCGCGGTAGGGCTGGAGACGCTGCTGCCCGCCGCGATGCGTCTGGTCCATGCCGAGATGATGGACCTGCCCACGCTCTGGCGCGCGCTGTCGCTGAACCCGGCCAAACGCCTCGGCCTGCCCGGCGGGCGGATTGCCGTCGGCGCACCTGCGGATATGGTGCTGTTCAACCCCGAGGCGCCCTTCGTGCTGGACCGCGCGACGCTGCGGTCGAAATCCCGCAACACGCCCTTTGACGGGATGCGGATGCAGGGTAAGGTCGTGGCAACTTATGTAGCAGGTTCCTGCGTTTACGAGGCGAATTGATGCCCCCTATCGAGACTTCCGTTGAATTGATCCTTTTCTGGGCGCTGGCAGGCTATGTCATCGGCTCCATCGCCTTTGGCATGTTGCTGGCGCGGCTAATGGGGCTGGGCAACCTGCGCGATATCGGATCGGGCAACATCGGCGCGACCAATGTTCTGCGCACCGGCAACAAGAAAGCGGCGGCGCTGACCCTGTTGCTGGACGGTGCCAAAGGGGCCGTGGCGGTGCTGCTGGCCCGCGCCTTTGCGGGCGAGGATGGGGCGCAGGCGGCGGCGCTTGGTGCGATGATCGGCCATTGCTACCCTGTCTGGCTGGGCTTTCGCGGCGGCAAGGGTGTGGCGACCTTTCTGGGCCTTATGCTGGCGCTGGCGTGGCCCGTCGGGCTGGCCTGCTGTGCGGTCTGGCTGGCAACGGCGGCACTCTCGCGCATCTCGTCCCTATCCGCACTGGCGGCGGCAGCAAGCTCGACCTTTCTGCTCGTCTTCCTTGGCTACGGGGAAATGCTGCTTTTGGGCATCGCCCTGACTTTGCTGATCTTTTGGCGGCACCGCGACAATATCCGCCGGATCCGCGCAGGCACGGAATCGCGCATCGGCCAAAAAGGCTGACACCGCCCGAGGGCGGCATCAGCCTCTTTACCCTTCAGTAGGAATATTCCGCGTAGATACGGCTCAGATCGCCGTTCCATGGGCCGTGGTAATCCGCCAACAGATCGTCAGCGGGCACGCGGCCCGTCTCGATGCTGTCGCGCAGGGCGTTGAGGAAATGCGTCTCATCCGGCACCAGCCCACCGGCGCCGGGACGGGCGCGGGCTTTCAGCCCCGCCTCTGACAGGGCCACGGCCTCGCGCGCCAGATCATGCATCTTGAGCCCGCCCACCTCGGCCTGAAGGCCGTGGGTGGAGGCGGCGATGCGCAATTCTTCCCGTGTCTCGGCATCCCAGCCTTTGACCAAATCCCACGCGCCATCCAGCGCGCTTTGGTCATACATCAACCCGACCCAGAAGGCCGGCAGGGCACAGAGCCGCCGCCACGGGCCGCCATCGGCGCCGCGCATCTCGATGAACTTCTTGACCCGCGCCTCGGGGAAGAGCGTGGTGAGGTGGTCGGCCCAATCGCTCAGCGTCGGCTTCTCGCCGGGCAGCGCGGGCAACTCGCCTTTCAAAAAGTCGCGGAAGGACTGGCCGAGCGCGTCGATATACTTGCCGTCGCGGTAGACGAAATACATCGGCACATCGAGCGCGTATTGCACCCAAGCCTCAAAGCCGAAGCCCTCATCAAAAACGAAGGGGATCATGCCCGTGCGCGCGTCATCGAGATGGCGCCAGACCAGACCGCGGGTGGATTTCACGCCGTTGGGCTTGCCGTCGAGGAAAGGCGAATTAGCGAAAAGCGCATTGGCGATGGGCTGCATCGCCACGGCGACGCGCATCTTCTGCACCATGTCGGCCTCGCTCGCGAAGTCGAGGTTGACCTGAACGGTACAGGTGCGGCGCATCATGGTGGTGCCCATGGTGCCGACCTTTTGCATATAGCCGTCCATCAATTTGTAACGGCCCTTGGGCATCAGATCCATCTGCTCATGCGACCACTCGGGCGCGGCGCCCAGACCGATGAAACCGACGCCGATCTCATCCGCCACGTCTTTCACCTCGCGCATGTGGGTGTTCACCTCGTCGCAGGTCTCGTGAATGGTCTCGACAGGGGCGCCCGAGAGTTCCAACTGGCCGCCCGGCTCAAGGCTGATGTTGGCCCCGTCTTTCTCAAGCCCGATCAGCTTGCCACCCTCTTCGACAGGGGACCAATTGTGGCGGTCGCGCAGCCCTTCCAGCATCACCCGGATCGAGCGTTCCCCCTCATAGGGGAGCGGTTTGAGCGTGTCCTTGCAATAGCCGAACTTCTCATGCTCGGTGCCGATGCGCCACTGCTCGCGCGGCTTGCAGCCGTCCGCCAGATACTGCGCCATCTGGTCGTGATGTTCGATCGGGCCGCCGCCGGATTGAGGAATGGACATATGCGAGGGCTCCGTTTTGAAGGATCGTCTTGGGTGTCTTCTAAGTTGTCGACGTGGCGTCGCGTCTAGCAGGGATGGGCGGATTTGCCGGGGCTGTCAATGCAGCAAGACATGCGCCGGGCGCAGCGGCGCGCGCTCCCAGATCACAACGGCGTCATGGCGGGTCTTGCGTAGCTCAAAGAGCATCCTCTCGGTGCGCAGGCCCGGCAGGGCGGCGAAAGCATCAAACAGCGCCTCGGATCCGGCGGCATTCACCGGGATCAACAGGGGCGGCTCATCGTCGCGCGGCTCAAGCCGCCAATGGGCCGGAAACATCTGCCGGTCGAGGCTGAGCCGCTGCAATTCGCGCAGAGCGACCGTGCCGCCGGTCAGCGGGCCAAAGTAGGTGATCTGCCCTTCGACGACCTGCACCGCGCCCGCGCCATCGCCCTTCCCGCGAAAGCGCGCGCGTTGCACACCAAGCCAGATCAGCGCGGCACCGCCTGCCAGCGCCGCATAGCCCGGCACCGCCAGCAGGAAACCCGGCCCCGCCACCAGCCAAAGGCCAAGGCCCATCAGCCCGCCGCCGACAATCGCTTCGCGCCAGCGCCAAAGCTGGTCGCGGGCGCCTTGGCGCAGGAAACTCATCGGGCCACCATTCGCATCACCAATCTCCCAAAGCCTGCTGCCACATGGTCATCGCCGCCACGGCCGCCGTATCGGCCCGCAGGATGCGCGGGCCAAGTGTGACGGCATGGGCGTGATCGCAACCATGCAGCCGTTTGCGCTCGCCCTCGGAAAAGCCGCCCTCGGGGCCGATCAGGATGGCCCATGGCCCCTGCGCATCCGGCGGCAGGGCGCCGCTCTCCCCGGCCAGAGCCTCATCGCAGAACATGATCTGACGGCTGCTGTCCCACTGATCCAGCAACCGCCCCAGCTTCTCAGCCTCGGCCACTTCCGGCACATAGGTGCCGCCGCATTGCTCTGCCGCCTCAACCGCATGGGCCTGTAGGCGCGGCTGCTGCACGCGGCCTGCGTTGGTAAACTCGGTCATCACCGGCACGATGCGCGCGGCCCCCATCTCAGCCGCTTTTTCGACGATGAAGTCGGTGCGGGTCTTTTTGATCGGGGCAAAGAGCAGCCATAGATCCGGCGGCATTTGTAAAGGCCGGGTCTGTTCGACACAGGTCAGCACCCCGCCGCGCTTGCCCGCCTCGGCGACATCGGCCAGCCATTCGCCATCGCGCCCGTTGAACAAAAGCACCCCGGCCCCGACCGTGAGCCGCATCACCCCAAAGAGGTAATGCGCCTGCTCGCGCGCCAAAGGAACCGTTTGCCCCTGCCCCAAGGGCTGATCTACATACAATCTGATTTTCGCGTTCATAGGGCCAGATATATGCACAACCAGCCGCCTTCGCCAGATGCTACGCCCGATGCGCCTGTTGCCGATGCGGTGGCCGACAATTGGGTCGACCGTCACGCCCCGGCGGGGCTGCGCCCCTACCTGCGGCTGAGCCGCGCGGATCGGCCCATTGGCACATGGCTGCTGCTGCTGCCCTGCTGGTGGGGGCTGAGCCTTGCGATCCTCTTCGACCAGTCGCCGCGGTGGGAGGATCTGTGGATCTTCGCAGGCTGCGGCATCGGCGCTTTCCTGATGCGCGGCGCAGGCTGCACGTGGAACGACATCACCGACCGGCATATCGACGGCAAGGTCGCCCGCACCCGGCTGCGGCCCATCCCCTCGGGCGCGGTATCGGTGAAACAGGCGCTGGCATGGATGGTGGGGCAGATGCTGCTGGCGCTGCTGATCCTGCTGTCCTTCAACCAAGCAGCCATCGCCATGGGCGTGCTGGCGCTTTTGCCGGTGGCGGTCTACCCCTTTGCCAAACGCTTCACTTGGTGGCCGCAGGTCTTTCTGGGCCTCGCCTTTAACTGGGGCGCCATGCTGGCTTGGACGGCCCATGCGGGGACGCTGCATGCGCCTGCCGTGGTCCTCTACCTCGCTGGCATCGCTTGGACGCTGTTTTATGACACGATCTATGCCCATCAGGATGCCGAGGATGACGCGCTGATCGGCGTAAAATCCACCGCACGGCTCTTTGGTGAGAATTCCGGCAAATGGCTGCGGCGCTTTCTGATGGCCACGGTGGGGCTGATGGGAATTGCCGTGATCTATGCCGGGCTGCCCCAAGCCTCGGTGCTGGCGCTGGCGCTGGCCCTTGGCGGGCCTTGGGCGATGGGATGGCATATGGCATGGCAGCTGCGCGGGCTGGATACCAAGGACAATGCCAAGCTATTGCAGCTCTTCCGGGCCAACCGCGATACCGGCATGATCCCGCTGTTGTTTTTCGCGGCAAGCCTGCTGGCCTGATTGCACCCCCGGCAGGACGCGCGTATCAAGTCGCAAGCTTAACAATCAGAAGTCCGCCCATGCGCCTCTCCGCCATTTTCACGATCGCCCTGACCTTTGCAGCCGCAGCGGTGGTCTCTCTGGTGGCGGCGAGCTTTTCGGTACAACTGATCGAAGACACCTCGGAAATCGGCGTGCGTGACGCGCTGGACGCGCAGGGCATGACATGGGCCGAAGTGCAGGCCGATGGCTTGCAGGTCACCCTCGCCGGGATCGCGCCGACCGAGGCCGTGCGCTTTCGCGCCCTGTCGACCGCAGGCACCGTGGTCGACGCCGCCCGCGTCATCGACGAAATGGAGGTCGAGGCCCAATCCGGCATCGCCCCGCCGCGTTTCTCTGCCGAGGTGCTGCGCAATGACGCGGGCATCTCGATCATCGGCCTGATCCCCACCAGCACCGACCGCGAGGCGGTGATCGACGCCTTTGGCGACATGGCGGGCGACGCCTCGGTCACCGACCTTTTGGAATCCGCAGATTATCCCGCCCCCGAAGGCTGGGAAGACGCGCTGAGCTTTGCCGTGCAGGCGATGGCCGACCTGCCCCGGGCTAAAGCCTCGGTTGATGCGGGGCGCGTGACCATCACCGCCATTGCCGACAGCGCCGCCGCCAAGGCGCAGATGGAGCGCAAGCTGCAACGTGCGGCCCCGCCCAGCCTGCGGCTGCGGCTGGACATCGCGGCCCCGCGCCCGGTGATCACTCCCTTCACACTGCGGTTTGAGATCGACGCGGAAGGGGCCCGTTTCGATGCCTGCTCTGCCGATACCGAAGCCGCCGCCGACCGTATCTTGAAAGCGGGCATCACCGCCGGCGCGCCTGAGAATGCCGATTGCACCATCGGTCTGGGCGTGCCCAGCCCGAACTGGGGCCGCGCCGTGGCGCTGACCATCGACGCGCTGCGCCGCCTGGGCCAAGGCAGCATCTCTTTTGCCGATGCGGACATCACCCTGCTGGCCGCGCCGGGCACCGAGTCCACCAAATTCGACCGCGTGGTGGGCGAATTGGAAAACGCGCTTCCCGATGTCTTTGCCCTGACCGCGAAACTGCCCGAGGTCGAAGACCCAGAAGCAGGCCCGCCCGAATTCACCGCGACCCTCTCGCCCGAGGGGCAGGTGCAACTGCGCGGACGACTTTCGACCGAGGGGCTGCGCGATCTGGCCGACAGCTACGCGAAATCGCATTTCGGCTCGGCCAACGTCTATACCGCCGCGCGGCTGGACGAGACCCTGCCGGGCGATTGGGCCACCCGCGTCCTGACCGGGCTTGAGGCCATGGCCTCACTCGCCAATGGCTCTGTCAAAGTTACCCCCGACCGGCTTGAGGTGATGGGCAACACCGGCAACAAGGACGCCAACACCACCGTCGCCTCGCTTTTGGCCGACAAGCTGGGCGAAGGCGCCGATTACAGCATCGACATCACCTATCAAGAAAAGCTCGACCCCATCGCGGGTCTGCCGACGCCTGAAGAATGCGAAGCCGAAATTCGCGAGATCCTGAAAATTGGCAAGATCACCTTTGAGCCGGGCAGCGCCACGATCGACGCCTCCGCGCTTGGGACGATGGACGATATCGCCGAGGTGCTGAAAAACTGCGGCGACATCCGGCTGGAGATTCAGGGCTACACCGACAGTCAGGGCCGCGAATCGATGAACCTGTCGCTATCGCAAAGCCGCGCGGAATCGGTTTTGAACGAATTACGCGCGCGCCGGGTGCTGACCTCCTCCTTCGTGGCCAAGGGCTATGGCGAGGAAAACCCCATCGCAGACAACAAGACCGAAGAAGGCCGCGAAGCCAACCGCCGCATCGAATTCCGCCTGATCCAGCCCGAGGCCGAGACCCCCGAGGACGAAACAGCGCTGGAATCTGCTGAAGAAACGGGCGATACCACGGCAGAAGAGATCGGGGAATCCGACGAAACCGAAGAAGGCAGCGGTGATGAGCAGAACTGAGTTTGTCCTGGCAACAGCCATCATTCTTTTCGTGGCCTTCTGCATGGGATGGTTCGCCAATTGGCTGCTGAACCGCTTTACCCGCGTGGCCGCCGATGATGTGGCCCAGCTGGACCGGATGAGCCAAGAGCTGCACGAAGCCGAGGAAACCCGCGATCAGGCGATCACCTATCTGCAACAGCGCGAGGCCGAGTTGACCAACCAACTGGCCCAGACCGAGGCCGAGCTGCGCGCCGCGATGGACGGGCTGCGCGACGCGCGCCATGAGGCCGAGGAAATGCGCGCCTATATCGAACGTCAGAAAGCCTAACCCCAGACCTTCGGAGCCCTGCCATGGCCAAACTCGCCCATTCCATGATCCGCGTCTTTGATGAGGCGGCATCGGTAAAGTTCTACGAAGACGTGTTCGGGCTGAAAATCGCGGACCGTCTGGATTTCGACAGCTTCACCCTGATCTACCTGCGCGATGCCACGGGCGCCTTCGAGCTGGAATTGACCGTCAACAAGGACCGCGAGACCGCTTACGATCTGGGCGACGGCTATGGCCATCTGGCCTTCGTGGTCGACGACCTTGAAGCAGCGCGCGATACCGCGATCAAAGCCGGTGCCACCCCGCGCGAGATCGTTGATTTCCGCCCCGCCGGAGAGACCGTGGCGAAGTTCTTTTTCGTGGCAGACCCCGATGGCTACCAGATCGAAGTCATCGAAAAAGGCGGGCGTTTCGCCTGAGCCGAAGGCTCACCAACGCTCTAAAGCGGCCTCGTCTTCGTCTTTCGCGGCGACCCAAGTGTCCCCCTCTGCCGTGATCTCGCGCTTCCAAAAGGGCGCGCGGGATTTGAGGTAATCCATCAGGAACTCCGCCGCCTCAAACGCATGCCGGCGGTGCCGCGCGGCGGTGGCGACCATCATGATCTGCTCCCCCGGCACCAGACGCCCATAGCGGTGGATCACCAGCGCATCCTGCAGATCGAACCGTGCCATCGCTTGCTGCGCGATCTCGCGCAGGGCCTTTTCGGTCATCCCGGGGTAATGCTCGATTTCCATCGCGCTCAACGTGCCCGCATCATTGTCGCGCACCACGCCTGTAAAGGTCACGATCGCGCCGCTGCTCCCCTCGCCCTTGGCAAAGCGCGCGGCTTCCTCACCCAGATCAAAGGGCGCTTCCTGCACCAAAACGCGCATCGCTCAGCCCCCGGTCATCGGAGGGAAGAAGGCCACCTCGCGCGCGCCTTGCAGCGGGGCGTCGAAATCGGTCAGTTCCTGATCCACGGCAACCCGCAGCGCGGAAAGGTCGGAAAAGGCCACTTCGTAGCGCTCCTCCCGGCCCCGCAATTCTTCAACCAATTCGGCCACCGTGGCGGCGGTGCTTTCAACCCGTTCGCGGGGCAGGCCGATGCGTTCGCGGACCCATGCGAAATACAAAACGTCCATTAGCGTGGCTCCTTCAGATGCGGCAGCGCCTTGCGCAGATAGTCAAAGCCGGTGATGGCGGTCAGCACGGCGGCGACCCACAAGAGCGCCAGCCCCAGCAGCCCGGCCCATTCCATCCCGGCGAGTTTCCAGCCCAGCCCGAGATGATCTTCGACCTCGCCATCAAGGATCGCTTCGATCATCTGCTGGTCCATGCCGAAAACGCTCATCCCGAGGTAATGCTCGAACACGCCTTGCGAAAACAGCACGGCGATGGCGATCATCTGCAATGTCGTCTTCCACTTGGCCAGTTGAGTCACCTTCAACGTGCCGGCGACATCGCCCAAATACTCCCGCAGGCCCGAGACAAAGACCTCACGAAACAAGATCAGCGTGGCGGGCAGCACCAGCCATGGCGACCAGCTTGAGAAGGCGACGATCACCATCAGCGCGATCACGACCATCGCCTTGTCGGCAATCGGGTCGAGCATGGCGCCGAGTTTGGTTTCCTGCGCCCAAGCGCGGGCAAGGTAGCCATCGAACCAATCCGTCACCGCCGCCCCAACAAAGAGCAGCAGGGCGAACCAATCGGCATAGGGACGCGTAAAATAGAGAAACATGACCGCCACACCGGGGGCCGCGACCAGCCTGAGCAGGGTCAGGATATTGGGCAAATTCCATTTCATGACGTTATCCTATCTTGCGCCGTTCGTGGCTGAAAGGACGAAACAGCCCCGCCTGCGGGCCGTCGCCACCACGGGGCCGCCCGCCTTAGCCTTTTTCATGGAAATAGCCGTAGATCGTCTCGGCCAGCGCATCCGACACACCCTCGACCGCCTTGAGATCGCTGAGGTTCGCGCGGCTCACAGCCTTGGCCGAACCGAAATGCGCCAGCAGCGCACGCTTGCGCGCAGCGCCGACGCCCGGCACATCGTCGAGCGGCGTGGCGCTGACCCCTTTGGCCCGTTTGGCACGGTGAGTGCCGATGGCGAAACGGTGCGCCTCATCCCGCAAGCGTTGCACGAAATAAAGCACAGGATCGTTGTGGCGCAGCGCCATGGGGCGCTTGCCGACGCGGTGGAATTCTTCCTTGCCCGCATCGCGGTCGATGCCCTTGGCCACACCGACCATCGGAATATCCTCAACCCCATGCTGCGCCATGATGGAGGCCACGGCGCTCACCTGCCCCGCGCCGCCGTCGATCAGCAGCAGATCGGGCCAAAGGCCGCGGCTGCGGTCCGGGTCCTCTTTGATGAGCCGTTTGAAGCGGCGGTGCAGCACCTCTTTCATCATGCCGAAGTCATCGCCCGGGGTCAGGTCATCGCCGCGGATGTTGAACTTGCGGTACTGGTTTTTCATCATGCCTTCCGGCCCCGCCACGATCATCGCGCCGACGGCATTGGTGCCTTGGATATGCGAGTTGTCGTAAACCTCGATCCGCTCGGGCGGCTTGGGCAGGTCGAAGGCATCGGCCAGCCCCTGCAAGAGCTTGGTCTGGGTCGCTGTCTCGGCCATCTTGCGGGCAAGGCTTTCGCGCGCATTGCGCAGGGCCCCGTCGACCAATTCGGCCTTCTCGCCCCGTTTCGGCACCAACAGTTCGACCTTACGGCCTAGCTTGCCGCTCAGCGCCTCGGCCATCAGATCGGGGTTCTCGATCTCATTGCTGAGGATCAACTGCCGGGGCGGCTCTCGGGTGTCGTAGAACTGGCCGATGAAAGCCTCCAGCACCTCGGCGGCGTCGATCTCGCTCCCGATCCGGGGGTAATAGTCGTGGTTGCCCCAGTTCTGGTTGGCGCGGATGAAGAAGACCTGCACGCAGGCCTGACCGCTTTCCATGTGCAGCGCGATAATGTCGGCCTCGTTCACCCCCTGCGGGTTGATGCCTTGAGCGGTCTGAACCTGCGTCAGCGCCTTGATCCGGTCGCGCAGGGCGGCGGCGCGTTCGAACTCCATCGCCTCTGACGCCTCTTCCATGTCCCGCGCCAAACGGCCCTGAATATCCGTCGACTTGCCGCTGAGAAACCGCTCGGCATCGCGCACGGTCTCGCGGTAATCCTCGGCCGAGATTTTGCCGACACAGGGGGCGGAGCAGCGTTTGATCTGATGCTGCAAACAGGGCCGCGTGCGGCTGTCGAACATCGCGTTGGAGCAGTCCCGCAACAGGAACACCCGTTGCAGTTGGTTCAGCGTCCGGTTCACCGCGCCCGCGCTGGCGAAGGGGCCATAATAGCTGCCCTTCTCCTTTTTCGCGCCGCGATGCTTCTTGATCTGAGGGTAGTCGTGATCGGCGGTGACAAGGATATTGGGAAAGCTCTTGTCGTCGCGCAGCAGCACGTTGAACTTGGGCTTGAGCTGCTTGATCAGGTTCTGTTCGAGCAGCAGCGCCTCGGTCTCGGTCTTGGTCGTCAGGAACATCATCGAGGCGGTGTTCGCGATCATCCGCGAAATGCGCGCCGAATGCCCCGTGGGCCGCGCGTAGGACGACACCCGCGCCCGCAGGTTCCGCGCCTTGCCAACGTAAAGCACGCGGCTTTCCGAATCGAGCATCCGATAGACGCCCGGCGAGGAATCGAGCGACCTCAGATAGGCTTGAATCACCTTGCGGCCTTGCGGCGGAGGGTTGTCGTTGGGCGTGGTCATCTCAGGCGCTGATTCTCGTGCTTCGCTGCAATAGGACGGCAATGGGGGCAAGCTTTAACATGTCCACCAAACATGTGGATAACTCTGCCGATAACTTCTGGGCATCTTGGATTTCTCTTTGTTTTTAACATGGTTCGCTGATTTGCCTATTTTTTAGGCGCGCCCATAATATCCTGATTTTCCTCATTCTTTTGTTTACCATGAAACAAGCCCCTGAAAACAAAAGGGTTTCGGTAACACTTTGGTTACATAGGTTAAGGACGTGCAAAACTTCCCGCATGGCCGTCAGTTTCGGGGGCTTTTAGGGCTTGTTTCCCATTGCAAATGCTCTCCGCCATCGGTGCAGATAAGCTGCCCCGTGACCCCCGGCGAATCGATGAAATACCCCAGTGCCGCCGTGATATCCGCAGGATTCGCGCCGCGTCCCAGAACCGTGCCACGGCGCTGCGCGGCAAAGTCATCGGGGTCTTGATGCGGGCCTTGCAACGTCGGGCCGGGCCCGATGCCGTTCACGCGGATCGCGGGGGCCAGCGCCTGCGCGGTGGTGCGTGTCATCGCCCATAGGGCCATCTTGGCGATCGTATAGGTGGTGAACTCCGGCGTGAGGTTACGCACCCGTTGGTCGAGCATATTGACGATCAAACCACTTGCACGCGGCTCTCCTGCGGCGTCAGTCTCGGGCAGCAGCCCCTGCCCCGCCATCGCCTGCGTCAACACGAAGGGCGCGCGCAGGTTGCTGCCCATATGGCGATCCCAACTTTCGCGCGTGGCGCTGGCGATATCGTCCTGCTCAAAAATCGAGGCGTTGTTCACAAGGCAGGTGATCGGCCCGCCGAGCGCCTTGGCCGCGCGGGGCAAAAGCGCCGCGGCTGCGGTGTCGTCGAGAAGGTCAGCTTGCAGAGCCACAGCACTACGGCCCATGGCCGCAATCTCGGCGACGGTCGCCTCAGCCCCGGCACGCGAGGTGGCAAAATGCACCGCCACATCAAAGCCGCGCTGCCCGAGGTAGAGCGCCATGGCGCGGCCCAGACGTTGCCCGGCTCCGGTCACCAATGCCCGCCGCATCTGCCGCCCTCCTCAGATCAGGATGATAAATAAATAAAGCCCGTAAAGCGCGCTCAGCACCACGCCCCATAGCCGGGTGATATCGCGTCCCAGATAGACGAAGGGGATCAGCAAGAGCGACGCGCCCAACATCACCCAAAGGTCAATCCGCAAGAAGGCTTCGTCGACCGAGATCGGACCGACAAGGCTCGCAATGCCGATGATCGCCAACAGGTTGAACATGTTGGAGCCGATCACATTGCCAAGCGCCACATCCGCCTGACGGCGCAGCGCTGCCATCACCGTGGTCGCAAGCTCAGGCAGCGACGTGCCCACGGCCACCAGCGTCAGGCCGATCACCGTGTCACTGACCCCATAGGTCTGGGCGATGATCGTGGCGTTATCCACCAAAAGGCTCGCCCCCGAGGGCAGGCCGATCAGCCCGAGGATCAGGAACATCGCGATCTGCCAGCCCGCCATATCGGGGTCCGCGCCTTCGGGCTCTTCCTCATCCTCTGCCGCGCCGCTGCGGCAGGCGTGGCGGTGGTCTTTGGCATCGCGGAAAGCGTCATAAAGCATATAGGCCAGCCCGGCGAGCAGGATCAGCCCGGCGATCCAGTCAAAGACGCCGCGGAAGGCCAGCGCGATAAACAACAGGGAGGCCGCAATCATCTGGTTATAGGTCTTGCGGGTGCTGCATTCCGAGGTGTGCATCGTCGCCAAAAGCGCCGGAATGCCCAGCACCATCAGGATATTGGCCGTATTTGACCCCACCACATTGCCAAGCGCCAGCCCCGGCACCCCGTCCAAGATCGCCTTGACCGAGATCAGCAACTCCGGCGCCGAAGTGCCAAAGGCCACGATGGTCAGGCTGACGATCAACGCAGGCACGCCAAGGCGCAGCGACAGGTTCACCGCCCCTTTCACCAGCGCATCCCCCGCAAACAGCAGGATCACGAGGCCAAGCCCCGAAAGTAGCCATGGCATCAGCATCAACGCCCTCCCTTACAGGCACAATCGCCTTTGCCAATGCGGTAACGTCCGCAGTCACGGCATTTGGACCGGGTCAGGCGCTTGCCCCCCAGCCAATGCATCTTTCCAAACCAAGCCATCAGGCCCATGGCCACCAGAAACAGCAGGACGATCTTAAAAACCATGGGCTAGAGTCCAAACCGCGCAAAGGCCGCGCGTTCCTCTATGCCCTGCACCGCGTCCTGCATCATCTGCACGCCAAAGCGCGACAACAGCCCGCGTTTCACGCCATAGCGGCGCAGCCTGACCTTGTCGCCAAAGCGGTCTTTCAGCAGCGGTTTCAAATGGCCGATCCCGTCAATCAGCCCCAGTTCGGCAGCGCGTTTCGCCAGCCAGATTTCCCCGGTGAAGAGATCTTGCCCCTCAGGCAGCTTGCCCGCGCGGCGGGTCTTCACATAGTCGATGAAGTTCTCATGGATGTCTTCGAGAAGCACCTTCAGCCGGGCAACATCCTCGGGATTTTCGGGGCGGAACGGGTCGAGCATCGATTTGCTCTGCCCTGCCGTATAGACGCGCCGCTCGACCCCATGCTCGCGGATGAACTCATGCACCCCGAAGGAGGCCGAAATCACCCCGATGGAGCCGACGACCGAGCTTGGGTCCGCGTAGATCTCATCTGCCGCCGCCGCCAGCCAATAGCCGCCCGAGGCGGCTACATCTTCGACGAAGGCGATGACGGGAATGTTCTTGTCCTCGGACAGCCGCCGGATGCGCGCGCCGATCAACGACGATTGCACCGGGCTGCCACCGGGGGAGTTGATTTCCAAGGCGACAGCGGCGGGCTTGCCCTTGGCAAAAGCCTTTTCGATGACCGGACCCATGGTGGCATCGTTCAACACCGCGCGGCCCTGCGCGCCGATCATGCCGGAAAGCCGGATTACGGAAACGCTGGGCGGGGATTTCAGGAAGGGCAGCCGAATTCTCATGCCCTTCATGTAGAACGCCCACCCCGCGCAAACAAGGCGGACGCCCAAGTTTCGTAGGCTCAGGCCCGCAGACGCCAGCCGGTGCGGAAAATCCACCAGATCACGCCGAGGCAAAGCGCCGTAAACAGCGCGATGGCGGCAAGGCTGGTGATGATCGGCACATCCGCCGCGCCGAAAAACGCCCAGCGAAAGCCCGAGATCAGATAGACCACCGGGTTGAAATGCGAGATCACCTGCCAGACCGGCGGCAGCATCGAGATCGAGTAGAAAGACCCGCCAAGGAAGACCAACGGCGTGACGATCAACAGCGGCACCAGTTGCAACTGCTCGAAATTGCCCGCCCAGATGCCGATGATAAAGCCCATCAGCGCAAAGCTGATGCAAGTCAGGATCAGGAAGGCCACCATGGCGATGGGGTGCTGGATCGTGATGTCGACAAAGAAGAAGGCCGTGATCAGGATGATCGTGCCGATAAAGAGCGCCTTGGTCGCCGCCGCGCCGACATAGCCGATGACGATCTCGAAGAAGTTGATCGGCGCCGAAAGCAACTCGTAAACCGTGCCGATGAACTTCGGGAAATAAATCCCGAAAGAGGCGTTGGAGATCGACTGCGTGATGACGCTGAGCATGATCAGCCCTGGCACGATGAAGGCGCCGTAGCTGACGCCCTCGACCTCATCAATGCGGCTGCCGATGGCGGCGCCGAAGACCACGAAATAAAGCGAAGTTGAGAGCACCGGGGAGATGATGCTTTGCGTGATGGTGCGAAAGAAACGCGCCATTTCAAAAGCGTAGATGGCTTTTATCGCGGTCCAGTTCATGCCGCATCCTCCTTGAGCAGGTCGACAAAGATATCTTCCAAGCTGCTTTGCCGTGTCGCCACGTCTTGCAGCACCAGACCGCTTTCCGCGACCTTGGAGAGCAGCTTGGTGATGCCGGTCCGCTCGGCATTGGTGTCATAGGTGTAGATCAGCGATTGCCCATCGGCGGATAATTCCACGTCCGGCGATTGCAGCGCCAGCGGCACTTCGGTGATCGGCTCGGTCAGTTGGACTTCGAGTTGCTTCTTGCCCATGCGCGCCATCAGCGCGTGTTTCTCTTCGACCAGCAGCAATTCGCCCTTGGCGATGACGCCGATCCGGTCGGCGATGGCCTCGGCCTCTTCGATGTAATGGGTGGTCAGGATGATCGTCACGCCCGAGGCTTTCAGCCCCGCCACGATTTCCCACATATCCTTGCGCAGTTCCACATCGACGCCCGCGGTCGGCTCATCGAGAAACAGCACCTTGGGGTCATGCGCCAGCGCCTTGGCGATCAGCACGCGGCGTTTCATCCCGCCCGACAAGTCGCGGATCTGGCTGTCTTTCTTGTCCCAGAGCGAGAGTTGCCGCAGGATTTTCTCCAACACCGCCTCATCCGCCGAACGGCCAAACAGCCCGCGCGAGAAGCGCACAGTGTTGATGACCTTCTCAAAGGGTTCGAGATTGATCTCCTGCGGGACCAGCCCGATCATGGAACGGGCCGCGCGGAAATCATCCCGAATGTCATGGCCGCCGACGGTCACCTTGCCGCTGGTCGCGGTGGTGATGCCGCAGATGGTCGAGATGAGCGTCGTCTTCCCCGCCCCGTTCGAGCCCAGAAGCGCGAGAATCTCGCCCTTCTCGATCTGTAGATTGACCCCTTTGAGCGCCTCGAAACCGCCCGCGTAGGATTTACGCAGGTTCTGAATATCCACGATTGTCGGCATGGTCGTCTCCGCTTTGGTAAGGCGCGCAACCTAACCGGCTTTGCACCGGCTGAACAGATGCCTTCAGGTCTTGGCGCGGCCGAACCAGCCCTTTTTGGCGGGCGCGTCTTCTTCGGTGGTCTCGGGCTCTGCCTCTTCCTCCGCCGGACCTTCGAGCGAGGATTGCAGATTGTCGAAAAACTGATCCGCCATTTTCTTGGCGAAACCGTCGATGATCCGGCTGCCAAGCTGCGCCAGCTTGCCGCCGACCTTGGCCTCGACATCATAACTCAGCTCGGTCCCGCCGTCCTTTTCGGCCAGCCGCACCTCGGCCCCGCCCTTGGCGAAACCGGCGGCACCGCCCTTGCCCTCGCCGGTGATGGTCAGCGCTTCGTTCGGCACCAGATCGGAGAGCGTCACATGGCCCTTGAACGTCGCCTTCACCGGGCCGACCTTTTGCACCACCGTCGCGTCATAGCCCTCTTCGACCGAGCCTGAGACGTCTTGCGCGCCGGGCACGCAGGTTTGCAGCATCTCCGGGTCCAGCAATGCCGCGTAAACCTCGGCGGGGGTGGCGGCGATCTGGCGGGTGTCGGACATCTGCATGGCTGGCTCTCCCTTTGGCGTATCGCAACAGTCTAGCGGGTAATTCTACGCAAACCAATGTCAAAGCGCTGGACCTCTCGCCCCGGGCTGATAGGTCTTTGCCATGACAAGTAATTCCCATAACCGCGCCGGACTGGCGATCGGGCTGATCCTTCTCGGCGTCGCCGCGATTTCGGTCAATGACATGCTGATCAAACGTCTGTCGGGCGGCTATCCGCTGCATCAGATCGTCTTTACCCGCTCGGCCATCGGGATTCTGCTGGGGCTGGTGCTGGTCAAACTCGAAGGCGGGTTTCACCTGCTCAAGACGCGGCAACCGGGGCTGCATCTGCTGCGCGGGCTGCTCATCGTGATCTCGAACATGTCGTTCTTTCTGGCGCTCTCGGTCCTGCCGCTGGCCGAGGCGACGGCGCTGTTCTTTGCAGCCCCCCTCTTCATCACGGTGCTGTCGATCCCGCTGTTGGGCGAAAAGGTCGGCCCGCTGCGCCTTGGCGCGGTGATTGTAGGCTTCATCGGCGTTGTCATCATGATGCGCCCTTGGGCCAGCACGGCAACGCTTGAAGTCTCCCGCTGGGTGTTGCTGTTGCCGGTGCTGGCGGCGCTGACCTATGCGCTGAACCAATTAATGACCCGCAAGCTGGGCGTGAACTCCAAAGCCTCGGCGCTGATGGTCTATATTCAAGCCGCCTTTGTCGCCGTGTCGCTGGGGTTCTTCGTGATCGCGGGTGATGGGCGGTTCGTGGATGAGGGCAGCAGTGCCTCGCTCCAGTTTCTGCTGCGCGCGTGGATTTGGCCTGCACGGGAGGATTACCTCACCTTCCTCGGCATCGGGCTGAACATCGCGCTGATCGGCTATTGCCTCAGCCAAGCCTACCGGCTGGGGGATGCCGCCACCGTCGCCCCGTTCGAATATATCGGCCTGCCGCTGGCGGTGTTCTGGGGTTTCGTGATCTTTGGCGACCTCCCGGTCTGGGAGGTCTGGGTCGGGATCGCGCTGATCCTCGCCTCGGGTCTGTTCGTCTATCTACGCGAGCGCCAAAAGGCGCTGCGCGTGACCCGTTTGCAGGGCGGGCGGCGGGCTTAAGCCGCCACCTCGACCACCACCTTGCCCGTCGCCTTGCGGTCGCGCAGCAGGGCCAGCGCCTCATTCGCCTGTTCCAGCGGCATCACGTTGCTGACATGGGGTTTCAGCTTGCCCGCCACATACCATTTGATCAGCTCGGCGAAACTGTCGGTCAGGACCGAAGGTTTGATCTTGGCATAGCCGCCCCAGTAAAAGCCCAAAACGGTGAGGTTCTTGACCAGCAGGATATTGGCCGGGATCTGCGGCACCTCGCCGCTGGCAAAGCCCAAGGGGATCAGCCGCGCTTCGGGGTTGCAGGCGCGCATGGCGGCTTTGAACTGATCACCGCCCACCGGGTCATAGACCACATCGGCCCCGCCCAATTCCTTGACGATGGCGCGGATGTCGTCGGTCTCAGAATTAATCAGGTGATCGGCGCCCGCCTCTTTACAGACGGCGAGCTTATCTTCGCCGCGCGCCACGGCGATCACCTCGGCCCCCATCAGCTTGCCAAGTTCCACCGCTGTCAGCCCGATGCCGCCCGATGCGCCCAAGACCAGCAGCCGCTCACCCGGCTGCAACCGCGCTTTGTAGTCCAAGGCCACATGGCTGGTGCCATAGGCGATCAGAAAGGCCGCCGCGTCGACCGCTGTCATCTCTTCGGGGATCGGCACGCAGACTGCCGCCGGAATGGCGGCATATTCGGCCAGACCGTCAAAGCCGGTATAGGCCGCCACGCGCTGGCCGACCTTCAGGTGATCCACCCCCGCGCCCAAAGCGGTGATCGTGCCCGCCATCTCCATCCCCAGCGTGAAGGGCAGCGGCGGTTTTTCCTGATAGGTGCCTTTGATGATCAACAGATCGCCAAAGTTCAGCCCGCAGGTCTCGACCTGCACCAGCACCTCGCCTTGCCCCGGCATGGGCATCTCAAGCTTTTGCAGGGTAAGCGGTTCGTCATAGGCGGTGACTTGCATGGCGCGCATCGGGCTGTCCTTTCGTGCTGCTTTGGCCCGAAGAGGCCAGAAGCCAGCGCGCTTGGCAAGACCCGTGGCCCGCGCCGCTGCGTTAGCCGGGCATGATCACCAGCCGGATGCCATAGGCCACCACCGCCAGCAGGGCGACGCTGGCCAGCCAAAGCGCCACGAACCAGCCCGCGCGTTTAAGCCAATGGCGCATCAGTGATAGCCCTCCTCGGGGTCGATCTTGCCGCGGAACACCCAATAGGCATAGGCGGTGTAGCTCAGGATCAGCGGCAGCAACACCAGCGTGCCGACCAGCGCGAACATCAGGCTCTCATCCGGGGCGGCAGCCTCTGCAATGGTCAAGCTCGGCGGGACCATATGCGGGTAGAAACTGATCCCGATGCCGATGAAGCCCAGCACGAAAAGCGCCAGCGCGCAGAAGAACGGCTGCTTGTCGCCGCGGCGTTGCAACCCGCGCAGCATGCCGAAAGCCGCCAGCGCCACCAAAAGTGGCACGATGCCGCTGAAGAGCGCGGTGGGCCATGCGAACCAGCGTTCGAAATAGACCGCATCGGTGAAGGGCGTCCAAAGGCTGACCAGCCCCATGAAGACCAGTGTCGCCACCGCCAGCGGCCATGCAAGGCGGCGCATATGCGCTTGGATGCGGCCCTCAAGCTTCATGTTGAGCCATGTGGCGCCCAAGAGCGCATAGCCCGTGGTCACCGCCACACCGGTCAGGATCGAGAAGGGCGTGAGCCAGTCCCACCAGCCGCCCGCATAGGCGCGGCCTTCGATCTCGATCCCCTGAACCAGCGCGCCCAAGGCGATGCCCTGACAGAAGGAGGCCACCAGCGAGCCGCCAAAGAATGCCATGTCCCAAAGCGGTTTCCAGCGTTTCGTGCGCCAGCGGTACTCGAAGGCGACGCCGCGGAAGATCAGCCCCAGCAGCATCAGGATGATCGGCATGTAAAGCGCGGGCATCACAACCGCATAGGCCAGCGGAAAAACGGCAAAGAGCCCGCCGCCGCCCAACACCAGCCACGTCTCATTGCCGTCCCAGATCGGCGCAACCGAGTTCATCATCACATTGCGCTCGCCCTCATCCTTGGTCATCGGAAAGAGCAGCCCAACACCCAGATCGAAGCCGTCGAGGATGACGTAGATCAGCACCGCCCCGGCGATGATCCCGGCCCAGATGAACGAAAGTTCAAGTCCAAACATCTCAGCTCTCCTCGCCTTTGTTATGCACGGTCTTGTCTCTGACCGCCGCCTCTTCGCCGACAGCAAGGATCGGCCCCTCGCCGCGCGCCGGGTCGTTCTGCGCCGCCCCGTCTTGTGCGTCGTCCCCCTGAACGTCGTCGCGTTCATCCTCCAGCACATGACCGACAACCGGCTTGCGCATCATCGCCAGAATATACCAAGTGCCCGCGCCGAAGACGAAGAAATACACCACGATGAAGGCGATCAGCGAGGTCGCGACCGCCGGCGCCTCGATCGGGGCAAGGCTGTCAGAGGTCCGCAGCAGCCCATAGACGGTGAAGGGCTGCCGCCCGACCTCGGTCGTGATCCAGCCCGCCAGCACCGCGACAAAGCCGGTGGGGCCCATCAGCAGCGCCAGACGGTGCAGCATCGGCGCATCGTAAAGCCGCCCGCGCAGCCGCGCGAAGGCCGCCCAAAGCCCCAGCCCCAGCATCGCAAAGCCAAGCGCGATCATGATGCGGAAAGACCAAAAGACGATGGCCACCGGCGGCTCATCCGCGTCTGGGATCGTATCCAGCCCGTCGAGCGGCGCGTTCAGATCGTGCTTGAGGATCAGCGACGACAGTTTGGGGATCTCCACCGCGTAGTCGATGCGCTTTTCCTCGGGGTTCGGGATGCCGAAGAGGATCAGCGGCGCGCCCTCTGGGTGGCTGTCGTAATGCCCCTCCATCGCCATGACTTTGGCGGGCTGATGCTCCAGCGTGTTGAGGCCGTGCATGTCGCCCGCAAGGATTTGCAGCGGGGTCACCAGCAAAAGCATCCACATCGCCATGGAGAACATCCGCCGCGCCGCCGCATCCGCACGATCGCGCAGCAGGTGCAGGCCCCCGACCCCGCCGACGACCAACGCCGTGGTCAGATAGGCCGCAAGCACCATATGCAGCAAACGGTAGGGGAAGGACGGGTTGAACACGATCGCCCACCAATCCTCGGGCACGAACTGGCCCACGTCATTGATGGCAAAGCCCGCAGGCGTCTGCATCCAAGAATTCACCGACAAGATCCATGTGGCCGAGGCCAGCGTGCCAAGCGCGACCAGCGCTGTGGCGAACATATGCAGCCCGTCGCCCACCCGCTTGCGGCCAAAAAGCATGATGCCCAAAAAGCCCGCCTCAAGGAAAAAGGCCGAGAGCACCTCATAGGCCATCAGCGGCCCGACCACCGGCCCCGCCTTGTCAGAGAAGACCGACCAGTTGGTGCCGATCTGGTAGGACATCACGATGCCCGAGACGACCCCCATGCCAAAGGCCACGGCGAAGATTTTCTTCCAGTAGTTAAAGAGCTTCAGATAGGTCTCTTCGCGTTTCCACAGCCAGAGCGCGTTGAGCACGGCCAGAAAGCTCGCCAACCCGATCGAAAAAGCCGGGAAGATGATGTGGAACGAAACCGTGAATGCGAATTGCACCCGCGCTAGGATTTCGGCGGTGTAACCGTCGAGCATATGAAGCCCCCGCGTATTGTTTCCTGACCTATATAGGACCGGGCGGCGGGAGCGGCACAGGCTAAATTGCCGCAGTGCTTGGCCCGCGCTCTAGCTGTCGAACGTCACCACGACGCGCAGCCCCGGCGCGTTGTCGGCAAGCTCCAGCCTTGCCCCATGGAGTTTCGCCACCCCATCGACCAGCGCCAGACCCAGCCCATGACCCGGCGTGCCCCGGCTGCGATCCAGCCGGTAAAGGCGCTGCAACACTTTGTCGCGGTCCTCAGCCGGAATGCCGGGACCGCCGTCCGCCACCGTGAGCGTGACCTGCCCCGCCGCCTGTTTCAGCGCGACCTCCACCGCCTCGGCATCGCCGGAATGGCGCAGGGCGTTCTCAATCAGATTGGCCAGCAATTGCCCCAAAAGCGCGCGGTCACCGGTGACATGAACAGGGGTTTCGGGCAGGTCGCAAAGCAGGTGTTTGCCCTGCTCCGCTGCTGCGGGTTCGTAAAGCTCGACCATGGTGCGGCAAAGCGCGGTGAGGTCGACGGAGGCGAAATGGGCGCGGGCCTCGCCCTGCTCCACCTGCGCCAATTGCAGAAGCGATTGAAAGATTGCGGCGATGCCGTCCAACTCGGCACGCGCGCGGGCCAGCGGTTCGGCAAGGTCAGCGTCCGTGGCTTCGGCCCGGTCCAGATCGTCGAGATGGACGGAGACACGCTGAATCGGGGTCTTCAGGTCATGCGCGATATCGAGAGAGACCTGCCGCAGCGCCGCGACAGAGGTTTCCTGCGCCCGGGCCATCTGGTTCACCGCCTCACCGATGCGCAGCAGGTCGTCCGACCAGCGCGGCCCCGGCGCGACCCTTGCGGCCAGATCACCCGTCGTCAGCCGGTCCAGCGTGGCACGGATCACCTCCACATGGCGTTTGGAGCGGCGGGCAAGGATCAGCCCGCCCGACAGCGCGATCAGCACCGTGGGCAGCAGGCTTACCAGCAGAATATTGACGAAAACCTCGCGCAGGGCCGTGATCTCGGCCCGGCTGCGCGCGATGGTCAAAAGCCCGCCATAGAGCGTGTCGGTCAGGGTCAGGTAAACACCCCGATACTCCGCCCGCGCCGCCCCGATCGAGACGATGTGATAGCCCTCGTTATCCCGCGCGATGGCCCCGTTGCCGTAGATACGCCCGTTGGGGCCGATGTAGCTGAGGATCAGGCGGTTCGGGTCGGTCTCACGCGATTCTGCCTCGACCAGCCGCGCGAGGGCGGCGGCACCAGGGGCGGCACGAAAGCCCGCCATGTCCTGCGCCAGATCGGCGCGGATCGCTTGCTCGAAGGACCGCTGGGTGACGGCATAGCTGGCCGCGAGGCTGAGCAGGCTGACGATGGTGAACAAAAGCACCAGCAAAAGCGCCAGACGCAGCGGCATCGACCGCCAGAGCCCCGCCAGCCGCGCCTTCATGCGTCGATCCTATAGCCAGCGCCACGCACGGTCTGGATGAGTTCGCTGTCAAAGGGCCGGTCGACCTTGGCGCGCAACCGGCTGATATGGGTCTCCACCACATTGGTCATTGGGTCAAAGGAAATGTCCCAGACCGCCTCCAGCAGCATGGTGCGGGTCTGAACTCGGCCCTTGCGGCGCAAAAGATGCTCCAAGAGGGCAAACTCGCGCGGCAGCAGGTCGATCTCTTGGCCCGCCCGCGTCACCCGGCGGCTGATGAGGTCCATGGTCAGGTCGCCCGCGCGCAGGGTGGTCTCCTGCTCCAGCGCCTGCGGACGGCGGGCCAGCGCGTTGACCCGCGCCGAAAGCTCTCCGAAGGCGAAGGGTTTGACCAGATAGTCATCCGCCCCGGCATTGAGCCCGTCGATCCGGTCCTCCACCGCGCCCATGGCCGTCAGCAGCAGCACCGGCGTGGTATTGCCCGCCCCGCGCAGGGTTTTCAGCAGCGCCAGCCCATCCAACTCGGGCAGCATCCGGTCAAGGATCAGCACGTCATATTGCCCGGTGGTGGCCTGCACCAACCCGTCGCGGCCATCCGCGACCACATCCACCGCATGCCCCTCCTCGCGCAGGCCACGCGCGATATAGGTGCTGGTGGTGGTATCGTCTTCGACAACAAGCAGTTTCATCGTGTCCTCATGTAGGATTGCCGATGAATTATGCCAAATTCGCCGCCCGTGCAGCCCAGAGGCGGCAATCTCACAAATTTGTATAGGGCACGGCAAGGCACTGTAAAACCGCAGGTCCAGATAGGCTCCCGAAACGACCGAATGCACAGCAAGGAGCATGCAATGACCAAGACCCTTTCCAAAGCCCCCCGCGCCGCCGCCCTTGCGCTGAGCGCCGCGATGGCCGCGACGCCGATGCTGGCGCTGGCCCCCTCGGCCGCGCTTGCGGTCCCGCCGGGCGGCTATGCCGACCTGGTCGAGGCCGTCTCCCCGGCCGTCGTCTTCATCGAGGTGACCGGCAAGCAGCAGCAGGCCGTGGCCCAGCACCAACTGCCCCCCGGCATGCCCGAGGAACTGCGCCGCCGGTTCGAGCACATGCTGCCCGGTCAGGATGGCGCCGCCCCCGCCCCGCGTCAGGGTCTGGGCTCGGGCTTCATCATCTCTGAAGACGGCCAGATCGTGACCAACCACCACGTCGTCGCAGGTGCCGAGAAGGTGACCGTGAAGCTCGCCGATGGCCGCAAGTTCGACGCCGAGGTCGTGGGCAGCGACGCGATGACCGACATCGCGCTGCTGAAAGTCACTGCCGACGTGGACCTGCCGACGGTCGAGTTCGGCACCTCCTCCACCCTGCGCGTGGGGGATGAGGTCGTGGCCGTGGGCAACCCCTTCGGCCTTGGCGGCACCGTGACCTCGGGCATCGTCTCGGCCCTGTCGCGGGACATTCAGGCAGGCCCCTTCGATGACTTTATCCAGACCGACGCGGCGATCAACCGCGGCAACTCCGGCGGGCCGCTGTTCAACAACGAGGGCGAGGTCGTGGGCGTGAACACCGCAATCCTGAGCCCCGGGGGCGGGTCGGTCGGCATCGGCTTCTCGGTGCCCTCGGATCTGGTGCAGACCATCGTCGCCGATCTGGCCGATGACGGGTCGGTCGAGCGGGGCTGGCTGGGCGTGCAAATCCGGCCCATGACCCCCGAGGTCGCCAATGTGCTGGGCTATGACGAGCCGCGCGGCGCGGTGATCGAAGCCATCACCGATGAAAGCCCCGCCGCCAAAGCGGGCCTCAAAAAGGGCGACATCATCCTGTCCTTCGGCGACACAGAGGTGGACGATCTGCGCGACCTGACCCGTGCGGTGGCCACCACCACGCCCGAGAGCGCGGCAGAGGTCGTCGTGCTGCGCAAAGGGTCTGAACAGACCCTCGACGTGACCGTGGGCGCGCTGGAACCCAAGCCGGCGTGATCCATGCCTTCCCGGCGCCCCTCATGCCGCCGGGAAGCCCCAGCCCTTCGCCCTCGCCGGGGGCTGGGCAGCCTGCCCCGGTGGTCCTGCACTGCCGGGGCTTTTTACGTCCCCTCGCCGCCGTCACCTTCGCCTGAGGGCGCATTGTGCATATGGAACCGCACTAGTTCCGCCACGGAATTCGCCTCAAGCTTGCGCATCACCCGCGCGCGGTGCACCTCGACCGTCTTGATAGAGATGTCCATCTCGCTGCCGATCTCACGGTTCGAAAGCCCCGCCGCCACCCGTTCGAACACCCGGTGCTCCTGCGGGGTGAGCCGGGCCAAAAGCTGCGCATTTTCGACCTCTGCCGCCTTGCTCTTGCGCCGGGCCGCATCGGACTGAAGGGCCGCGTTGATCAGGTCGAGCATGTTTTGGTTGTTAAAGGGTTTTTCGATGAAATCCACCGCCCCCGCCTTCATCGCCGTCACGGCGGTAGAGACATCGCCGAAGGCCGTCATCAGGATCAGCGGCAGTTTGATCCCCCGCGCGTTCAGCGCCTTTTGCAATTCCAAACCGCTCATCCCCGGCATCCGCACGTCGCTCACAAGGCAGCAGCAACCGCTGTCCTCATAGCTGTCAAGGAACGCCGCCGCCGATGCAAAGGGAATGGCGCGCAGCCCAACGGAGCCCAGCAACCACACCAGAGATTCCCGCACCGCGGCGTCATCATCGACGACGTAAACGATCCCTTCTTCCGACATTCTACTTTTGCACCTCCAACGGCAGACGCACAGTCAGGCAGGCGCCCTCGGCATCGGATTTCGTCACGGCGATCGTTCCGCCATGGGACAGAACGATCGTTTCGCAAATCGCCAGCCCCACGCCAAGCCCCTTGTCCTTGGTCGAGCGGAAGGCGCTGAAAGCCGTCTGCGCGGGCATGTCCGGGGCAAAGCCGCGTCCCGCATCGGCCACGTCGATCACGATCTCCCCGGCTTCGCAGCGCGCGGTGACCGAGACTTCGGCATCCGCACGCTCCGCCTCCCGACAGGCGTCGATGCCGTTCTTGATGAGGTTGATCAACAGCTGCTCGATCTCGATCCGGGCGCAATGCAGGGCGACTTCGCCACATTGATCGTTGATGGCCACGATGACCCCGGTGGTCGAGCTTTCGGGCTGGATCAGCAGTTGTACCGAGCGGAGGATCTCATCAAAGCGGACCGCATTGCGGTCGGCATCGTCGCTATGCAGATAGTTCGACATGGAGCGCAGGATGGCGCTGGCCCGTTCAGATTGGCTTTGCATATTGTTGAGCACGGCGATCATATCCTCTCTCTCAAGCTGGTCGTTCTTGGCACGCAGCACGCAGCCTGCGGCAAAATTGTGAATAGCGGCTAAAGGCTGGTTCAATTCATGGGCGATGGCGGCGGTCATCTGGCCCAGAGTTTCGCGCCGGTTGAGCAGTTGCAGCGCCGTTTCATGCTGGTGCAGCCGCTCTTCGCGCTCGACCTTTTCGCTGATGTCGGAAGCGATGGTCAAAAGCCCGCCCGCGGCCACGGGGTAATCCGTCACCTCTAACCAACGGCCCGTCGATGTCCGCGCACGAAAGAACTTGGCCGGGGTGTTGCGCCGGTCGCGCCGCTGCGCGCTCCAGCGGACTTTGCCTTCGGTGGTCGTTGCCATTTTGCCGGTCTGGGTGAAATGGGCGAACAGTTCATCGAAATGTTTCCCGATGATATCGCCCTCCATCCCAGCATAGGTCGCGCGATATTCCTCGTTGCAATAGACCAGACGGTCGCTGCTGTCGAAAAGCGCCACCATGGTCGAGATATTCTCGAAAGCCAGCGCCAGAGCCTCCAGCGCGCTTTTGCGCTCGGTCTCGGCGGTGGCGATTTCGGTCATGTCGAAACAGGTGCCGCGATAGCCTGCCAGTTCTGCTTGGGCATCGAAGAAAGGTTTGCCTGACATGTCGATCTGCCGTGTCCGCCCCTTGCCCAAGGGCAGGACCAACCGCAGATCACGAAAGGCTTCTCGCGCGGCGAGGCGTTGTTTCAGCAGGTCGTAATCCCCTTGGTCTTTCGCCACATCGGCTTCGGCAAGGGTCTTGCCCAGATCGAAGATTGGGGTCTCCGCATCGGTCTGACGGCCCCCGCCAGACAGAAAGGTGAAACGCCCTTCGGCGTCCATCTCCCAGACCCAATCGGTCGCGCTTTCGGTGAAGTCGCGAAAGCGGGTTTCGCTTTCCACCAGTTCTGTCAGCACGTTCTGCTGATCCGTCACATCTTGGATCGCGGCCAGCAGATGCACATGACGGCCCCGGTCCAAACGGCGAATGCAGGCCCGCGCTTCGATCTGGCGTCCGCTGGCGGCAAGAAACTTGACGTTCTCCACCACATCGCGCGGACGGCTGCCTGCCATATGCAGGTTGTTGCGGATCGTGGCGCGGCTGCGCGGCTCCACGAAACTTTGCCCCTGCTGCCACATCTCGCGCAGGTTCTGCGCGTCGCGGCCCAAAAGCGCCTCCACCTCGGGCGAGGCATCGACCAGCGCGCCCTGCTGATCCCATTCCAGATAGCCGATCCCCGCCACCTCTGCCGCAAGCGCATGTTTCGCCGCGCTGACCTCTGCCTCATGCACCGCGTCCTGCACGGCGGAGCGGTCCATGATCATGACCAAAACGCCCACCACCTGCCCCCGGTCGGACAGCGGCTGATAGACCGCCGCCCCTTGGGTGCGGTCCAGCACGGGGCGAGAGAAATCGAAATGCCATGTGACCTGCCGCCCGGCCAAGGCCTTTTCAAGGTTGTCCGAAATCTCGTCCAGCAGGTCCGGAGGGACGATCTGCGACAGGTGTTTGCCCACGATCTCATCCGCTGGCCTGCCGAAGGACGCGCTATAGGCGTCATTGACGAAAGCATAGGTCATATCGGGCGTGAGAAAGGCCGCCTGCACCGGCAAATGGTCGAGGAAGTCGGGCAATCTGCGCCGTGTCTCATCGGTGTTGGCGGTGTTTCGCAGCTTGCGCCGGTTGCGCATCACGCGCCAGACCTGCGCCGCCAGCACCGCAAGCGCCGCCACCGCAAAGACCAGTTCGATCGGGTCGCCATAGGCGCCGCCGCGCGGGGCCGATGCCAAGACCACGACGATATAAAGTGCCAAGACCGCAACAGCGCCCCCCACGGCGAAACGGTTGATCGCGTCGCCGATCTGCTTGGAGATCATCATGCCGGACAAGACGATCCCGCACAGCGCAATCAATGTAAACGCCGCGACCAAGCTCATGCGCACCTCTACTTTCCCTCAAAAGGTCTGCTTTTTCGGCTCCCCTGTCTATTGGGGGAAACCCTGACAAGGGCCGATTAAACCGCCTCGCAAAACGGGTATACGACGGCGCGCCATAAATCCGTGAAAATATCTGCCCCAATTTCAGCAGCTTGTTCCCGACTATAGGGGATAACCCTGACCCGGCTGGGGCTTTGCCCAATTGGCGGCGCAATTTCAGGCCGGTAGCTTGTGCTCACCCCACGGAATTGGCCGTGTGTTTTATGGTCAAAACGCGGATTTTGCAGTGACAGATAGTGAAACCCCACCCTCGAAGCCCTCTGACGAAAAGGCAGAAAGCAAGACGCCCACGCAGGCCGATCTGATGGAGATCCGCAGCCTCTACGCTCAGGCCGACGCGATGGCCGAAGCCGCTGAGAAATCGGGCAAATCCGACGGTGAAGAGCAGCCTGCCGCGGCCCCGCCCCCACAAAGCGCCGAACAGGGCGATGAACGAAATGACGCGGGCTAAGCGCCGAGACCGCTCACTTCGTACTGTTGGACACCACATGGTCACTGTCGATCCCGCCCAGCGAATGAAACAGGCCAGACGTATTGCTGACCCCGAATTTCTTGAGCAATTTGGCGCGATAAACCTCTACCGTCCGGTGCGAAATATCAAGGTTGAGCGCGATCTGCTTGCTGGTCAGCCCCTCTGCCAGATGGCTCAGGATCTCGCGCTCGCGCCGGGTCAGCGGCAGGTAGGGCCGCTCGGCAGAAAGGTCCGCAAAGCTCCAGACCGCGCGGTCGAGCGGGCGTTCGGGGGTGAAGGAATGGCCGCGCACCCGGCACCAGAACAGGCTGCCGTCGCGCCGTGCCATGATGCGCTCGTCCCAATAGGTATTGGTCTTGCGCAGCTGGTCCACGCCGCGGTCGCGGATGTTTACGAACTCTTCATCCGAGGGGTAGAGAATGGCGAAAAGCTGGTCGCGCAGATCGCCGCGCGCATAGCCGAACATCGCCGCGAAGGCGTTGTTGCAGTCGCGGATGCAGCGGTTCTCGGTCACCACAAGCCCGACGGGCGCATGAACAAAGGCAAGCTCTTCAAAGCGCCCCTGCGCAAAGCAATCGTCGGTACGTATTTCCACCATCTTGCTCCGTTTAACTCTATTTCCGATGCTGAAACCGCAAGCTAGTCGACGGGAGGAGGCGGCGCAACACGGCGCTGGCCCGTGCAGGGAGGACGCGATGCTAACACGCAAGCGCATGGCGGACGCGCCATGATCGCGCGGGCCGCGGTCGCGCGGGTACGGCTGGCAGGGGGCAAGGGCGCGGGTGGCATCACCCGCGCTATGCCCATGGTGATCCGGAAAGGCGCGCGCAAATGACCGCCCCCCATTTCCACTTTGTCCCCGTAATGGGCCATGAGGTGCATGTCGCCGAATGGGGCGATCGCCAGAAACCTGCAGTGCTAATGCTGCACGGTCTGGCCCGCACAGGGCGCGATTTCGATGAGGCCGCCGCCGCCCTGTCGCGAGATTTCCATGTGCTCTGTCCCGACATGATCGGGCGCGGAAGGTCGAGTTGGGCGCGAGACCCTGAGGTGGAATATTCCGTCGAACATTACGCGCAGATCGCGACGGGGCTCTTGGATCACTTCCAGATCGACCGCGCCGCGTGGTTCGGCACCTCTTTGGGCGGCATGATCGGGATGCATGTGGCCTCCAGCCCCGAGGCGCGGCGGGTCAGCGCCTTGGTGGTGAATGACATCAGCCCCGAACTGCCCGAGGCGGCGGTGCAGCGGATTCTTTCTTATGTGGGCAGCCTGCCCGCCTTCGACAGTTTCGCGGAAGGAGAAGCCTGGCTGCGCCAGACCTATGCCCCCTTCGGCCCGGCGGCAGATGCCTATTGGCAGCGCATGGCGCGCACGTCGCTGCGGCGCCGTGGAGATGGGCGGCTGACCCTGCATTATGATCCGCGCATCACCGTGCAATTCACCGCCTCGGCGCATGAGCTATCGACATGGGACCGTTGGTCACGGACCCGCACGCCCACCCATCTGCTGCGCGGCGCGCAGTCGGACCTGCTGCAACCCAAGGCCGCACAGCGCATGACACAAAGCGGCCCCCGGCCCGACATGACCGAATTCCCCGGCTGCGGCCATGCCCCAAGCATGTCCAACCCCCAAGACATTGCCCTGCTGCGTCGCGTTCTGGTTGAATTGCTGGGACAATCCGCACCCTCATAGGCGCGATTTATGCAAAATTGACGCTACCGCCCCGGCATTTGCATGCATCCGGGTATTTTCCTTGCGTCAACAAAGAACTGTGCGGTCTAATGCCCCCGGGGCGTATCCGGCCCTCAGAAGGCCGGAGCGTGGAGGACAGGGACCACTTTGGGCAAAGCCGGCATGGAAAAGATCAGAAATGCGCTGTCTCAGCGCGCGAAACGGATTGTCGTGCTGGTCGCGCTCTGCGCCGTTGTCCTTGGCTTTGGCCATCGGATCGAGACGCTGTCCTACCAGACCTACATGCAGGATCTGGAACTCGACACCACCTTGGAGCTGATCGAAGTCCGCGAACGGATCCGTGCGGATATTTTCGAGCAGATCCTGAAACTGCGCGAATTGGCCACCGTCATCAGCGAGAACCCGACGATCACCCAATCCGAATTCAGCGCCCGTGCGGCAGAGTTCATGGCCGAGAACCCGGATGTCATCAACCTCGCCGTGGCACCCGACCTCGTTGTCACCATCGTCCACCCCTATGAGGCCAATCGCGGCGTGCTGGGGCTGGACTACCGCCAGAACGCGGCGCAATTGCCGAAAGTCGAACAGGCTTTGCAAAGCGGTGAGGGGCTGGTGACCGGCCCGGTCGATCTGGTACAGGGCGGGCGCGGGCTGATCCTGCGGCATCCGATCTTTGATTCAACCGGCACCAATCCCGCGCCGGACACGCCTTGGGGCATCCTCTCGATGGTGGTCGATTACGACGCCCTCGTCACCCGGTTGCAAATCCCCGAACTGACCGAGAAATACGATCTGGCCATCCGCGAGTTGACGCCAGAGGGAGAGGTCGAACAGACCATCATCGGCGACCCCGAACTGACCTTGGTCGACCCGATCAAGCTCGACTTCAGCTTTGCCTTTGGCACGTGGCAACTGGCCGCCACGGTCAAAGGTGGCTGGCCAGAGCACCGCCCGGACTTCTGGCTGAACTGGCTCTTGCGTCTGCAAGGCGCGCTCGGCGTTACGATTTTTGCGTGGTACATCATGCGTCTGGCCGACAACCGCAAACTTGCCGAAGAACGGCTGCGCACCGGTGTCGAAGCCTTGGACCACGGTTTCGTCATGTATGACGCCAAGGGCACCTTGGTGCTTTGCAACGAAAAATACCGCGAGATTCATGGCTATAGCGACGTGGTGAAGCCCGGCTCGACCTATGAACAGATCGTGCGGGACAGCATCCGCCGCGGCATGGTCCCCGATGCCATCGGCAAGGAAGAGGAATGGATCCGCATCTGGCTGGAAAAGCGAGAGAACGGCGCCTTCGAGACCGAGCAGCGCATGCCCGATGGCCGCATCATCCGCACCTCGGACCGGCGGATGAAAGATGGCAGCGTCGTGGGTCTACGGATCGACGTGACCGATCTGAAAAAGGCGCTTTTGACCGCCGAGGACGCGAACAAGGCCAAGACCGATTTCATGGGCGTGCTGAGCCATGAACTGCGCACGCCGCTAACCGTCATTCTGGGCCATGTCCGCCTTGCGCGGCATTTCGACCGGACCCCGGCGGCGCGTGACCTATGCACCGCCATCGAGGCTGATCCCCAGACCCGCGAAACGCTCTCCCCCAAGCTTTCGGCGACGATGGCCAAACTGGGTGACATCATGCAAACGGTCGAGCGATCGGGCAATCACCTGCTAACCCTGATCAACGAGGTGCTCGACTTTGCCAAGATCGACGCGGGCAGCCTGTCCATCGCGATGGAGCCGGTGCAGATCGACGATATCGTCACCCCGACCGCAGATCAGCTGCGCCCGATGGTCGAAGACAAAGGGCTGGAGTTAAAAGTGAAATCGGCCAGCGGCGTGATGCTGGCGGATGGCAAACGCATTCAGCAGGTGTTGATCAACCTGCTGAGCAATGCGACGAAATTCTCCGACGAAGGGACCATTTCGCTGACCTGCCGCATCCGGGGGGAGGTGGTGGAATTCCGCGTGACCGATTCCGGCATCGGCATCCCCGAAGATGAGCTTGAGCGCGTTTTCGAACCCTTCCATCAGGTCGATTCCACCGCCACCCGGCGCTTTGGCGGCACCGGGCTGGGCCTTGCCATTTCGCGCGACATCGCCACCGCCCATGGCGGCAGCCTTGTCGCCACCAGCATCATGGGCAAGGGCAGTAGCTTTCTGCTGACCCTGCCCCTGCGCCCTGCCATTGCCCTCGCCGCCGCCGAAGCGCGGGAGGCCGAATTGGCCTGAAGGCCGCGCGTCGGCGCTTCGAGATCGCGGCTTACCGCGCCGGCAGGTGCTCCACCACTTGCTCCTGCTCGCCCAGCCCTTGCACGCCCAGCCGAACCCGGTCGCCGGGGTTGAGATAGCGTTGCGGTTTCAGCCCCATGCCCACGCCCGGCGGGGTGCCCGTGCAGATCAGGTCGCCCGGCTCCAACTGGATGAATTCGGACATGTAGGAGACAATCGTCGCCACATCGAAGATCATCTTTTCGGTAGAGCCGTCCTGCAGCCGCTCGCCATTGACCTCGGTCCAAAGCGACAGCTTGCCCGGATCGCCCAGCTCATCCCCCGTCACGAGCACTGGGCCTGTGGGGCAAAAGTTGGGAAAGCTCTTGCCCTTGACCCATTGCCCGCCCCGCTCGGCCTGCCACGCGCGCTCGGACACGTCGTTGACGACGCAATAGCCAAGCACATAATCCAGCGCCTGATCGCGGCTGACGTTCAAGGTGGTACGCCCGATCACCACGCCCAACTCGACCTCCCAATCAAGTTTGCTCATCCCCTTGGAATAGAGAAGCGGATCGTTCGGCCCGCAATAGGTGCGGCTGGCCTTGTTGAACAGGATCGGCTCGCGCGGGACCTCCATGCCCGATTCCGCCGCATGGTCGGAATAGTTCAACCCGACGCCCCAGATGTTGCGCGGCTGGCTGACCGGTGCGGCGATGCGCTGGCCTTGGGCCTGGGCCAGCGGCAGCCCTTCCAGATCGACGCCCTCAAACACATCGCGCAACGTCGGGATCGTCTCGGGCGTGAAGTCTGGCACAAGGGCGCTGACATCCCGCGCCTGCCCTGCCGCATCCAACACCACCGGCGTTTTCGCGCCGTCCCGCGCCCCGTATCGCATCAATCGCATGGTCAAATCTCCCCTCTTCGCAACCCTCGTTGGCCGTACCATAGCTGCTGGATTTACGATGGCCACCGCTTTGCAAAGTGGCGCACGCCGTCTCTGCCAATCGGCATCCGTCTGCTTATCGGGGTGAAAAGTCTTGTTCTTGCCCCAATTTAGCCGTTGCGGCATTGGCAGCGGTGCCCGAGGGGGATACGTTGGGTGAACATCTGCCCACGCGCCAAGACAGATGCAAAGACCACGACAGAGGCAAATATGAACGACTTTTACAACGCTCTGGCGGATTTCGACGATCCGCTGCGGCAACTCTATATGCTTGCTGTCGAACCTGACCTCTCTGTCGAAGACAAGATCGCCAAGCTTTTACAACTGGGCACAGAGGCGCTTGACCTCGAACTTGGCATCGTCTCCCGCGTGGATCACCCGGTCTATGAATGCGTCTATGTCCATGGGCCCGATTGGGCACCCGCCCCCGGCAGCACCTTCGACATCAATGGCACCTATTGCCTGCATACGCTTGGCAACGACGATGTGACCTCTTTTCACCACGCGGGCCAGCAAGAGATTTCGGCCCACCCCTGCTACGAGAACTTTGGGCTGGAAAGCTACATTGGGGCACCGCTGAAAATCGGCGATGCGCTCTTTGGGACGTTGAACTTTTCCGGTACCGCCCCGCGCCCCGCCCCGTTCAGCAAGGCGCAGACCCAATTCGTCCAGTTCCTCGCCCGCTGGCTGAGCAGCGAGCTCTCGCGGCAATCCGAGCGCCGCTCGTTGCGCGAACAGCGCGGGTTGCTCAAGGCGATGGTCGATGCCGTGCCCGAGGCCATCATCATGGCCGATCCCAACCGCCGCGTGGCCATGGTGAACCCGGCGGTCGAAACACTGTTCGGCTACAGCCCCGACGCGCTTTTGGGGCGGCAGACGGCGGTTCTTTACGAGACCCTCGGCAGCTACGAACGTATGGGCGAAGAGCTTTCGAATGCAGGCACGGCCAGCAAGGAAAGCGGCTTTACCGTCGCCTGCCGCCGCGCCGATGGCTCTACTTTCGAGGGGCAAGTCGCCACCGCCAAGGTCGAGACTGACCGCGGTGAGCATCTGGGCTATCTCGGCGTGGTGCGCGACGTCAGTGAGCAGCGCGAGTTTGAACGCGCCAAGGACCAGCTTATCGCCACCGTCAGCCATGAGATGAAAACACCGCTGACCGCGCTGACCGGGGCGCTGCGCCTGCTTGAGTTGAACCCGGACGATCTGCCGCCGCAAAAGCGCAAACTGTTGCAGCTTGCGATGCGCAACGCGCGGGCGATCGATCAGATGGTGGGGGATATTCTGGATGTCGAAACCCTGCGCAGACCGGATCAATCGGGGTTCTCCGAACGCGCCTTGGCACCGCTCTTGGCCCAAGCCTCAGAGACCTTGGTCTCCTACGCGAAAGAGCGCGGCGTCGGCTTGGAAATGACCCCCTCCGAGGCCCCCGCACCGCTGTTGCGGCTGCACGAAGGGCGGCTCACGCGGCTGTTGTCAAACCTGTTGTCCAACGCGATCAAAGCCTCGGACGAAGGCGGCACGGTTCAGCTTGGCCTTTCGGAAGATGGCACCGGGTTCTGGGTCAAAGACCACGGCAGCGGTCTGCCTTTGGAGCTGCAACCGGTTCTTTTCGAACGGTTTTCCCGCGGCTCCAGCTACCGGGTCAAAGAGGGGCACGGGCTGGGAATGAGCATCGTCAAAGCCATTGTCGACCAGCACCTTGGGGAAATCCGCTTTGAAACCGCCGAGGGCGAAGGCACGACCTTTTTCGTAGACTTCCCGCCGCTCGAAGGGCGGCCGGATGCGATGGCCGCCTCCTGACGGCGCATCGCGGCCCCGGCGGGCGTCAGGTCAGAAAAGCCCGAAGCGCGTGCAGGGTGCGGTCGATCCCGGCGGCGGTGGTCAGCACCCCCGGCGACATGCGCAGGGTCTGGCTGCGGTTGTCGACGTAGATCTCCAGCGCCGCCAATTGCGCCACCACATCCGCCGCGTCGATGTGATCGGGCAGAACGACCATGAGACTGCCGCCCCGCTGGTCCGGGTCCGCCGGGCTGGCGAGGGTCAGGCCCATCCCCTCAAGCCCCGCCTGTAGCTGCGCGGTTAGCTTGCGGTTATGCGCTGCCAAGACTTCGGTGTTTTGCCCCATGCGCCATTTCATCGCCGGTAGGCTGGCCACCGCAGGAACGGTTGAGGGCGTGCCACTGTCGAGCCGCCGAATGTCGGGCGCGAATTCGAAAGCGTCGAGGTCCCATGAGAACGGATTGCCTTGAGAGAACCAGCCGCGCATCTCGGGCTGGCACTGCGGGATCAGTTCGGCATCCATATAGACGATCCCCGCGCCCGGCGTGCCGCACATCCATTTGAGGCTGGTCGACAGGGCGAAATCGACGCGCGGCGCGGTCACGTCATAGGGCAGCAGCCCCACGGCCTGCGTCATATCCACCCCGATGAGCGACCCCATCTTGCGGCCATGCGCCACCAATTGCGGGATGTCCAACCGGTGCGAGGTCGTCGAGCTGACCCAAGTGAGCAGGGCCAGCGCCACCTCCTCATCCCAATGGGCGATGATGTCTTCGGCCTCGACCCAATGGCCCCCTTGGCGGATCGGCACAGTGTTCAACGTGAAACCAAAACGCTTCGACAGGCCGGTGAGCAGGAAGTGCAGAGAGGGGAAACCATCCTCAGCCACCAAGACCTTCTTGCCGCGCAGGGTGCCTTCGGGCAGCGCACCGATGACGGCCATCAGCCCGGTGGTGACGCTCTCTGTCGTGGTGACGGTGCCCTTCGGCGCGCCGATAAGCTCGGCCCAGAGGTCGATGAACTGCTGGCGTTTGGGCAACACATCCGCCCATTGGTCGCCGTTGGGCGCGGCCCAGGCATCGGTGAAATCGGTGAGACCGGCCAGCATATCCGCATGTTTGCCGGGGTATTGGCCGATGGAGTGATAAAGGAGATAGGCGTCGCCCGTTCCTGTTTCTGTGGACATTGTAATCTCCGTAGGGTGTTGGCCGCGCAGGCGCGCGGGACGGTAATTTTGTGGGGGACGGGGCCGCTTCGGCTCAGCGGTAGCCGCGCTTGTAATGCTGCTCTAGCCAGCCGGTGAAACGCACCATTGGCCAAAGGATCGCGATGTAGATCAGCGCGGCCAGCAGCAGCGGTGTGGGGTTGGCGAAAAGCGCCTGCGCGTCGGTGGCCTGTTTCAGCAGATCATCCATCGCCACGACCGAAGCCAGCGAGGTGTCTTTCATAATCGCCACCGCATAGGAGGCAAGCGGCGGGATCATCATCCGAAACGCCTGCGGCAGGATCACCTTGCGCATGGTGGTAAAGAAAGACAGGCCAAGCGCATCGCAGGCTTCGAACTGCCCGCGCGGTACGGCTTCGATCCCGGCGCGCACGACCTCTGCCGTATAGGCCGCCAGCACCAGCGCCAGCGCAATGGTCGCCCCCACGAATGAGGAAAAGACGATGCCCGCGAAGGGCAGTGCGTAATAGACGAGGATCAGCACCACCAGCACCGGAATGGCGCGGAAGATATCCGTATACAGAACCGCCAGCAGCCGGAACGGCTTGGCCGCATAGAGCCGCACCAGACAGACCAGCACGCCAAGGATACCGCCAAAGAAAATCGCCGAAGCGCCCAGCAGAATGGTGTTGAGCAGCCCGCGCATCAAGATCGGGAAAGCGCGGCGCATCACGTCGAGATTGAAGAAGATGTCGATGATTTCCATTGCGCAGTCCGTCAGTTTGATCGCAGGGGGCGAGCTTTGGGCCGCAGGCAGAGCGGCGCCCCACCCGCGGCCCAAAGGTATCAGTCCGCCGAGGTGGGCACCGGCAGCGGGGTCACCGCAAGGCTGCCCTCGGCAGGGGCCACGCCGAGCCATTTTTCATAGAGGGCCGCCATGGTGCCATCCTCTTTCATCGAAGAGATCGCACCGTTGACCGCCTCCAGATGCTCAGAGCCCTTGGGCATCATGATCGCGAATTTATCGCCCGTCGGAATCTCGACCGAGACCTGCAAGCCCTGCATCGTCGGCTGGGCAAAGGCGTAGCGCAGGCTGACGATATCATTCACCGCCGCATCGATCCGGCCACTGCGCAGATCGGTCAGCATATTGGCGGTGGTGTCATAGCTGGAATAGGATTTATAGCCGAGCTCATCCTCCCGCTCTTTCAACCAATTCTCCGGGAAAGAGGTGGCGATGGAACCGATGCGTTTGCCCTCCAGCCCGTCGAGATCGGCAATCCCGGCGTCGGTCTTGGTGCCGACCCCCAATGCGCCCGAGAAATAGGGCTGCGTGAAAGACTGCGCCTCAAGCCGTTCATCGGTGATGGTGAGCGATGAGATCACCGCATCGACCCGGCCCGAGGCAGTGGCCACGAAAAGCGCGCGGAAGTCGTAGCCGCTGATCTCGGTCGTCTTGCCAAGCCGGGTCGCGACCTCATTGATGATGTCGACCTCGAACCCCTCGAAGACGCCCGCTTCGTTCTTGAACTCCCATGGCGGGTTCGCCGGGTAAGAGCCGATTTTCAGCACGTCCTGCGCCATGGCAGAGACGCCCGACAGTGTCGTCAGCGCCGCGACGGTGAGGCCAACGATCAGATTATTTTTCAGATTCATGTTTTGCTCCCTGTGAACACCCCCGCGCAGCGCGGCAAGCTTTCCCCTATTGGCTGCCAGTTTTCGTATACGAATTCAATTTAATTTTTCAAGTATGCAAACTTATACCTAGCCATAAGCATATTTCTTGCGCATGCTCGGCCCGCAATCGCATACTTTTCGGAGAGGTCGGAATGCCCCGCTCAGCCAAGCGCCACATGAAAGATCAGATTTACGACATCTTCCTCGGGCGAATTCAGCGGGGCGAGATCAGCCATGGCGACCGCTTTGTCGACACCGCCGTCGCCGAAGAGTTCAACGTCTCGCGAATGCCGGTGCGCGATGCGCTGATGCGCCTGTCGCATGAGGGCTACCTCGACAGCACGACACGGGGCTTCACCCTGCCCAACCTGTCGATGCGCCAGATCTGCGAGATTTTCGAGTTGCGCCGCCTGCTGGAACCGCGCGCCGCGGCGCTGGCCACCAACCAGCTGACCGATGAGGACATCGCCACCCTGACCCGCGCGGTTGAGCAATCCGAGCGCACGTTGGAAACCGGCGATATCGAAAGCCTCTATGCGGCCTCCGAAGACATCCGCCGCACATGGATCATGGCCGTGCCCAACATCGAGTTGCGCGACACAATCCTGCGCTACATGGCCCAAATCCAGGCCGTTCGCATGGCCACCCTGCGCGACGCGGTCGCGCATGAAACCCTCGTCGACTTGCACCGCGACATGCTGCGCGCCTTCACTGCCCGTGATGCGGCCAAGGTGGAGCTTTTGCTGCTGCGCTACGTTCTGGCCGGAGAAGACAGCTTCCTGCGGCTGAAAGCCCGCGCGCAGGATTAACCCGCCTCGCCCTTGGCCACCGCACAGAGCCAATCGCGCACAATGATCGCCGCGCTCGACACCCCCTGCCGGGGCGAAAGCAAGTAGAAATCCAGCCCGCCTTCCATCACATGCGGCACCGGGCGCAGCAGCCGCCCCGCCTCAAGATCGCGCTGCACCAAAAAGCGGCTTGCCAGCGCCACCCCCTGCCCCGCCAAAGCAGCATCAAGGCTCAGCGTCGTTTGATTGAACCGCAGCGCACGGGCCGGCTTGACGCTGCCGCCAAAAGCCTCTTCAGCAAAGCGCGGCCAGAGGTCATGGGTGTCGTGAAGCAGGGTCATGCGCGCCAGTGTGGCGGCATCGACCGGCCCCTCCCCCGCAAGCAGCGCCGGAGAGCATACGGCCACCACCTCCTGCGCGAAAAGCAGGGTCGCCCTCAGGCTCGCCCCAAAGGGCGGACGCGCCTGCCGCACGGCAAGGTCGATCCCGTCGGCATGAAAACTCGCCACCCGCTCTGTCGCCGTGATACGCAAGTCAATGCCGGGGTGGGCTTGGGTAAAATCCGAAAGCCGGGGGATCAGCCATTTGGATGCGAAGGTCGGCGTCACGCTGATCGTCACCCGCGCGGGCGCGTGGCGCAGGGCATCCGTCGCCTCCGCCAATTGATCGAAAGCACGCGACACTGACAGATGATAGGCGCGCCCCTCGTCGGTAAAGGCCAGCCCCCGCGGCTCGCGCAGGAACAGACGCAGCCCCAGATGATCCTCCAGCCCGCGCACCTGCTGGGCGACCGCGCCTTGGGTCACGCCCAACTCATCCGCCGCGGCCCGGAAATTCAGGTGACGCCCGGCGGCGGCAAAGGCACGAAGCCCGTTCAAGGGCGGCAGGGGCATCTCATTCGGCACAATAGATTTCCTACAGTCACACAACAAAGCATCTGGCTGGCTGCACGGGATCACAGCGCCTAAATGACGCAGCATATCCCCGCAGCACAATCGCTGCCTAGTATATGGAGCATACCCGATGACAGCAGAAAAAGTAGCCCTTATCACCGCAGGCGGCAGCGGCATGGGCGCCGGCGCGGCCCGCAAACTGGCGGCAGATGGCTTTAAGGTCGGTGTCCTGTCTTCCTCCGGCAAGGGGGAGGCGCTCGGCACCGAACTTGGCGGCTTTGGCATCACCGGCTCGAACCAATCGCCAGACGCGCTGGCGCAGCTGGTGGATGGCGCGATGGACCGTTGGGGCCGCGTCGATGTGCTGGTGAACTCCGCCGGGCATGGGCCGAAGGGCGACATTCTGGAAATGAGCGACGCAGATTGGCACGATGGGATGGATGTCTATCTGATGAACGTGATCCGGCCCACCCGTTTGGTAACGCCGATCATGGCGGCGCAGGGCGGCGGTGCGATCATCAACATCTCGACCTTCGCCACCTTCGAGCCGGACCCGCTCTTTCCCACCTCGGGCGTCTTCCGCGCCGGGCTGGCGGGTTTCACCAAACTCTACGCCGATCAATATGCGGGCCAGAACATCCGCATGAACAACATCTTGCCCGGCTTTATCGACAGCCTGCCCGAGACCGAGGACCGGCGCGCGCGCATTCCCATGGGGCGCTACGGCACCGAGGCCGAGGTGTCGTCGCTGATCGGCTGGCTCGCTTCCGAGGGCGGGGCCTATGTCACCGGGCAGAACTGGCGCATCGACGGCGGGCTGACCCGTGGCGTCTGAAGCGCTTGCGCCCGCCACGCCGCAGCGGCTGGCCTTTTTGGTCAAATGGATCGCCTCGGTGATCCAGATCCTCGGCTATGCCGCCACAGGTTTCGGCTGGACGCCGTGGAACCTCTACCTCTTCGTGGTGGGGGTTCTGGGCTGGCTGATCGTCGGGCTGCTTTGGAATGACCGGGCGATCACGCTGGTTCACCTCGTTGCCATGGGGGCGATGCTGGCGGGGATGGCCAGCCAGTAGTGGCGGTGTGTCGAGGGGTGTCGCCTGTGTGACGCCCTCTCGGCCCCCGTATCCGAGTATATCATCCGGCGGGGGGAACCGTGCCCCCCCTCCCCCGCTTACCTTGCACGACGCGGAAGCTGCCCCATATCTCTTTGCAAAGGACAACCGCGAGAGACCAAGATGGGCTATGTGAAGACAGCGATGCTGATGGCGGCGATGACCGCGCTTTTCATGGGGGTCGGCTATCTGATCGGCGGATCGGGCGGTGCGCTGATCGCGCTGGTGGTGGCGGCGGGGATGAACGCCTTCACCTGGTGGAACTCCGACCGCATGGTGCTCAAGATGCACAATGCGCAGCCCGTCTCGCCGGGGGACCGCGCGGGGCTCTACGCCATGACGGCAAAGCTTGCGCGGAATGCGGGCCTCCCCGAGCCCAAAGTCTATCTGATCGACACGCCCCAGCCCAACGCCTTCGCCACCGGGCGCAATCCGGCCAATGCTGCCGTGGCGGTGACCAAAGGGCTGATGCAAAGCCTCAGCCGCGAGGAACTGGCGGGCGTCATCGCGCATGAGCTGGCCCATATCCGCAACCATGACACGGCGATCATGACCGTGACGGCCACTTTCGCCGGTGCGATTTCGATGCTGGCGAATTTCGCGCTGTTCTTCGGCGGCGCACGCGAGCGGATGGGGATGATCGGGACGTTGATGATGATGTTCCTCGCCCCCATGGCCGCCGCGCTGGTGCAGATGGCGATCAGCCGGACACGGGAATATGCCGCCGATAAGGCGGGGGCCGAGATCTGCGGCCATCCGCTCTGGCTCGCCTCCGCGCTCGAGAAGATCGCTATGGGGGCCGCGCGGATCGACAATCACGCGGCAGAGCGCAATCCGGCCACGGCGCATATGTTCATCATCAACCCGCTACACGCGCATAAACATGACAATCTTTTCGCCACGCACCCGGCGACGGAGAACCGCATCGCGGCCCTGCGTGCGATGACACCCGACGCCGCGCGAGGGCGCGCCGAAAGCCCGCGCCCCACCATCAGCGCGACCACCAGCAGCAGCCGCATCCCGAAAACCGGCAGACGCCGCGACGCGGGGCCGTGGCGCTAGGCCGCGCTTAGCCCCGCCGCCAGTAGGCGGTGCAAATCTGGCGGGTTTTATCCATGCCGAGATGGGTTTTGAAATGCCCGCGCAATTGCTGCGCGTTCTGGAACTCTCCGGCGAAAAAGGCATAGCCCAAACCGTCATCCGTCAGCGCCTGCGCATGGCCAAGCACTTCGGCCTCGAACACGGCGGGCGGCAGGGCATGGACGCGCAGCTTGGTCTTGGGCAGGTAGTCGCTATAAGGAACCCCGCGCGGCAGGGCCGCCACCACATCGCCCACCGCATCCTCCGGCAGCCGCGCCAAAAGCTGCGCCACGGCGGGCAGCCCCGTGCCATCGGCGGCGAGGAAATAGGAAGAGGCTTCGGGCAAAGCGCTGATGCCCACCGGCCCCATTGCGCCGATCCGCTGCCCGGCATGGGCGTTCTGCGCCCATTGCGAGATCAGGCCAGAGCCGTGGCGAACCACGTCGATATCGACCTCTTCGCGCTCGGGGCGGATGTTCTTGAGCGTGACATAACGCGCGTGCAACTCATCCGCACCCTTGGGCCAAACCGGCGCCCCATTGGCGCCCATCACCGGCCAGACCGGCGTGCGGCTGGCATCGCGCGGCAGGATCAGACGCAGGTGGATGCCCTGCGGGGCAAGTTCGGCAATGTCGGGGTAATGCAGGGTAACACGCTGCATCCCTTCGAAGAGGATTTCGCTGTTCAGCACCTCCAACAAGCGGAAGTTCTGCGGCGTCTCTCCGGCCTCTTGCGCCACACCCTGCCACCGGATGCGATCGGCCAGCGCGGGGTCAAACTCCGCCACATGATGGACCATGCCCTCTTTCGAGAATTGCATGGCGTTTTCGCCGGGAGCTTGCAGGCTGACCTCCAGCCCACGCGGGCAAAGATCGAACTCTACCCGGTAGCCGTCTTGCTCAAACACATGACCCGTCGGCCCCTTGGCGCGAAACGCCATGCCGTGGTCATCGACAAGATGCGACAGGATTTGCGACAGCATCTCCTGCGGGGCGTCCATGGGGATGGTGGTCTTGGCTTTGGCGATGGTCATCCGTGGCTCCTCCCGGTCAAAAGAAAGCGCGGCACACGAGGGGAGTGCCGCGCTCTAGGCTCACCAGCTATGGGCCAGCTTCACAGTGACTTCACGGCCGGGGCTGTAGAAGTCAGCGTAGAAACCGCCGTAGGAGGTGTGCTTTTCGTCGAACAGGTTGGTGACATTGGCCGACAGGGTGGTCTGATCCGACAGGTCATAGCTTACGGCCGCATCCACCACGACAAAGCTGCCTGTCTCGCCCGCGGTGTTGCTGTCGCTATAGTAGTAACCGCTGTTGAACCGCGCGCCCAAACCGACGGTCAGATCACCGCGGCCAAGGTTTTCCCATGTCCGGCTGGCCCAGATCGAGGCGACGTTTTCAGGCACCAGACCGGGGCGGTTGCCAACGTTGCCCGCGGTGCCGTTCTCTTTGATCTCGGCATCCAGATAGCTGTAGGCGGCGGTGAGAGTATAGGCCCCCATCTCGGCCTTGGCTTCCAGATCAATGCCGCGCACGCCGATCTCACCGATGGTTTCCGGCAGGTTGGTCGCCGGATTGGTGCGGGTGATGTTGCTTTTCGACAGGTCATAGACCGAGGCCGTCAACAGCGCGTTGGTGCCGATGGGCTGCCATTTGGTGCCGAGCTCGAACTGCTCGCCCTCTTCCGGCTCGACGCCAAAGCCTGCGGGCACGACCGACTGCGCGTAGTTCCCAAAGACCGATAGGTTGGGTTTGATCTTATAGGTCAGACCCAGGCGGCCCGTCGTCTCGCTGATGTCGTTGGTCTGCACCGTGCCGGCAAGGTTGTTGGACTCAGTCACGTCGATCCAGTCGTGCCGCAGCCCGAAGGAGGCGATGAAACGCTCGTTCCAGTTCAGCTCTTGCTGAGCGTAGATCGCCTTGCCTTCCGTCTCAGTGTCAAGATCGGCAAACATCGGCACGCTGGTCGGACGGCCCGTATAGGTCGGGTTGTCGCGGTCAACCGACGGTGCCGGGCCATAGAAGCGTTGGTCAGACTCGTCGGACCAAGAGAATTCGACCCCTGCCGTGGTGGTGCTGGCCGCCCCGCCGAGGAACCCCTCATAGGTCAGATGCAGATCGGAGATCATGCTCTCGCTCGTGCCATCGCTGGCAAAAAAGGCGCGGTCCACCGTGCTGTCATTCGGGGTTCCATCGCTGACATAGGCATAGCCGAAGTCATCGGCGCTGTCGCTGTAGCGCAAGGTGCCGCCGAAGCTCAGCCCGTTGCCAAAGTCATGCGCGCCCAGAACAGAGACGGTCGTCCGCTCGGTGCCGCGGTAGTTATAGTCAGGCTCGCCATAGAACACATCGCTGCGGTCAAAATCGCCGCCCGCCGGGAAACCGCCGCTGCCGGGCACGGAATCGCGGTTGAGGTGGTCGACGATCACGGTCAGCTCAGACGCATCGGAGGGGCGCCATGTCAGGCCACCCATCGCGAAGATCTCATCGTTCTCGGAATAGGGATACTCAAGCTCGCCATTGCGCAGCAGACCGGTGAAACGGTAGCTGAGCGTGCCTTCCTCATCCAGCTTGTCGCCGAAATCCACACCGGTTTCCAAGCTGCCATAGGAGTCGACCGAGGTGTAGACACTGCCAAAACGTTCGTCGCGGGGGCGTTTACTGACATAGTTGACCGAGCCGCCGGGATCGGAAAGGCCGAAGGTCGACGACGACGCGCCGCGGATCACTTCGACCCGCTCATAGGCGAAAGGCTCTTCCCGGACCGATCCGAAGTTCGCGCCCAATGTCAGCCCATCGCGGTAGGTATAGGCTTCGAACCCGCGCAGGATGAAATAGTCGAACCGGTCATCTGCGCCATAGCTGTCGGTGCTGGCACCGGCGGTGTAGTTCAACACCTGCTCCACGCTATCCGCGCCGCGGGCTTCGATCTCACGGCTGGTGATGACCGAGACGCTGGCCGGGATGTCGATGATCTCACCCGACAGTTTGCCGCCGCTGCTGATCTCGCTGGCGACAACCGTTTCGGCATCCGCCGCGCCCGAAGTCTGCGCTTCGGCTTCGAGGATCACGTCATCCAACTGGTAGGCTTCTTGCGCGTAAAGCGTGCCCGGCACCAGCGCCGTACAGCACAAAAGCGCCGTCTTGAGAGAGCCGCGCCCCAGTTGCAGGGGGATGAGTTTGGAAGAGGACATGGCGGTCTCCGTAATAACCTAGTGAATCAGTCGGGATTCCCTTACCCCTATGATACGCAGGAGACCAGAGTCAATCTGACCAAATTAGTCAGTTATTTTCAGGCCGCGGCATCTTTGCGTGGCGGCCCGATCTTGTGACGCCCAATCGGCACCATGCAGGGGGTCTGCGAGACCGGATCGTTGACGATACGGCACGACAGGCCAAAGACGGTTTTCACCAATTCCTCGGTCAGGACCTCGGCGGGCGGCCCCTCGGCGCGGATGCCGCCATCGCCCACGGCGATCAGGTGATCGGCATAGCGCGCGGCGAGGTTCAGATCATGCAGCACCATGACGATCGTCGTGCCCTGCGCCATGTTGAGATCGACCAGCAGGTCCAGCACCTCGACCTGATGCGCCACGTCCAGAAAGGTCGTTGGCTCGTCCAGCAGCAGCAGATCGGTCTCCTGCGCCAGGGCCATGGCAATCCAGACCCGCTGGCGCTGGCCGCCCGACAGGGTGTCGAGATCACGCTCGGCCAGCTCCTCGGTCCCTGTCGCGGCGAGGGCGCGGGCCACGGCGCGGTCATCCTCTGCCGACCAGCGCGAGAACAGCCCCTGATGCGGATGCCGCCCACGCCCCACAAGATCGGCCACGGCGATCCCCTCAGGCGCGATGGGCGATTGCGGCAGCAGCCCCATGACCTGCGCCAGTCTGCGCGACTTCATCTGGTGCACCGCTTCGCCATCCAGCAGAACCGCGCCGGATTTGGGCTGCAAAATCCGCGCCAGTGTCCGCAAAAGCGTCGACTTGCCCGAGGCATTGCCGCCCACAATGGCCGTAATCTTGCCCGCCGGCACGGCGAGAGTGACATTCTCAAGAATAACGCGCTTTTCATAGCCCGCGCCCAGATCGCGCGTTTCAAGACGGTGGTCGTGGGTCATAGCGTGCCCCCATTTCTATTGGCGCGAACGATGAGATACAAAAGGAAGGGCGCGCCGACCGCGCCGGTGACGACCCCCACGGGCAAGCGGGCGGGCAGCAGGAACTGCCCCACGAAATCGCCCGCGATGACCAGCAGAGCACCCACCAGCCCGGCCCCCAACAGCAACCCGGTCGTGCCCGGCAAAAGCCGCGCCGCGATGGGGCCAGAGAGGAAGGCGACAAAGGCAATCGGCCCGGTCGCTGCCGTGGCGATGGCCACAAGGCCGACGGCGGCCAGTGTCACGCGCAGCCGCGTGGCGTCAGCACGCACGCCAAGCGCTTCGGCGGTGTCATCGCCAAGGCGCAGCACCTCCAGATCGCGGGCGGTAACGGCCAAGAGCCCGCCGAAGACCAACAGCGCCCCCGCCACGGGCAGCGCTTGGACGAGTTGCATGCCGTTGAGGCTGCCAGTCAGCCAGCGCATCGCCTCGGCCCGGTCCCATGCGGGCGCTTCGAGCAGGACATAGGCCGTCACACTGTCGAGCATGGCAGAGACGCCGATGCCGATCAGGATCAACCGCGCTCCCGCGGCCCCACGGCGCAAGGACAGCGCCCAGATCATCGCCGCGACCCCAAGCCCCGCCACGACCGCGACGAACGACACCAGCCAACCGTCGAGGGCCAGGATGACGATGGCAAAGACCGCCGCCGCCCCCGCACTGGCACTGATGCCGATGATATCGGGGCTGGCCAGCGGGTTGCGCAGCATAATTTGAAAAGCCACCCCGCCCAAGCCAAAGCTGGCCCCGGCCAAGAGCCCCATGACCGCGCGCGGCAGGCGCAAATCGGTAACCACAAATGAGGCATTGGCCCCCGGCGCCCCCGTCAGCGCGGCCCAGACGTCACCCGGCGGCAGGCAGCCGCGCCCGCAGCTCAGCGTCAGAAGCATCAGGCCCAAAACAAGCGCGGCCAGTGCGCCCAGCACCTGAATGCGGCGCGCGGCGGCGGGGCGAAAACTGCGCGGCGCGCTGAAGGTCACATCGCTCATAGCCCGCGCATCCTGTGATTGCGTACCGTCCAGATAAAGAAGGGCGCGCCGACAAAGGCCGTGACGATGCCCACGTCCAACTCATTCGGGCGGGCGATGACTCGGCCCAGCACGTCCGACAGCCCCAGCATGGAGGCCCCCGCCAAGGCCGAGAGCGGCAGCACCAGCCGGTAATCGACACCCGCGATCATCCGACACAGATGCGGCACCACCAGCCCGACAAAGCCGATCGGCCCGCAAAGCGCCGTCGCCGTGCCGCAAAGGATCACCGCCCCCGCTGCCGCCATAACCCGGCCCAAGGCCACGCTCTGACCAAGGCCGGTGGCCAGTTCTTCGCCCAAGGCCAATGCGTTGAGAACCCGGGCCGAGGCGAGGCTCAGCGCCAGCCCGACCAGCGCGAAGGGCATGGCGGGCAAAAGCGTCTCAAAGCTCGCGCCGCCGATGCCGCCGACCTGCCAAGATTGCACGGAGCCCGCGATGTCATTGCGCGGCAGCACCACCGCGATGATAAAGGCCGAAACCGCGACGGAGGTCGCGGTGCCCGCAAGGGTCAGCTTGAGCGGTGTCGCCCCGCCCTGCCCGGCAGAGCCGATCAGATAGACGAAAACCGCCGTGACCGCGGCCCCGGCGATGCCGAGCCACAGAAAGCTCTGCGCGCCGCTGATGTCGAACCAAGCGATGCCCACCACGACAAAAAGCGCCGCCCCCGCGTTAACGCCCAGAATGCCCGGATCAGCCAAAGGGTTGCGGCTGATGCCCTGCATCACCGCGCCTGCAAGACCAAGCGCCGCGCCCGCCAGAACAGCCAGCGCCGTGCGCGGCATCCGCACCGCGACTGCGGCGGCGCCGATGGTCTCGATCCGGCCGGTCATCCCCGCCCAGATCTCGCCCCACGGCACGGCGCGCGCGCCGACGGTCAGCGACAGGCCGGTCATCAGCAGCAGCAGGCCAAGTAAAAGCGCGAGGCCTGCCAGCCGTTGGGGGCGCTGCACCTGCATTATTCGCCGCGCGTGGCGGCGGCGCTCAGCCGCGCGAGGTAGTCGTCGAGCACATAGTCGATCGACAGCGGTGTCGGGTTCGCGGCGGTGCCCATCGGGTCATTCGCCAAAAGCACGACCGAGCCGCGGGCGACTGCCGGGAAACGCGCGATCAGCGGGTTCTTGGCCAGTTCATCCAACCGGGCCTGATCGCCATAGGTCACGACAACGTCCACGTCTTCAAAGAGATCGATCCGCTCGGCGCTTACCCGGCCCGAGTATTTCCCGGCCTCGCTAGCCTCGCGCACCGCCTGCGGCGTCGCCATGCCGAGGTCGGTCAGGAATTGCACCCGCTGGTCGGCGGCGGCGTAGAAACCGATGGTGCTGAGGTCACGCGGATCAAGGTGGGTCACGAACATACCGGTCTTGCCCGCCAGTTCGGGATGCGCCGCACGGGCGCTGGCGATACGCTCTTCGATCTCGGCGACCATCGCGTCGCCCTCCTCGGCCATGCCGAGGCCCGCCGCGTTCTGGCGGATCATCTCGCGCCATGTCGTTGTCCATGCCGCTTCGGGGTAGGCGACGACCGGGGCGATGCGGCTGAGCGTTTCATAGTCCGACTGCGACAGGCCGGAATAGGCGGCGAGGATCACATCGGGCTGGGTGCTGGCCACGGCCTCGAAATCGATGCCATCGCCCTCGTCAAAGAGCGTAGGAACCTCGGCGTTCAATTCGTCCAGCCGTTCGATCACCCAAGGCAGCAGCCCGTCGCCATCGTCATCCCCCCATGAGGCGCGTGCAAAGCCGACCGGCACGATGCCAAGCGCCAAGGGCACTTCGTGGTTGGCCCAACCGACCGAGGCCACCCGCTCGGGCCGCTCTTCGATGGTGGTTTCGCCAAAGGCGTGTTCAACGGTAACGGGAAAGTCCTGCGCCATGGCGGCGGTCGCGCCAAAGGCCAAGCAAATGAATGACAACGTTCTGAGCACCGCGGCCCCCTTAATCCGATTCTTTTAGTAAACTATTGCCTGTTATGCCCCAGCGGGCGGGGATGCAACAGGTCAGTTCATCGGATCATGGGTTGGGACTGTGCCGGGGCCGCCTGCGAAGCGGCCCCGGGTGTGGTTATTGAATGCTGACCTCGAAGGAGACGAAGCCCTGCGCGCCGGGTTGAAGCGCCCCCGTACAGGACCAGCGCAGCGCCCCGTCATAGCCCGGCGCATTCGCCAACGGCGCGTCCAAGGTGCAGGTCACTCCATCGGCCAGGGTAACCGGGCTGGGCACCGCCGCGGCCAGAGCCGTGTAGGGCGGTGTCTTGTCGTAAACGACGATGTCGCGCGCGGGCACGGTGCCCACGGTTTCGACATAGATGCGGTATTCCAACACATCCCCGGCAGCGGCGCCGTTGCTGACCCCTTCGGGTGTGCCGCGCGTCACGTTGCGGACGGTTTTGGTCAGTTTCAACGTGCCCTGCGCCGCCTCAACCACCAACCGGTCGGTGTTGACGTTTCGCTGGGCGAGGCCGCTGGAGCCATAGCTGGTGTCGGCGACCAGATCGAAGCGATAGGTCGATCCCTGCGTTGCCGCGCCCGAGGCGGTGACCCGTGCAAGGACACAGATCAGCCCGCCCGCATTGGTGGGCAACGGCCCGGTAATCGCTTGGTCCGGCGTGCCGTCGCAATCCGTATCCTCGTAAAGCGCGGTCGAGAAGGCCCCTTCGGGGGCCGAGGCTTCGGCGGCGACGCTGAACGTCACGCTTCCCGGGGCCGAGGCGATATATTCATGCCGCAGCGCCAAGACCTGCCCGGCCCGGATCGTCTTGTCCTGCGATTGGTTCAGCCGCGCCGCTTCGATGAGGCCGAAGTCGAGCCCGGCGTAGGCCGTGCCCGCTGCGGGGGTGAAGGTGAAACGCCCGTCATGGGGATCGCCGTTCACCACCCCGGGCAAAGCCGCGCCGCCCTCGGACACGTTGAGCAGCCCCGCGCCGGGCTGGGCCATCACGGTGACAGCGCCGCTATACCCCTCAGGCAAGGCCGCGCGCCATGTGCCGTCCGCCGCCAGATCGGGCGTGACCAACAAAGCGCCGCCCGCGTCCAAAATCTCGACCACGGCGCGGTCCGTGCCCGCCTCGCCTGCCTGCTGGGCCCCGTCATAGGCGTCGGCCCCCGCGCCGATGTCAAAGAACACCACGCCAGAAAGCACCGGACCGTTGGAGCGCCGAGCCACGCGGGCGAGCGCCTCGTCATCATCGGCCAAACCATCGCCGAGGTCATCCACCAACGCGCCGGTGCCGGGGTCGCTGTCGGGGTCAGGAAGCGACGCGCCGATGATCTCTGCCTGATTTTCCGTGGCGCCTTCGCCCTGCAGCGTGACGCGGATGGTCAGGCTGTGGCTGCTGCCCGAGGGCACGTCGCCAAGCAGCCACAGACCGGTCGAAGCATCATAGCTATCGCCCTGCGCCGCCGCATCGTCCGAGACATAGGCGAAGCCATCGGGGATGAGATCGAGCACCCGCACATCCGAGGGACTGCCGGGGCCGGTGTTGGTCACGGTCAGCACGAGGTCGAGCGCCTCCCCCACCGTGGCCTCTGTCGCGGGGCTGGAGTCCGCCGCGCGTAGGATGGTTTGGGTCAAGGCCAAATCGGCCTCAGTCGGCAGGGTTTCGAAACCGAAATCAGAACTCACCGGGCTGCCGCTGCCCGCATCAACAGCAAGGCTCGCGATCGGGTTTCCCGTGGTCAGGGTAAGGCCCGCCGGTATCTCAGGGTCGGCCTCATCCACTTCGACCAGATAGGCGCGGGCCGGGTCGAGGTTGCTGAAGGAATAGGCCCCCGCCGCATCGGTTTCGGTCACCGCCACCTGCGTATCATCGGCCCGGTCGCCGGGCGTGCCTGCATCGTCGAAAAGCGTCACGGTGATGCCCGCGGGCAGCGTGGCTTCGGCCCCGTCGCGGCTGCCGGAACTGTCGGCGTCCTCATAAAGCGTTCCGCCGATCCGGCCCTGCGGCAACAGATTGACGAGAGTCACGAGATAATCCTCAACCTCCCCATCGAAGTTCAGACCGCTGAAAGGGTCTTGGGTCAGGGCGCTAGAGGTCGACCAGCGGATGCGGGCATAGGTGGTGCCATTGCCCACATCGACCGGCACGGGAATGTTCAGGCTGATCTGGTTGTTGAACGCGCCATCCGTATCGCCCAAGCCGCCGTCACGAAAGTTGATGGCCACCTGTTCGGTCGGGTCGAAGACATTGTTCTGGTTGAAGTCGATCCAGAGCTGAAGATTAGTGATGCCTTCGGTCACCGGCAGGCCGAGGGCCAGTTGCGCGCTGAGGGTCTCATGGGTCTGAATGGTCAGCGGCACGATGGTGCCCGCCTCAAGCACCGGGAACTCGGCCACGGAATCTTCGTCGTCGATCCCGTCGAGGTCGTCGCCATCGGCATTGGCGCTGAACATGCTCTCGGTCTCGGAATCGGGGAGGCCACCGCCAAGGTAGATGTCCGGCACGATGATATGGCGCGGCTCGCCATAGCTGGCGGGGGCATCGCCTCGGTCCACCAGATCGGCGGCGGCGATGATGAGGGAGTAGTCTTCAATTTCGCCATCGACGGCAAAGCTCGCCACCGGCAGCCCGGCCTCAGAGGAATAGCGGAACCGCGCAAAGGTGGTGGAGGTGGTGGCATCGCTGGGCACGGTCACGTCGATCTGGATCACGCCGTCGCCTGCCACATCGTCAAAGCCTGTGCCGTCGTCACGCAGGTCGCGGGCGATGTTTTCGCCGAAAGACCCTTCGAAGACCCCGTCGCCATTAAAGTCGATCCACGCCTGAAGGTAGCCCGCCCCTTTGACCGGAATGTTGAGCGTGCTGATCATCCCTTGGGTCATCACCGGAAAGACCACCGCGTCTTCGTCATCGCTGTCCAACAGGTCGTCCGCCGTGGCCGAGGCATCGGACTGGGCCACCAGTTCGATATCGGGCGGCACGTCGCCAAGATAGACCTGCGGCGTATCGCTGACCCCATGCGAGGCGGTCAGGTAAGAGATCGGCGCATCGCCAAAGTCGACCCCAAGCCCATCAAAGACCGCGACCGTGACCTGCGCCCGGTCGCATTGCGTGGGGTCAATGCTGTCACAAAGCTCATAGTCGATCAGATAGGTGCCCGAGGGCACCCCCGGCGGGACGATCACCCGGCCCGCATCGGCGCCTTGGGTTTCCAGCACGGGGACTGGATCACCGCTGTTCTGGGGTATGGCTTCGGTCAGCACCGCAAGCGTCGCGGTGGGGAAGGCGGCAGGCAAGCCGTTGATCGTGTCGTTGGACATGACCTCTCCCGCCGTACCGCCAAGCAGGCTGTTGAGCGGCGTCGCGGTATAGTCATCGTCGCCCGCCACCACGCTGGCCGAGGTATTCGCAACCGCGCAAAGCCGGATCGACGAGCCGCGCCGCGCGTTGTTCAGCGAGCTGCCGGTATAGCCGTGGATGAACTCCCCCTCGGTGAAGGTGCCGTATTCATAGGTGGCATAGTTGTCGAAACCGGTCTCGTTCGGCTCTTCCGTCCAATTGGTCGGGTCACCCACCTTGGCGGGGTCCATCGTGATCGCCTGCCCCCCGGCGGGAAAACCGGCGAGCGGGGCGGTGTGGAAATACGAGATGCCATCGGGCGCGAGCAGCGGGCCGACCACATCCGAACTGTCATCCGATGTCCCGCGGCTGTCCACATCCGTCTGCTGAACGATTACACCATTGATACGGCTCTGTTCAACCGCCCGCCCTTGGGGGTTCGAGGGGGTGGCGCTGCCGTCTTCGACAAGGCGCAGACGGTAGGTGACGAAACCGTTGTCAGCGGGCGTCATCCGCGCTTCGAGCGAGCCGTCGATATTGACCGCAGTGGCGTTGCTGATCTGGGTCGCTTGGAACACGACATCCAGATCGTTGCCATTGATGTCGGTGGTGACATTATCAAAGACGAAGATGTCCGAGGTCGTCAGCGCCGCCGCGCTGCCCGCCCCTGCCAGCTGCGTGCGCGGCTGCGCGAAAACCGACCGCGGCGTACAGGTTTGCGGGCCGGTGTCGGTGGACAGGACATTGGCGACGATGCTGGCGTTTTGCGGATTGGACTGCAGGCGCGACACGAAAGGCGTGCCGATCGCGCCGATCCCCGCCGTGGCCGTACTGTCGACCGCGCCCGACAGGGCATCCGCCGCCGTCACGGTATATTCCGCCGTACAGGTCACCTTGCCGCCCGGGGCCACGGGTGCGGTGATGGCCGGGCAAGTGACCGTGCCAACAAGACTGTCTTCGATCACCACGTCCTGGTTCGGGTTGAAGGGCAACTCCCCGGTGTTGGTCACCTCATAAATAAATGTGACCGTCGTGCCCTGAAGTGCGGAGAGCGGGCTGGTGAAACGTGCAAGGCTGATGGTCTGTTCGGTGGTAAAGTTCACATCGGCAAAGATGCCGATCCCCCGCGCCCCCGCGTCATAAGGCAGCGTTACCGGATTGTAGTAGCTGCGGACCTCGCCAATACTTTCGTCGTACCAAATCTCAATCCTAGAGGTCGCATTGGGATAGCTCAGCCGGATCGAGCCGTTGGTATCATCGCCCGACCCGGGAGAGAGGAAGGCGCTGCCGTCGATGAACAGACATTGCGCCTCGTTCCCGTTCAGCAGGCCGGTGTCCCCCGATCCCGGCCCCGGGCCGACCACGACGGTGGGCGCCGGACCCAGTGTCGTGATGCTTGGGTTGCCGTTATCGCCGAAGGCCGTCACGAAATCGCAGCGGTCCCCGGTGCTGTGGGTGTCGGTGGGATCCACATCGAGGATGTCGACGGTGAGATTGTCCACCTGGAACGCGACGCCGCCAGAACTGGCCGATACGCTGGCGGTGATCCGGTCATCGCCGCGCCGCCCCGCATTCGGCCCGGCATCGCCCACGATGACAAGCGAATCGACACCGCCGCCCAGAATGTTCACATCGTCGGGGGTGAAGATCGGATTGCCCTGCGCATCAGCGCTATAGGGGCGCAGATTGCCGGTGATCTCGACCGTTGTGTCGATCTCGAAACCATATTGGTCCGACAGAGTCCGCAACAAAGGCCCGGCAAAACCTGCGGGCCAATCGAAAGTGGACCAATCAATCGAGAAATCCCCGGCATCCGCGGGAGAGGAGGAGACAGCGAGCGCGGCGCAAACGGCGAGGGAGACACCGCGCAGCGCTTTTCGGTTGGAGAGACGTTTCACAATTCACCTTTCGGTCCGAACCGGAGAGCCCGCGAAACGAGGCCCCCAGCGAGAATACGAACAAATATCTACCGGACATTTATCGCGAATTGTCGTTGCCAATGCGAAGGTGCGTCCGGTCAAAGCAGATGCCGCTGCGGATAGCGCGATATACTTACGGATAGGTGAAACAGCTCTGGCCAGATCGCCAAATGCGCCCCCGGTCTTCCCCCGAGGGGAGGGACGGGGAAAACTGGTGGGGCGCATCGCTGCAAAGCTATCAGGGAGCCGCTCCCTGGGGTAGGGGAACGGGCAGCAGCTCCCGAGAAGGCCCGCGTCGTGAAGCATATTTTCAGGCGAAACGGTCGAAATGAACCGGTTGCCAGCTTGGGACGCGGTCATTGGTCTGGTCAATGACGCCTTCGTGCAGACCCGTCTATCGGCGGGCATAACTAACTATAGGTCGCGTCTCGCATCGTTGCATCTGGGCGGGGGTATAATCGGACTAGTCTTAAGGATAGGTTTCCGCCGCCCCGCCCAAGCAGACTTGTCAGAGGTCAAGCTGCGCCTTCATCGCCGCCAGCGTCGCGTCGCAGGTGGCGGGCAAAGCCTCAGCCAGCGCGCGCGCCTCTTCGTCCTTGTCGGTCTTGCAGGCGGTCTCAATCTCTTTGAGCAGGCCATGCAGCCGGTCGGCGCCGAGCATGCCGCACATCCCGGCCATGGCATGGGCGCGGGCCTGTAGGTCAGGCAGAGCATCGGCTGCCATCAGGTCGGGCAAATCGGTCGCGACTTGTTGGTCGAGTTTTTCCACCCGCTCGCGCAGTTTCTCCGCGCCCAGCAGGTCGAGCAGATCTGCGATTTGTTGTTCGTTCAACAGGGGCCGTTTCGCGGATTTCGCCTGTACCGATGACTGGGCGCTGGCCAAACGCTCGGGCAGAGCCTGTTCGGGCATTACCGCGCGCCCCGAAAGTTCGCGCAGCTTGGCGCGCAGTACCTTCATATCCAACGGCTTTTGCATGAACCCCGACATCCCGACGGCGCTGAACTCCGCCCGTTCTTTCGGCATGGCATGGGCGGTCACGGCGATGATCGGCGTTTCGCGGTTGGGGCCCTCGCCAGAAAGAATCGCCTTGGTCGCCTGAATGCCGTTCACCTCGGGCATGGAGATATCCATGAGGATCGCATCGAAAGGCGCGTCTTCGGCCAGTTCGATCGCCTCGCGCCCGCCGGTGGCGAGGGTGACGTCATGGCCAATCTTCTCAAGCATCGCCTTGATCAGCTCGCGGTTGATCTCATTGTCGTCCACCAGCAGAAGGTTGAGCCGCTGGGCCGCCGCGGGTTCGGCGCGCTTTTGCAGGTCGGGCGCCGCATCGCTGTCGATCTCGGCCAGATCGGCAAGCTCTACCGGCAGGCGCAGGGTGAAACATGTCCCCTCGCCTACGGTCGACTCGCAGGTGATCTCACCCCCCAGACGTTTGACCAGCCGGCGCACGATCCCGAGCCCCAGACCGGTGCCCCCAGTGCGGCGCTCATAGCGGCTGTCGAGCGAGACAAAATCTTCGAAAATACGGTCGATATCCCCCGCCGGAATGCCGGAGCCGTCATCTTCGACCTGCAGGTGGAACGCTTCTCCCTCGCCCGCGGGTTTGGCGAACCACCCGCGCAGGGTCACATCGCCGCCGGGGCTGAACTTGATCGCGTTGCTTAGAAGGTTCACCAGAATCTGCTGGATCGCCCGCGGGTCCGTGACGATGGCCTTATCGTCGAGCTGTGTCAGATCAAGATGCAGCCGGGTGCCCCCGGCCTCGGCCAGAGGGTCCATCGTGTTGATGATTCCCGCCATCAGCACGGTCATGTCACAGGTCTGACGCACCTGTTCATATGTCCCCGCTTCACTGCGCTCAATCGCCAGCACATCATTGATATGGCCCAACAAAATCTCACCCGAGGTCATCGCCGCATCAAGGTATCGCTTTTGCTCATCATCAAGCCGGTCATCTTGCAGCAGTTGCAGGGCCGAGATCACACCATTGAGCGGCGTGCGCATCTCGTGGCTCATCATGGCGAAGAAACGCGATTTTTCCTGATAGGCGTCAAGGGCTTCATCCCGCGCGGCGATGATCTCGGCCTCGCGGAGGCGCTTTTCGGTGATGTCCCGAATATAGGCGATAAAGAGCGACCCCTGCCCCATGGGCGATTGCGACACGGACATCTCAACCGGGAAAATGCGCCCGGCGTGGTCGATCATCTCAAACTCGCGGCGGCCCTTGTCGGCGACTTCGGTCTCGCCGGTGATGCGGAACCTCTCAAGCCTTTGGCGGTGCATCCTGCGGTCGGCCGGGGGGATCAACAGGCTGATATAGTCCCTGCCCTTCGCCGCCTCATGGGTGATGCCGAATATCTCTTCGGCGGAGCCGTTGAAATCTTCGATCTCCCCCCGCTCATTGATGACGACGATCGCGTCGAGCGATGCCTGAAGGGTGGTCGCAAGGCGCAGGTGGTTTTCTTCGACCAGTTGCGATGTGCGGTTCAACCGGCTGGCCTGCCGCGAGAGGCGATAGACCGCCCCGACCAAGGCAAGGGTGACGATCAAGACGATTGCCGCCATCACCTCGATCAGCCGCACGATCTCATGGCGTTCGTTTTGAGACAGCTCGCTGGCAATGGCGATGGAGGCGAGGGCAATCTCGCGGGGCACGTCTTCGATGCTGCGCAACATGGCGTCGATATCGTCCAAAGCCGCGATCAGTTCGGCGTCGGACCCGTCGATCGCGGGCAGGAACCCGTCCAGCAGGGCCCGCAACTCACGGATTTTCGGCTTGGCCTTTGCGTTGTTGCGCACCCGTTCGGCCAGCAGAACGCGGCTATAGAAGATGTCGAATCGTTTGCGGAACTCGTCCAACGCTTCGGGCGTGGCGGATTTCGCCTCGGTCAAGGCGCGGTCGGTCTTGAGGAATTCGATCTCGATCTGCGTAAAGACCCATTCGGCGTGGTCTTGCTGCGCACTGTCGAGCGCCTGAATCCGGTCCCAGACGTTATAGGCCAGATAGGCGGCGATGCTCATCCCCAGCACGAGGATAAGCATCAAGACCTGTCGGCTTCTTGCGCGCGCGGGCCCGAATTTTCCTGCGTCGTTCATCCAAGCCCTCTGCGCCATTACCAGTTACTCGACACTAATTCGGTCAAGCTGCCAGATCGACCGGCTGTAGACCAGTTCCGTCTGATAGGCGATGTCGCTGTCATAGGGGTAGACCACCCAAAGCGGCCCCTTGTCCCGGCGCGACATCTCCTCGCCATTGGTATGGTAGGCGATGATCGGCCCGTCTTCGACCGCGTCGGACATGGGGATTTCCACCGCATAGTCATTGATCGCCGTCGCGGTGATGGTGCCCTCTTCGACGTTCAGCGTCTCAAAGAGGTCTTTCAACGACACGCCTTCGAATGCCTGCGTGCCATCGGTCCAGATCGTCGTCGTCTCAAAGCTAGAGACAGGCATTGATTTGAGGTCCGAGAGGGTGAAGCTATGGGTTTCCTCGGCCAGCGTCACTTCGAGCACGGCCTCTTCGTCTTGGGCGGCAACCGCCGACGCAAGGCCCAAAGAGAGGGCGGCCGCGGTGATGGTCTTGCTGAGGTACTGAAAGGTCATGTCAAATTTCCTTATCTGGCGTTGTGACCTGACCATACCCTGCCCGAATGACAGGCGCGAAGGCGCAGAAGCGCATCCCCCCTATACCAAAGGATAGGTGCGCCTGTCCCCGCGCGGCCCGCATTGCCATACCAAAGGATAGCGGCGCATGCCTTTGCCCCCCTTTCCCCTTGGGCTTTCATCTTTCTTTTGGAACGGGCACACTCTACCAATTAGAGAACGCCGGCCATTTTGGCTTCAGGAGATCTATTATGTCTTTGCGTATTTTAATTGCCGATGATCACGACATGGTCCGAGAGACCATCGCCATGTTTCTTGATGCGGATGGGGCCACCGTCACCGAAGCGGCAAGCGATCTGGCCGGAGCGCTGGACAAGATCAAATCAGAGCCGCCCTACGACCTGGTGCTGCTGGATTATACGATGCCCGGCATGAAGGGCTTGCAGGGTCTGCAAACCGTTCTCGATATCAATGAGGGTCGCCCGGTCGGGCTGATCTCCGGCACCGCCACTCGGCTCATTGCCGAACAGGCGCTCGAAATGGGGGCGATCGGCTTTCTGCCCAAGACGCTGCCCGCCAAGTCACTGGTCAACGCGGTGCGTTTCATGGCAGCGGGAGAGACCTATGCCCCGGTCACCTTCATGTCGGGCAAGGACAATCCCGAAGAGACGGATTTCGAGAAATCCCTGTCCGAGCGGGAGCGCCAAGTGCTGCGCGGATTGATGAACGCGCAGTCCAACAAAGAGATCGCCCGCGACCTCGATCTGCAGGAAGTAACGATCAAACTGCATGTCAAAACACTTTGCCGAAAACTGGATGCAAAGAATCGTACCGATGCGGCGATCATTGCGCGCGACGCGGGCTTCGTTTGAGGCCCGTTTCACACCCCTGAACCACCCCCGGCATCGGCCCAGCGCGTGCGCTGTAGCGCCCCCCGTTTCCCCCCTGAGTGTAAACCATAATCGCCCGCCTCGTGCGGGCGTTTTTGCGTTCGGCCTATAGCGGCCCGGGACGAATCAAAGATTCGGAAGCCCCATTTTTCCCAGCAAAATTAACCATCTGCGGAGCCCGCGCCCGGCCCCATTTCCGCGCCAAATGATAGGCCGCGGCGCGACCTGATAGGGCCACCTATCCTTTCGGCTAAGCGCCTGACCACAGGCTCAGCGAGTTAACCGTTCGCTCAGATGATATCGGTATCCGGTTCCCCGAAGATGAGAACAGGACAACGCAATGAGCGTGTCCGTTCATTGCAATCGCCGGCTCTTCACCGGCCAACAAGGGAACTACTAGATGCGTATCCATATCTCCCAATTGTCCAAGACACTCATCGCGAGCACGGCTTTGTCGCTCGCGGGTTTCGCGGCTGCCGCCGACGCGCTCACGAGCGAATTCTCCTTCCGCGTGGTGGAAACCAATGCCGAGGGCGGAGAAGTCCTCGTAGAGCGTGAGACGGTCCGCCCGGGCGAGGTCATCTCTTATGAGCTGCGCCACCAGAACATGACCGACGGCGCCATGGAAGGGCTCGTCATCGCCGCACCGGTCCCCGAGGGCGTCTCTATCACATTGGGTGCCGAAGTGACCTCTGTCGCCGCGGTCTTTGAAGTCCAGGCCGAGATGGACCCCGAACAGGAAGGGCTGGAATGGTCCACCGTTCCCGCCATCCGCAAGGTCGTCGATGCCGATGGCAACATGACCGAAGAGCCGCTCCCCGAAGAGGCCGTCGCCGCCGTGCGCTGGACCCTCTCCGAACCGCTCGAAGCAGGCGATTCCGCCTTCAACAGCTACCGCGTGCGCCTGAACTAATCCCGGCGCCTCTCTCTCCACTCTCTCTCCAACTACTATAGAACTAGGGAATATTAACGTGAAACACCATACAACTTTCCTGCGCTCCGTAAGTGCCGTTGCTCTGACCGCCGTGATCGGCACCGTCGCTTTTGCGGCACCCGAAGCGGGCTCTGTCATCGGCAACCAAGCCGTAGCAACCTATACCAACGCTGCGGGCGACACGGTCACTGTGACTTCCAACACCGTTGAGACAGTCGTTCAGCAGGTCGCTGGCGTCACCCTGACATCCGACAACACCGAAACCATCGCCCCCGGCGGTAAAGCCTTCCTCCCGCACATCATCACCAACGATGGTAACGGCCCGGACGCCTTTGCGCTGACCGCAGTGGAAACCGACAGCGGCACGCTCGATACTTCGCAGTTGGTCTTCTACCCCGACGCCAACATGGACGGCGTGGCCGACAGCGCCACACCGCTGACCGTGACCCCTACCCTCGCCCCTGGTGAGCAGTTCGGCATCGTGATCGAAGCCTCTGTCGCCTCCACCGCGACCGGTTCCGACACGATCACCATCACGGCAGCCTCCACGCTCGACGGCACGGTACTGAGCACCAACACAGACACGCTGACAATCTCCAACGACGCGATTGTCGAGTTGGTCAAGTCGATGACCGCGGACCCGGCTTCGGGCGGCAACCCCAATATCATCGACGCGGGCGACGAAGTGACCATCACGCTGACCTACTCCAGCACCGGTCTGGCTGCCGCCAACAACTACTCTGTGCAGGACGTCCTTGATGGCCGCCTGACCTATGTACCCGGCTCGGCCCGTTGGTCCGACTCCGCCGCACCGCTGAACGATGACAACGGCTCCACCGTGGTCGACGCCTCAAACGGCTCTGGCGAAACGATTGCTTGGGACTATGACGACGCTCAGAACGTTAACTTCTTGATCTCCTCTGTCGGCTCTGGCCGCTCGGGTGAGGTGACCTTCCGTGCCGTGATCGCGGATACCGCCAATGCGGGCATCATCACCAACGTGGCGACCCAGGACGTTGACGGCGTGGCCTTCCCGCCATCGAACACCGCCTCTGTCACCGTCGACAACCAATATGCGGTTGCGGTTGCTGATACGGCGATTAACTCCAACGGCACGGCCAACCCGGCGATTGCCTCGGCCACCGACGATGACGCGGCCAACAACGATGTCGTCACGGAATCCGGCGATGTCTATCAGGGCGGCACGATCCGTCAGGAATTCGTGCTGACCAACCTCTCCAACAGCCCGGACAGCCTGACCCTCGACGTGACCAATGGCGATTTCCCGGCTGGCACCACCTTCCGCTTTGTGGGCGCCGACGGTATCACACCGGTGGTCGGCTCTGTCGGTCCCTTGGGTATCGGTGACAGCGCCAAGGTGACCTTGATCGCCACATTGCCAACCGATGTCGCACCGACCGCCACCACCAACTACACCGCCGTCATCACAACGACCTCGGACAACTCCGGCGTCAGCGATGTGTCGACCGCCGAATTCACCGGCGCGGTGCTTGCGGCCTCGGTCGATCTTGAGAACGCCGTGGTCGGCTCCGAAGGCGATGGCGCGGCACCGACGAACGGTGGCAACCCATGGGTCACCCAGTCGACAGACCCGGGCGAGCCGACCGTCTTCGAGATGCTGGTCGAAAACAACGGCCCCACCTCGGACAGCTTCAACCTGTCGCTGGATCAGGCCCTGCCCGCAGGCTGGACGGTTGAGTTCCAACTGCCCGACGGCTCGATCGTGTCGAACACAGGCACCATCCCCGCAGGCGCATCGCAGGCCATCCGTGCCGTGATCACGCCAGCCGATGGCGCCCTGCCGGGTGACACGCTGGTCGACGTCGCGGTCGTCTCTTCCGTCTCGGGTCAAGGTGACCGGATCGTCAACCAAGTTACGGTCAACGAAATCTATGACGTGAAGATCATCGAAGACCAAAGCGCGCAGGCTTCGCCGGGTGGTATCGTGGACATCCTCCACACCATCTCGAACGAAGGGAACGTGGCCATCACCGAAGCGTCGATCACGCAATCGGGTCTGACCAACTTCTCCGGCGCGATCTTCTGGGATCAGAACGGCGATGGTGTGATCGATCCGTCCGAACCGGTGATCGACAACTTCAATGACCTGACCGATGGTGTCTCGCCGGGTGTGAACGGACTTGCCCCGGGCGACAGCATCTCGCTGATCTACCGTGTGCAGACGCCTTCGACAGCCACCCAAGGTGTGTCCGAAGTCGGCACCATCACCATCAACAACACGTTGAACGGTGTCGGGACCGATATCGACCAGACCAACAACGCCGTCGAAGACCGCGTGGTCATCATCTCGGGCGATGTCACACTGAGCAAATATCAGTACATCGACGCAAGCTGCGATGGCACCGTGGGCACCTTCACCAAGACACGTCTTGATGTCGAGCCCGGCCAGTGCATCCGCTACATGGTCGAAGCCGAGAACACAGGTGCCTCTGCGGCGGACAACGTGATCATCACGGACGCGGCCCCGGCCTATACCGCGATCACGGACTGTGGCGGCGCCTGCCCTGAAAGCCTGTTCCCGGGCACCAGCACGGCCACCGTCACCTCGACCAACGTATCGAGCACGCATGGCAGCATCCTTCCCGGCGGCTTCGCCCGGGTAGAGTTCACCGTGCGGGTCGACGACTAAGCGACCTCTCGGGCGCCCCCGGGCTGAGCGATGCTCTCCCGGGGGCGCCCCCCCTCTCCCCGTTTCCGTCTCCCCCATTTTTCACGCCCTTCCCAGGGATCGCAACAGGAGCAAGCTGATGCGCAGTTTCCTTATGTCTAAAGCCCGCCCGGCTCTGGCCCTGATCAGCGCCTCCGCACTGGGCCTGAGCCTTCTGCCCCAGACCGCCACCGCCGCCCCGGCCCCCGGTGGGTCTTTCATCCGCAACGTGGCAGAAGTCAGCTATTTCAACACCTCCCTTGGCATCATGGAACGCGTCTTTTCGAACCCGGTACGGGCCGAAGTCGCCGCGGTTCCCGGGCTGGAAGTGACCGGCTACTCCGACCTACTGCTGACCCGTGGTGCCTTTGGCCGCTACCATTTCGACGTCATCAACAGCGGCAACGTGCCGCTTTCCACATCGGTCAGCATCGGCGAGCAAGGCAGCGCCAGAATGATGTCGCGCCAATCGCTCTTCCCTGACCTGAACGGCAACGGCCTGATCGACACCGAAGACCGCGCCTTCGATATGTCCGCGCCCTTCATGCTCGCCGTGGGCGAGCGGTTGCAGCTGATCTATGAATTCCGCATCTCCGCCGAGACCCCCGTCAGCACCCAATTCGCCAGCATGTTGACCGCATCTGCCGTGACCGAGGATGGCCAAAGCCTGACCGACGACGCGATGGGCGTCTCGCGGGTTGAGGAAGGCGGGCTCGAAGTCTCGAAAGAGCAGGTCGTCGCCGAGAGTGACGCGGGCGCGCTCATCACCTACATCCTGCGGCTGCGGAACGACTCCGAGCGGGACGCCTTTGGCTACCCTGAGATTGAGGGCCAGCCGATCGTGATCGACGGTACGCCCCGGACCGGCGTCTTGCTGCGCGATGCGATCCCGCTGAACACCGTGTTCCACGCGGTGCAGGATTCGGGCACCATGACCGCGCTGGTTCACATGCGCGGCGCGCCTGACCACCACTATGTCAGCGTCGCCCCCGCCGGGCTTTCCCATGACGTGGATGCGGTGGCCTTCTTTCATGAGGGCGACTACGCCGTCGGCCATGCGACCGATCCCAGCTTCTCGGTGCGGGTGCCTGCCGACTTGGGCAAGGTAGAGGTGCAGAACACCGCCTCGGCGTTTTACAACAACCAAGAAAGCACCCTGCTGCTGACCTCCAACACCGTGGTCTATGACCGCGATACAGAGACGGTCGGCACCTTGGTCTTTGAACACCCTGAGACCGGCGCGGACCAGCCCTATGGCACGCCGGGCAGCGACACCCGCCTGCGCCTCACCTCGGGCGCCTGCAACATCAGCGCCGAAGTCGACAGCACGACGGTGACCATCCGCAGCATGCTGACCGGCGATGTGGAAACCATCATCGCGACCGAGACTGGGGCCAACACCGGTGTCTTCCTCACCCCCGCCCTGCCGATGGCGCAGATGTCTCCCGCCGTTGCCGGGGATCAGGTCATGGCCACCGACTTTGGCGATAGCTTCATCGCGACAGCGACTTGCGACAGCGCGGTGCTTGAGGACGATCTGATGATCAACCCCGGCAACTTTCTGTTCAACTCCGTCACCAACGCCCCGATTGACGGCGTGGCCGTGGCGCTTGTCGATGCCCGTTCGGGCAACGAAATGGCCCGCACCCAGACCGACCAGCGCGGCTTTTTCACCTTCTCCGAAATGCCCGAAGGCGACTACCGCTATGCCGTGATGGACGCGCCCGCATGGATCTTCCCCTCCGCACGTCTGGACTATGCCGGTATGGGCCGCAATGTGATGGATGCCGGTTGGGGCCGCGCGTTCAGTCACGCAGGCGGCGCATTGTTCGTCTCCGACATCCCGGTTGATCCGAATTATGGCACGCCGCTGGCGCTGGACAAAGCCGCCGACCTCGACCGCGTGGGTCACGGTGAATTCGTCACCTATACGCTCAGCTTCACCAACAACATGCACCAAGCGCTGATCGGTGGCGAAATCCTTGACCGGCCTGCCTATGGCGTGAACCTCGTGCCCGGCACGGTAACCCTGAATGGTGAGCTGCTGGGCGATCCGCAGGAGATCGGCAACGGCGACCTGCGCTTTGACGTGGGCATGTTGGAGCCGCTTTCCAGCCATGAGCTGTCCTATGTGATGCAATTCTCTGCTGCCGCCCGCGAAGGCCGCAACGAGAACACCGCAATCCTGTCGGGCCGCCAAGCAGGTACCGGGGTACTGCAACAGTCGCAGACCGCCCGCGCCATGGTACGGCTCGACAATTCGGGCGGTGTCTTTGCCCGCCAGGGCACCGTGCTGGGCGCCGTGTTCATGGATTGCAACGGCAACGGCCTGCGCGACCGCGTCGAGGATGAACCGGGCATTCCCGGTGTCCGCATCGTGACCCAAGAGGGCCTCTTTGTCGTGACCGATATCGATGGCGCTTATTCGCTAAACGGCATGCGCCCGGTCACCCATGCGTTCCTCGTGCAGCCCGAAACCCTTCCCGCCGGAACCGCGGTGCAGGTGACCCGCACCAACGATCTGCGCCGGGGTGGCTCGCGCATCGTGCCGCTGAAGAAGGGCGAGTTGCGGACCGAGAACTTCGCCGTGGCCCAATGCACCCCCGAAGCGCTTGAGGAACTCGGCAAACGCCGCGACCATTTCGCCGGCAAACGTCAGACCCCCGGCATGAATTCAGCCGATCTGCCGATCGACGGCCAGCGCAGCAGCACCCGCTCCGTGCGCGGTGAGGCTGGCATCGCCACCACCACTCAGCTGACCCCCGGCATGATCGCGGCACAAAGCGAAGAGGCCGGGCGTGAACCCTCCTCTGTCGCGCAAGCGGCGCGTGCCTCGGCCCAGCGTCAATCGCTCGACAGCATGATCCAGAACCTCGATAGCGCGCCGGGCTTTGTCGACTTTGCCGAAGACACCTCCGTTACCCGCGCCACGCAGAACATCCGGATCAAGGGCAAGGCCGATCTCACGCTGTCGCTTCTGGTGAACGGGCGCGAGCTGGGCGGCGACCGGGTGGGCGAACGCACCAATCTGGCGAAAAACAATGTGCAGGCGCTGGAATATGTGGCCGTGAAACTGGCCTCGGGCGAGAACGTCCTGACGCTGGTGGGCCGTGACGGTTTCGGCATCGAACGTGTCCGCAAAGAGCTGCGCCTGACCGCCCCCGGCAAACCCGCCCGGATCGAGATCCTGATGCCGGAAACCGCTTCGGCCAATCCCGCCTCAGTGGTGCCGGTCGTGGTGCGCGTACTTGACGCCGGGGGCCGCCCGGTGCCCGCATCGGGCACCGTGACCCTCGCCGCTCGCCGGTCGCTTTGGGATGTGACCGACATCCGCAGCAGCGCGCCCGGCGTGCAGGCCTATCTCGACAATGGCGAGGCGACCTTCAACCTGATCCCGCCGCAGGCCTCCGGCCCCGATCTGATCACCGTGCGCTCCTCCTTTGGCGAGGCCGAGGCGCGGGTGACCTTCACCCCCGACCTGAACGAACGTGTGCTGATCGGTGTGATCGAAGGCGCGGTTTCGCTGAGCGGGGATGCAGGTAACGTCATCGAAGAAGACCGCATCAGCGCTTTCGAAGACACCACCACCGGGGTCCGGGGTGAGCTTTACCTCAAAGGGGTGATCCGTGGCGACGCCCTGCTGACCCTGCGCTACAGCTCGGACCGGGACACCGAAGACAGCCTGTTCCGCGACATCCGGGGAGAGGAATACTACCCCGTCTACGGCGACAATTCCGAACGCGGGGCCGATGCGCAATCTTCGTCCAACCTTTTTGTGAAGGTAGAGAAAGGCCGCTCCTATGTGCTCTACGGCGATATCGCCATCGCGCCTGAGGCCAGCGCGCTGAAACTGGGCGGATTGCAACGTGTCGCCACCGGCGCCAAGGGCCATTGGGAGAACGACCGCGTCTCGGTCACCGTCTTCGCAGCCCGGACCGCGCAAGAGCAGCAGATTCAGGAAATCCGCGGGCGCGGCGTCTCTGGCCCCTATGACCTTGACCTGAGCGGCTATGTGCAAGGGTCCGAGCGGGTGGAGATCCTCGTGCGGGACGAAGACGGCGGCGATATCCTGTCGGCCACGCCCCTGCTGCGCGGCACTGACTATCTGCTCGACTTCTTCCGCAACACCATCACCTTCGACAGCCCGGTGCGCCAGTTCGACCTTGACGGCAACCCCGTGTCGATCCGCGTGACCTATGAGGTTGAGGCCGAGGGCGCCGAAGCCTATTGGCTCTATGGCGGTGAGGTGAACTATGCCCTGTCCGAGCGGACCTCTGTGGGCGCCCGTGCGGTCCATGCCGACGCCCCCTTGGGCAACGCGGCCCGCCAGCGGATGCACTCTGCCTACCTTCAGCACGAAGACCGCCAAGGCGGGCTGTGGGAGGCCGAGGTGGCCCGGTCGGAGAACGCCATGGGCGACAAGGACAACGCTGCACGCCTGTCCTATGAGCTGAAGACCGAAACCCGCCACTTCGCTTTCGAGGCGATCCACACGGGCCGCGACTTCTACGCTCAAGGCGGGTTGGCCCGCCCCGGCACCACCCAGATCCGCCTGAGCTATGGCGAAGAGATCGACCGGCGCAGCGACATCGCCTTCGGCGCGGAATACACCCGCGACCGGATCAACGACAGCACGCGGCTGACCGTGGGCGCGATCTATTCCCGGCATCTGAGCAAGACCCTGCGCGGCGAGATCGGCCTTGAGTACAGCCGGGACCGCACCGCCAGCGGCAGCGAGACCGACACCGCCCTGATCCTCGGCGCGCATTGGACCCCAGCGGCCCGCCCCGGCACCGTGATCGAGGCCAAGCTGCGCGCCCCGCTCAGCGGTGACGCTCCCACCGAACTGACCCTCGGCCTTTACGACGAGCCCAAGAACGGCTGGCGCGTCTATAACGAGATCGAGCTTCAGTTCGGCAGCGACGCTCTGGTCACCCGCGCGGCCTATGGCTTCACCTATACGATGAACGAATGGGTCACCGGCCGGACCGAGATGACCAAGGCCAGCGGCACCAGCGACACCACCATGGTTCAGGGCCTGTCGGTCGATTGGGACATCAACGAAAGCACCAATCTGCGCGCCGATCTTGAGCATTCGCGCAACCTTGAGACCAATGACGGGGAGCTCACCTCCTTTGCCATCGGCACAAGCTGGGAATCGGCGGATGGCGACTGGGTCGGCGATGCCGAACTGGAAACCACTTGGGAAGAGAGCGGCAAGACCCATTACGCCAGCTTCGGCATCGCGGGCAATGTCACCCCTGAGTTGACCGTTCTGGCCCGCAGCCGTGCCGCGCTTGACCGCCGCGAGGGCGAGAACTCCCGCCGCATGCGCACCCGCATCGGGGCCGCCTATCGCCCCAAGGACAACGCCCGCCTGGATGTGCTGGCTTGGTACGAGCACCGGCTGGAAGAGAAACACGCCAGCACGGAAACGCATCTGTGGTCGATCGACGCGAATTATGAGATCGACGCCGACCTGCGGATCAACGGCAAATATGCCGGCCAGTACCAGAAGATCGGCACCAATGCCGGCGCGCGGGCCAACACCACCACGCAGTTGATCCAAGGCGGTCTGAACTACGAATTCGGCGACGACCGTTTCCAACTCGGCCTCAACGCCACGCATCTGTGGGACAGCGAGGGCAATTCTTCCAACGGGATCGGCGCCGAATTTGGCTTCACCCCGCGCGAAGGTGTCCTGCTGGCGCTCGGCTACAACAAGGCCCGTGGCCGGGTGGCAGGGCAAAGCAGCCTCTATGACGAAGGGTTCTATTTCCGGTTCAACCTGCTGTTGGACAACTCACTCTGGACCCAGTTCGACCAATTCCTCGGAAGCTGACCGGGAGACTCAGCCCCGAGGGAGAGCCACGTTCCAAGCGCATCTGGAACGTGGCTCATTTCTCTTTCAGAGCGCGGCGTCGCTCCAAAGTCGACCCGGCCTACTCCAAGCGCCGGGCCGACTATCCTTTCGAGACGCTAACTAGCTGTCCGCATTAATGAAATATCGATTTTAGAGGCGCATGATCAGGGACAATGCAAACCTCCAGCCCGATGGGAAACTCCGATGAAAAAGCTCGCTGCCAGCACTGCCTTTTGCCTGATCGCCGCCACCCTCTCCGGCGCGGCAAATGCAAATGATTTCGCCCGTTTCGACAGCCGCAAGATCGCCGTCACCGGCCTGAACTTCGCCCTGTCGCCCTCTGCCTCGGATGCGCGGATCCACCTCAACCGGGGCATGATCAAGACCCCTGCCAAACATGCACAGGCCCCCCGCAAACTGACCCTGCCCACGCGCGGCGGCCCATCGGCGGCGGTGCGCCATGTCATCGCCTCTGCCGAGGCCGGCGCGAAAGGCTATGATGCGGTGCAACATGGGGCGCGGATCAAGCCGCCCAAGCGCCCCACAAGCATGACCATCGGCGAAATCTATCGCTGGATCAAGGCGACCCCCGGCCAGCCCCATGCCATCGGGCGCTACCAGTTCATCCCCAACACTTTGAAAACGCTCGTCGCCGAAGCGGGGCTGAGCAAGAGCGATCGGTTCACCCCGCAGGTCCAAGACCTGTTGGCGGATCTATTGCTCGAAGACGCAGGATTTACTCCCTTCATGAAGGGCAAGATCAGCCGCCATCGTTTCATGGAAAACCTCGCCCGCATCTGGGCCGGGCTGCCCACTTCGACGGGCCGGTCCTATTATCACGGCCATGCGGGCAACCGGGCTGTCATCACTTGGAACGAGTTCGACAGCCATATGAAAAGCATCTTTGAAAACACGCCACGCGGCACCTCCTGACCGCGCGCCCCACTCTCTTCTCTCTCTCCGTCTCCCTCCAGGCCAAAGCGCGCGTATTTTCGCCGCTTTGGCCGCCTTTTTAGCCGCGGCGCTGCATCTCGCGCGGCATTTCCGAGAAGATTTCAGGCCCATCGGCGCGCAAGATCACGATCTCTTCCAGACGCACGCCGAATTTGCCTTCCAAATAGATGCCCGGCTCGATTGAGAAAACATTGCCTTCGGCCAGAACCGCATCGGAATTCGCGGCGATATAGGGCGGCTCATGGATGTCGATGCCAAGGCCATGGCCGGTGCGGTGCAGGAAGTGTGCACCATAGCCCGCCTGCGTGATCACATCGCGTGCGGCGCGGTCGATCTCGCGTGCCGCGACGCCGGGGCGGGCAGCATCAAGCGCGGCCTGTACTGCCCGCTCGACCGTGGCGAAAACCTCCTCATACTCGGCATCCGGCGTGCCGAAAAAGCCGCTGCGGGTCATGTCGGAGGGGTAACCGTCTAACCGGCAGCCGGTGTCGATCAGCACGGCCATGCCTTGGGCCAATGCCGTATCGCCGGGGTAGTGATGCGGGAAAGCGCCGGATTCGCCGAAACAGACCGAGCAGAATTCAAGGTGCGCGCCATTGGCTTTGTAGTGGTCCTGAATCAGCGCCACGACCTCACGCTCGGTAATGCCTTCTTTCAGCGCGGCGAAAGCGGCCCGAACGGCGCTGTCGTTCAACAGATGCGCGGCTTTGATCGCGGCATATTCTTCGCTGTCCTTGCTGGCGCGCAGCAGACCGACGGTGTCATCGGTAAAGCGGCGTCGCGGATGATCGAGCGCATCCAGTAGCCGCAGGGCGAAATCGGTGCGCATGGTCTCATCCAGCACCACCGAGAGCCCGGGGGCCGTAGCGCCGCAGGCGTCAAGCAGTTCGGTCAAGGCGGCCTCCGGCCCCTGATCGTCGCTCCATGCGTGGAATGGCAGATCGGTGTCTTTGCGCGCGGCGGCGGCGTTCAGGGCGGGCATCAGAAACCCTGCGTAATCGGCGCTGACCAAGAGCATCACCGGGCGTTCGTCGCCATGGGGATGCACGCCGGACAGCCAGGCCATATGGCTCGACGGGCCGAGGGCGACAAGATCGGTGCCCGTCTCGGCCATGCGCGCGCGCAGGTTGGTAAGGCGGGTATCGAAGGGGGAGGAAGCGGACATGGGCAAAGACCTTGGTATTCAAAAAGGGTATTGGGATGCGCGGGCCGAGGGGAGCCCCCCGGCCCGCGCAGGGATCAGGGAAGCGGGATCAGCCCTTTTCCACCAACCGGTAGAAGACGAAATCCGATGTCGCGCCGTTCACATAGCCGGTCACGTCATCATCCATCGCCACCTGATAGGCTGCTTGGAACATGATCACGATGGGCGAGTCCTTTTGCACCTTCTGCTGAAGGTCGCGGTACATCTCGAGCCGCCTTTCCGGGTCGGCTTCGGACAGCGCCGCCATGGTCTGCTTGTTCAGCTCTTCCGGCACGGCCCACGCGTTGCGCCATGTGGTGGTCGCGGCATAGGAGTCGTCGGAGTTGTCCGAGTTATAGGCAAAAGCCTTGGCATTGGAATGCGGGTCCATGAAGTCGGGGCCCCAGTACAGCAACATCGCCTCGTGGCTGCGCTCACGGTACTTGGTGATGACCTGACTGCCGGTGCCGGGCAGGATCTCGAAGTTGATCCCCGCGTCGGCAAAGCTCGCCTGAAGCGACTGGGCCATGTCGGTGAACGGCGCCGCGTTGATCACGTCGAGCGAGACGGTGATCGGCGTCTCGATCCCGGCATCGGCGAGTATTTGTTCCGCCTTTTCAGGATCGTAGGTGAAAGGCGTCTCGTCGAACGAGCCGGGGAAGCCCTTGGGCCAGAAGGCCTGATGCACGTCCATTTGACCCTTGATGATCGAATTGGTCATGCCTTCGTAATCCACCAGATAGCGGGCGGCTTCCCACACCGCGGGCGGGGTCAGGCTTTCGGTCTTTTGGTTGAAGGACAGGAAGTGCACCGCCGCCTGCGGGTAGGTTTCGACCTTGATCTCTGCATTGTCGATGGAGGCGATCTGATCGGGCGTCAGGTTGCGCGCAAGGTCGATATCGCCCTTCTCAAGCAGCAACTGCTGGGTGGCGGATTCGGCCACATGGCGGATGATCACGCTGTCGATCTCGGGCGCGCCGTTGAAATAGCCTTCATTCGCGCTCATCCGGACCATTTGCGCAGGCGCATAGCGGTCCAGCTTGAAGGGGCCGGAACCGGCGGAGTTTTCGTTCAGCCAAGCATTGCCCATGTCGCCGTCGACTTCATGCTCTTTCACCAGCACGCTGTCGACGATGGAGGCAGGGCGCGCGGCGAGCACGTTCAGCACAAAGGCCGGGGAGAAATCGCCGTCGTATTTCACGGTGACGGTATTGCCCTCGGCCGTAACCATCTGGTCGATGTTCTCAGCCGTCCAGCCCAGTTGGGTCAGGATGAAGGCCGGGGTGAGGTTCAGTTTGATCACGCGTGCGAAAGAGAACAGCACGTCATCCACAGTCACCGGGTTGCCGGAGGCGAAAGTCGCGCCGTCGCGCAGGGTGAAGGTGATCGTCTTGGCCTCGGCGTCGGCTTCCCATTCCGCGGCGAGCCCCGGCGCCAGAACCGTGGTGTCCTCGGCGTCATATTGCACCAGACGGTCATAGAGGTTGGTGACCAATTCACCGGAAGTGAACTCATAGGCCTGCGCGGGGTCAAGCGCCACGATATCGTCGACGTTCTGCGCCACGACCAGCACGCCTTCGGGCGTGTCGGCCAAGGCCAGCGGCGCGGCCAAGGGCAGCGCAAGCGCGCTTGCCAATAGGGTTGATCTGAGTGTTTTCATGGTCGTCTCCTTGTTGGATCGTTGAAGTTGGAATGTCATCTGCCCAGCGCGCCTAGGCTTTCTTGATCAGTTCAGGCAGCTCGATGGCCCCTGCCCGGTTCAGCACCGTCAAGGTGCCGGTCCAGAGGATGCGCGCAGTCGTGTCGGTTCGGTTTGCCCAAGCATGGGGAAGCTGGCCGCTGTAATGCAGACAGTCGCCCGCGCTCATGCGGAATTTCTGCCCGTCGAGGGTCTGCTCGATCTCTCCCTCAAGGACAAAGACCATCTCCTCGCCCTCATGGCTCACCGTCTCGGATTCGTAGCCGGGCGGGACGTGAAGCAGATAGCTCGACAGTTCTGCGCCCGGGAAAGTGGCGGCAAGGCTTTCATAGGTCAGTGATGAATTGGCCAGCGCGAACTGCGTGCGCTCATTGCCACGGGTCAGCCCGTCCGAGGGTTTGGGCGCGGCGATAAAATACTCCAAAGCCACATCCAACCCATCGGCGATCTGCGCCAGCGTGCCGAGCGACGGCGTGGCATTGCCCCGCTCCACCTGACTGAGATAGCCCATCGACACACCGGATTTGTCGCAGAGCATTTGCAGCGTCATCTGCATCTGCTTGCGCCTTTTGCGGATCGCGGCACCGAGGTTCGGCTCGGGCTTGGCTTTGTCGCGCGGCATCTTGGTCATCTCCCCTGTTCTGTGCCGACGTTACAAAAAATTATTTTGTCTGGCAAAAAAATTTTTGCAAATGGCGAAATTTGTTTTATGCACAAAGCATCCAGAACGGTGCCACCGCACCCTGAGGCCGCATGTCGGCGCAGGAAATGGCTTGCTTATCAATGGCATCGGCGAAGGAAGGGAGGGCGTGGCCCGTGAATACGAATATGACAAAAGACCGCAGGCTGGCGCAGGGGGTCTCCTCTCTCGGCGGTTTTGCCGTTGTGACATTGCTCACCTTCATCGGGCTGATGGCGATCACATTTTTCATCGGGCGGGTCATTCCGATTGATCCGGTGCTGGCCGTGGTCGGCGACCGTGCGACCCAAGAACAATATGACGCCGCCCGCGTGGCGATGGGGCTGGACCGGCCCCTGATCATGCAATTCTTCTCCTATGTCGGCGATGTGTTCCAAGGCGACCTCGGGCATTCCGTCTCGACCAACCGGCCCGTGGCGCAGGACCTCGCCAAGGTCTTTCCCGCCACGTTGGAGATGGCGACACTGGGCATCCTGATCGGCATCGGCCTTGGCGTGCCCTGCGGTGTCTGGGCCGCCGCGCGGCAGGGCACTTGGGTGGATCAGATCATCCGCGTCTTCGCGCTGCTGGGCTACTCGGTGCCCGCCTTCTGGCTGGGGCTTGTCGGACTTGTCATCTTCTACGCCAATCTGGGTTGGGTCGCTGGGCCGGGCCGTGTCGATATCTTTTACGAAGGCATGGTGGCGCCGCGCAGTGGGCTGATGCTGGTGGATTCGGCCCTTGCGGGTGAGTGGGACATCTTCTGGAACGCGCTGGATCACCTGATCCTGCCTGCCGCGATCCTCGGGTTTTTCTCGCTCGCCTATATCGCGCGGATGACCCGCAGCTTCATGTTGGACCAACTGGGGCAAGAATTCATCACCACCGCGCGGGTCAAGGGCGTGGCCGAATGGCGGGTGCTTTGGGTGCATGGGTTCCGCCCGATCCGCGTGCCGCTGATCACCGTGATCGGCCTATCTTACGCCGCCCTGCTGGAAGGGTCGGTGATGATCGAGACGGTCTTTAGCTGGCCGGGCATCGGGAACTACCTGACCGTAGCGCTGCTCAACGCCGATATGAACGCCGTGTTGGGGGCGACGCTGGTGATCGGCGCGGTCTTCATCCTGATTAACAAACTTTCGGATGTGCTCTACCGCATCCTTGACCCGCGCAGCCGCTAGGAGGCCGTCATGACCACCGCAAGAAACTGGCTTTTGGACGACTCCCCCGCTTCGAAATTGCAGGCGAATATGGGCAATGCCTATCGCATGCTGCTGCAATTGCTGCGCAATCCGCTAGCGGTGGTGGGGGCGGTGATCCTGCTGATGCTGATCCTGGCCGCGCTCTTCGCGCCTTGGATTGCGCCGCAAAACCCGCTGGGGCAGAACCTCGACGCCCGGCTGCTGCCCCCATCGGCGGCGCATTGGATGGGCACGGATGAGTTGGGCCGCGACATTTTCAGCCGCGTGATCTATGGCGCGCGGATCACCCTGATGATCGTGGCCTTGGTCGCTGTCATCGCCGCCCCGCTGGGGCTGCTGATCGGCGCGATCTCGGGCTATTTCGGCGGCTGGACCGACAGGGTCTTGATGGGGGTGACGGATGTGTTTCTGTCCATGCCCAAGCTGATCCTCGCACTGGCATTCGTCGCCGCCCTCGGGCCGGGGATCGAGAATGCCATCATCGCCATCGCCATCACCTCATGGCCCGCCTATGCGCGTATCGCCCGGGCCGAGACGCTGACCTTCCGCAATTCCGAGTTCATCTCGGCCATGCGTCTGCTGGGCGCCTCGCATGGGCGGATCATCACGCGCCACGTGCTGCCGCTGTGCACCTCGTCGATGATCGTGCGGGTGACGCTGGATATGGCGGGAATCATCCTGACCGCCGCGGGCCTTGGCTTTCTGGGCCTCGGCGCGCAGCCGCCGCTGCCGGAATGGGGCGCGATGATCTCGCGCGGGCGGGCCTTCATCTTGGATCAATGGTGGGTGGCGACGATGCCCGGCTTTGCGATCATCCTTGTCTCGCTCGGCTTTTGCTTTTTGGGCGACGGGCTGCGCGACGTGCTCGACCCCAAACAAGGAGGCAAATCATGACCGCGCCCCTGCTGGAACTTAAAAGCCTCTCCGTCAGCTTCCCCACCCCCAAGGGCCGGGTCGAGGTGGTCAAGGGGCTGTCTTTCACCCTCGGCCGTGAACGGCTTGGCATCGTGGGCGAAAGCGGCTCGGGCAAATCCATGACCGGGCGGGCGATCCTGCGGCTTGTGCGTCATCCGGGGCGGCAGCAGGCCGAAGTCATGCGCTTTGACGGGATCGACCTGCAAAGCCAGTCGGAAAGACAGATGCGCCACCTGCGCGGAGCTCGGATTTCGATGATCATGCAGGACCCGAAGTTCTCGCTGAACCCGGTGATGACCGTGGGCGCGCAGATCGCCGAGGCGCTGCTGACCCACGAGCGCCTCGCCCGGCGCGACGTAAAAGCGCGGGTGCTGGAGATGCTGGAATCGGTGCGGATTAATGAGCCGGAGCGGGTGATGGACCTTTACCCGCACGAAGTCTCAGGCGGCATGGGCCAGCGGATCATGATTGCCATGATGCTGATCCCCCGCCCCGATCTGCTGATCGCGGACGAGCCGACCTCGGCGCTGGATGTGAGCGTGCAGGCGCAGGTGCTCGACCTCATCGACGAGCTGGTGCGCGACCACGGCATGGGGCTGATCCTGATCTCCCATGACCTCAACCTCGTGGCGCGCTATTGCGACCGGATCCTTGTGATGCACGCAGGCCAGGTGGTGGAAAGCTGCGCCGCCGCCGATCTGCACAAGGCCAGCCATCCCTACACCAAGGGCCTTTTGGCCGCGGTTCCGAAAATGGAAGAGACGCGCGATGAACTGCCCGTCCTCGACCGCAGCGCATGGAGCGGCACATGAGCGCGATTACACTCAAGAACCTCGACATCTCCTATGGGCAAACCAAAGTGGTCACCGGGGTGAATATCGATGTGGCGGAGGGCGAAAGCTTTGCGCTGGTGGGCGAAAGCGGTTCGGGCAAATCCACGGTGCTCAAGGCCATCGCGGGGCTGGCCCCCGATTGGACCGGTGAGATTTCCGTACTCGGCCAGCCGCGCGGTCACAAGGTCGACCGCGCTTTTGCCGGGCAATGCCAGATGGTATTTCAAGACCCCTATGCCTCTCTCCATCCGCGCAAAACGGTGGATGGGGTGCTCTCCGAGCCGCTAATGATTCACGGGCTTGGCAACCGCAGCGCCCGCGTCGTGGAGATGCTGCAGGCCGTCGGCCTCGACAAACGTTTCCGCTTCCGCTTTCCGCATCAGCTCTCCGGCGGGCAGCGGCAACGGGTGGCCATCGCGCGCGCGCTGATGCTTGAGCCCAAGGTGATGCTGCTGGATGAGCCGACCTCGGCGCTGGATGTCTCGGTTCAGGCGGAGATCCTCAACCTGCTGAAACGGCTGCGTCGCGAACAGGGGCTGACCTATCTGATGGTCACCCACAATCTCCCCGTCGTCAGTTTCATGTGCGACCGCATGGCGGTGATGAACAAAGGCCGCGTGGTTGAGATCGCCCCGGCCAGCGCGCTGCATGACGGCAGCTTTACCGATCCCTATACCCAAGCCCTCTACGCCGCCTCGGGCGGCAATCCAGACCGCAAGGAAGCCCCATGACCGATACCACCGACGCAATGCAACGCTTTCAGACAGCGCTTGAGCAGGCGACCACCGAAACACAGGCCTTCGACGCGCTCTGCGCGCTGACCAAGGCCACCGTGGGGGCCAAACTCTTTACCGTGATGACCGCGGATATGGACGCGATGCTGGCGCGGCGGGTCTATACCGACGACGCCGAGAATTACCCAACCTCCGGCACCAAAGAGATCACCATCGACACTTGGTTCGAACAGGTCCACGGGCGGCAGGAATGCTTTGTAGCCAACACCTTGGCCGATATCGACGCGGTCTTTCCCGATGCGGAACTGATCGGCCGTTTGGGCTGCGCCTCGGTCGTGAACCTGCCGATCATCATCGGCGGCAAGATGGTCGCCACGGTCAACATCCTGCACGAAGAGGGCTATTACACCCCCACCCGCGTGGAACAGGTCAAAGCGCTGCTGACTCTGCCCGCCATCGCCACCATGGCCGTGGTGCGGCAAATGGGCTGACGCCCGGAGCGGGCACTGCCGAAAGAAGGCCGTCGCAGAAATGCGGCGGCCTTTTTGACTTGCGGCCCCGGCCAAAGGCCGCCACCATCCCGGCCAAGACGGAACCCATCGGGCATCGCTAAGGTTAACCTTATGAACATGCCCTAGGAGGAATGGCTCATGTGGACTTACGAACTCTTGATCCTGATCATGGCCGCGGTGGCGGCACTGGCATTCATGGCCAAGCAACGCCCCCAGCCTCGAAAGGTCCGCGCAATCGCCCCCCGCCCCCGCGCGAACAGATTGCATAACCGCCGGTATTGAGGCGTCAGCGCGGTTAGAAGCGCCCCGTTACGGCCCCCCCGCTATTCCGCACTCGGCTTTCGGCCCCCGTCCTTGTCTCCCCGCCGGTTTCCGCCATGATGCTGGCAAAACCGGAGGGAGCCGACATTGGACACCATTGAATATTTTTATTCCGCCCATTCCGCCTATGCCTATCTGGGGCATCGCAAGCTCTTGAAGATTTGCGCGGCCCGCGGTGCGCGGCTGGTGCATCGCCCCTTTGACCTCACCCCCGTGATCGTCTCAGGCCGTGTCAGCCATTTCCGCGGTTTCACGCCCCATTACATAGACTATTTCTTTGGACGAGAGATCGAGCGTTGGGCGCAGTATCGCGGCCTGGAAATTCTCAACCACCGCCCGACCCACCACGACAACCCACTGAACCTTGCAAACGGCTACCTGATCGCCGCCGCTCAGGCGGGGCGGGATGTCGACGCGCTTTCCTTTGCGATTCTTCAGGCCCATTGGCGCGATGATATCGATCTCGCGAATCCCGCGCATCTGCGCCGCGCGACTGAAGCGGTCGATCCCGACTGCGACGGGCTGATCGCACGGGCGATGGAAGAGAATGTGCAGGCAATCCACGCCCAAAACACTGAAGAGGCCATTGCCCGCGGCATCTTTGGCTCGCCCAGCTATTTTCTGAATGGTGACATGTATTACGGCCAAGACCATCTGGAACTGATGGACCACGCCTTTGACCAGCCCTACCGCGACACAGGTTTCTACAACCCGCCGCGAGACGGATAAGACGCCCCGAAAGGGCCGTGTTCTTCAATTTTGGGTAGTGGCGGACCGAGGAGGATTCGAACCCCCGACCCCCTGATTCGTAGTCAGGTACTCTATCCAGCTGAGCTATCGGTCCACTGAGCGGGGGTTTAGTCTTAGCCCCGGGGAGTTGCAAGCCCTCGTTTCAAGGAAATGCAATTTTCTTCAAAAATCTACAGGGCGCCGTCCCCCTTGGGGAGTGTTATGTCAAAAACCGTGCCCTCCGGCCCGCTGTTGCGCAGCGCAAGACTGCCGCCGTGGCCACGCACCAGTTCGGAGGCGATCACCAGCCCCAAACCGGAGCCACCCTTGCGCGCTCCGCCCTGAAAGGCGGTGAAGAGATACTCCCGCGCCTTGGGCGGCAGGCCGGGGCCGGTATCGCTGACGGTGATGCACCATGCCTCGCCCATATCCTCGGCCCGCAGATAGACCTCGCCCGGTTTGCCGGTGGCGGTGATCGCCTGCCGGGCGTTGCGCATGAGATTGGCCAGCACGCGGTACATTTGCTCAGGGTCCGCGCGCACGGTGAGATTCGCGGGAATATCAGCGGCAAAGCGCACGATGCTTTCGGGATCGGCAAGGCGTTCGCCGTCTATGACCTCTTCCACCAGCTCTTCGAGCGGCATGAGCGTCAGCGTCGGCCCCGGTTCTTCGGCCTTGCCGAAGGCCAGCGTCGATTCGCATAGGTGCACCGCCCGGGTGATCGACCCCACAAGCTTGGGCGCCATCCGCTTGACGGTCGGGTCTTCGGACATTTCGATCCGGTCGGTGAACAGTTGGGCAGAAGTGAGGATGTTGCGCAGATCGTGGCTGATCTTGCTAACGGCACTGCCCAACTGGGCCAAACGCTCTTTCTGTTTAAGCGCCTGCGTGAGGTCGGTTTGCAGCTTCTGAAGCGCCTCTTCGGCCTCGCGCAATTCGGTCACGCTGGCGGAAGGTTCAATGATCCGCCGCGCATCTTCGGGCGCGGCGGCATAGCGCTGCATATGTCCTGCGACCCGTTTGATCGGTTTCAGCAGCAAGGCCCGCATGGCAAAGAACAAAAGCACCGCCGTGATGACCGAGATCACCGCCGAGAGGATGAGGATGCGAATCCCGTAGTCGAGCATGGCGACACGCATGGGCGCTGTCTCCATCGTGACCTCAATCAACAGCCCCGCTTCGCGCACCGGCGCGCCGATCACGCGGACCACCTCATTCCCCGGGCGGAACAGCCGCAGCATCGCATCGCGGATCAAGACCGTCGCCGAGGCATCGCGCAAATCATAGGTCTGCGACACCATGCGCGGCATGGGCGACGCCAGCACCAATTGCCGCGCCTCATCCCGGCGCAGCACCACGTTGAACACCTCGGCGTTGCGCAACAGTTCCTCTTCCAACTCCGGGTCGAGCATGTCGTCTGCCAAAAGCGCCAGCGAGGCGATCTGCGCCCGCTCCAACCGCGTCAGCATATATTCCTCGCGGAACCGCGCGATGGAGGGGACAAAGATCAGCACTTCGGCCAGCATCACAAAGATGGTAGTGAGGATCAGCAGGCGGCCAGAAAGCGAGTGGATCATGGGCGATCTCAGGGCAAAAAGCGCTGCACGGCGCGCACCACCGTTTTGACCAGAGCGCTTTCGAACAGGCGCGGGCTGAAATAGGCCCCCGCCGCGCGTTTGTTAATCTCCGAGATCGTGGGGTAAGGGGCAACCATAGCAGCAATCTGGCTCATCTTCATCTTATTGACCAGCGCAAGCGACCACAGGGTGATCAATTCGCCCGCCTGATGGCCGACGATGCTGGCGCCAACCGGGCGGCCCTTGACCACCATGACTTTGATGAACCCTTTGGTCTGACGCTCGGCAATCGCGCGGTCGTTGTGGTTATAGTGGAACCGCACGACCTCCAGCTTGTCGCCATGCTCTTCGCGCGCCTGCGCTTCGGTCAGCCCCACCTGCGCCAGTTCCGGCGCGGCATAGGTGACCCATGGGATATGGTGCAGCTTCGTCTTGCTCGGCAGACCAAAGAGGATCGAGCGGATCACCACCCCGGCGTGATAGCCTGCCACATGGGTAAATTGCAGCCCGCCCGCCACATCGCCAATGGCATAGACCCGGCGGTTGCTGCTGCGCAGGCTGTCGTCGACCTTGATGCCTGCCTTGGTGGTCTCCACCCCGGCCTTATCCAGATCGAGCCGGTCGATGTTGCTCTTGCGCCCCACGGCCATCAGCAGATGCGAGCCCTTGATCACGCGGCCATCCTTGGTCTCGACCGTGATCGCCCCCGCCGCACCGCTGACCTTGGCCGCATCGCTGCCTTCCTCGAAAACCACCCCCTCGTCCCGCATGGTCTGCAACACCACCTCGGACAACTCGGGGTCATCCTTGCCAAGCGCGCGGCTGCCTTCGATCACGGTGACCTTGCAGCCCATCCGCACATGCGCCTGCGCCATCTCGATGCCGATGGGGCCGCCCCCGATGATGATCAGATGCTCGGGCTTCTCGCGCAGATCAAAGAGGGTCTCATTCGTCTCATAAGGCACATCCTCCAACCCCGGAATCGGCGGCACCAGCGGAGAGGAGCCGGTGGCCACGACGATGCGCCGCGCGGTGATGATGGTATCGCCCGCCTGCACCTCTCTATCGGAAATGAAATGCCCGTATTCGCGGATCACCCGCACGCCCAAGCCCTCAAACCGTTCAACCGAATCGACCGGCGCGATTTGCGAGATAACATCGGCCACGTGATCCTTGGCGGCGGCGTAGTCGACCACCCCGGCGGCAGCCTCCACCCCATATTGCGCGCTGTGTTGCTGGGTATAGGCGGTCTTGCCGGTCTTGATCAGCGCCTTGGAGGGCACGCAGCCATAGTTCAGGCAATCGCCGCCCATCTTATGCCCTTCCAGCAGGGTCACATCCGCGCCCATCTGCACGGCCCCCGCCGCCACCGACAACCCGCCAGAGCCTGCGCCGATGATCAGAACGTCGGTCTTGATACGGTTGGTCATTTCAGCAGGTCCTTCTTACCGGTAAATGTCTTGATCGCCACGGGCAGCAGCGACAGCACGCAAAGGCCCAGAATGGGCAATAGAATATGCGGCTCGAAAATAATCCCAAGGTCGGGCGACTCACCCCGGGCGAAAACCGCACCTAGCCCTGCGCCCACCGAGGTAAAGACCAAGGCCCCCGGCATGATTCCGAAAAATGTCGAGATCACGAAGCGAAACAGCGGCACACCGAGAAAGGCCGGCAGCAGATTCGCGACAAAGAAGGGCACCACCGGCACCAGCCGGATAAAGAAGAGCATCGACCACTGGTTGTCGTCGATCCCCGCCTTGATCTTGCGCACCATGCCCTCAGAGGCGTCCATCCGCTCTTTCAACCGTGCGCCAAGGCCCCATTGCGCGGCCAGAAAGATCACCACCGCGCCCAAGGTCGCAGCACTGACATTATAAAGCACGCCCGGAAACAGCCCGAAGAGGAAGCCGCCCGTCAAAGTGGCCACCGTGGCCCCCGGCAGGGAAAAGGCCACGATCACGACATAGGCGGCGACAAAGACAAGCGCGGTCAACAGGTAGTTGCTGTCGCGAAAGGCGATCATTGCCTCGCGATTGTCACGCAGCGCGTCGAAACTCAGGTAATCGCGCAGGGTTAAGGCCCCGATGGCCGCGACGACGGCGATCAGCGCAAGGGGCAGATAGCGCATCAGCGCGGGTTTACTTTGGTCATTGCGGCTCATTTTCACACTTCCTTGGGCCTGCATCAGACCAATTTCGCTTTCCTCAATGATGGCGTGAAGCGGGGCGCGGGAACAGGCTCCTCACGCGCGCTTGATGGGACTTGTGCGGGAAAGGGCGATTTTGCCAAGTTACGGGGTGAACTGAAACAATTCCGGCCCCGCAAACCGGCATTTTGTTGCAAAGCGCGGTTTTTCCCTGTCAGGGGGTTTGACTTGCGCGTCCCGCCGCATTAGAGGACGGGCTTGAATTGACGCTGGCCGCGGTGGAACCTTCAAGTGATTCCGTGCCCAGCCAGCTTTAGATGGAGACGGAGCGATGAAACGCACCTTTCAACCCTCGAACCTCGTGCGCAAGCGGCGCCATGGTTTCCGCGCGCGCATGGCCACCAAAGCCGGCCGTAAGATCATCAATGCACGCCGTGCACAGGGCCGGAAATCGCTGAGCGCATAAGCGCCCTCGATCTTCGGAACCAGAATATGACACCGCCGGAGGCACCCTTGAATGGCACTTGCGCCACGAAGGGGAACCCTGCCCCGGCGGTTTCTCTGCGTCTGGAGACCCTGACCAAACGGGCGGATTTCCAACGTGCCAGCCGCGCCAAACGCGTGGCCACCCCCGGCTTCATTCTACAAATGCGACCCCGCCGGGAGGATGAGCCCAGCGCGGCGCCCATTCGCGTGGGATTCACCTGTTCCAAGAAGGTCGGCAATGCCGTGGCCCGCAACCGCGCCAAGCGCCGCCTGCGCGAGATCGCGCGGCTCACCCTGCCGCAGGCCGGGCGCGCGGGCATGGACTATGTCTTTGTCGGGCGGCGCGAGGCGACAGCCACCCTGCCCTTTGATCAATTGCTCGCCGATCTGGCCCGCGCGCTGGATATTCTGCACGGGGTCCGAAAATGACTCCCTTGGCCGCGCTTCTTGCCCTGCCCGTGCGCGGCTATCGGCTGATCTTCAGCCCATGGGTCGGGCATAACTGCCGCTATCAGCCCACCTGCAGCGCCTATGCGCTTGAAGCCTTGCAAAAACACGGCGGGCTGCGGGGCGGATGGCTGGCCGTCCGCCGGATCGCGCGTTGCCACCCTTGGGGTCAAAGCGGGATCGACAACGTTCCCGATTAGCGCCGCGCTTGCGGCAAAGGGGCAAAATGCCCTAGGTGAAGCCAAGCTGATAGTGAGAGACCGACGATGCTGGACGAAACCGACGAGATTCACCCCCTCTTTGCCGGTGCACCGCAAAGCACCGAGTTCAAGAAACTGCGCAAACGCATCGTCCGCATGACCCGCGAGGCGATTGATCAATACAGCATGGTTGAGCCGACCGCCCAAGGCGCACCCAAGCCGAAATGGCTGGTCTGCCTGTCAGGCGGCAAAGACAGCTATACCCTGCTTGCGGTTCTGCACGAGCTGCAATGGCGCGGCCTGCTGCCGGTGGAGCTTTTGGCCTGCAACCTCGATCAGGGGCAGCCAAATTTCCCGGCGACCGTGCTGCCGGAATTCCTTGAAAAGATGGGCGTGCCGCATCGCATCGAATATCAAGACACCTATTCAATCGTGATGGATAAGGTCCCCGCCGGGCGGACCTTCTGCGCGCTCTGCTCCCGCCTGCGCCGGGGCAATCTCTACCGGATCGCACGGGAGGAGGGCTGCTCTGCCGTGGTATTGGGGCATCACCGGGATGACATCCTCGAAACCTTTTTCATGAACCTTTTCCACGGCGGACGACTGGCGACCATGCCGCCCAAATTGGTTAACGAGGAAGGCGATCTTTTTGTCTACCGCCCCCTCGCCCATGTCGCGGAAAGCGATTGCGAGCGTTTTGCCACGGCGATGAACTACCCGATCATTCCCTGCGATCTCTGCGGCTCGCAGGACGGGCTTCAGCGGCAGCAGGTAAAGGCGATTCTCGACGGGTGGGAGGCCAATAGCCCCGGTCGTCGGCAAGTCATGTTCCGCGCGCTGATGAACGCCCGCCCCTCGCACCTGCTGGATCCCAAGCTTTTCGACTTCGCCGGGCTCATGCGGAACGTTGAGGGTACGGAGCAAGAACAATTTTAGATAATAATCCGCAAAAAAGCGGGTTCTGTTAACCCACAGCACACCCTAAAGGCGATATCCCTCCCCCGTCAGCGCAGGCATTGCGCGTATTGGGAAGGGATATCGCGATGGCAACTCACCGGCTTTCCGGGCTCACGCAGCTGCGGCAGTCGTTCGCCGCTTTGCTCAGCGGTCAGGCTGCTTTGGCCTTCCTCCCCGCGCTGATGCTGCTGGCCTTTTGGATTGGCGGCGAAATGGCCCTGATCGCCGCCTCCGCTGCGCTGCCGCTTCTTTTCCTTGCGGGGCAGCGCTTTGGCGGGAATTCTCAGACACCCCAAGACGCGCGCGGCGGCATCCTACAACGCAGCGCTTTTGAGGAGTTGGCCGAACAAGTTTTTCAAACCACCCATTCGCGGGGGCGTTTGTCGGCCACATGTTTCATCGCGCTCGAAGGGCTTGACCAAATCATCGAACGCCACGGTCAAACCGCCGCCGACACGGTCCTGCCGCAAAGCGGCGAACGATTGCAGGGCGCCCTGCGCGACGATGATCTCATCGGCAAAATGGGAGAGGCGCGGTTCGCCGTCTGCACGGCCCCGGTACGGCAGCTTGACCTTGAACTCTGCATTCAACTGGCCGGGCGGCTACAATCCGCTTTGGAAGAACCATTTTTCATCGATGGGGTTACGATCTACCTCACGGCCTCCGTCGGCTTTTGCCTTAACACCCGCACCCCGGGCGGGGATGCCGCCGCATGGCTTGCCGCCGCTGCCACCGCCCTGCGCAGTGCGCAGCGGCGTGGCCCCTCCTCCATTCGCGCCTTTTCCGACCAGATGCGCCGGGAAACCGAAAGCCGCGCCGAACTGCGCGAAGAGGTCGCGCAGGCCTTGGACAGCGGCCAAATTCAACCATGGTTCCAGCCGCAAATCTCAACCGACACAGGCCAAATCACCGGCTTTGAAGCCTTGGCGCGCTGGAACCATCCGGTACAGGGCATGATCCCCCCTTCGGATTTCCTGCCCGCCGTCGAAGAGGCAGGCCTGTTGGAGCGTTTGGCCGAAGTAATGATGTACCACGCCTTCGCCGCCCTCAAAGCCTGGGATGGGTCCGGCACCGTGGTGCCGCAGATCGGGGTGAATTTCGCCGGGGGTGAACTTGCCAACCCCCGGCTCATCGACAAAATCACTTGGGAGCTGGACCGGTTCGACCTGTCCCCCGACCGGCTCGCGATCGAAGTGCTGGAAACCGTCGTCGCCTCGACTGCCGACGATGTGATCACCCGCAATATCAATGCCCTGCGCAAGCTCGGTTGCCGCATCGATCTTGACGACTTCGGCACGGGCCATGCCTCCATCGCATCCATCCGCCGCTTCTCCGTCAGCCGGATCAAGATCGATCGCTCTTTCGTCATGAAGGCCGACCGCGACCCCGACCAACAGCGCATGATCAGCGCCATTCTCACCATGGCCGAACGACTGGGCATTGAGACCCTCGCCGAAGGTGTGGAAACGGTGGGGGAGCATGTCTTACTCGCCCAACTCGGCTGCGACCATGTGCAGGGATTCGGCATCGCCCGCCCCATGCCCTTTGAGCAAACACTCGATTGGATCGCCCGCCACAACGCGAAACTGCAAGACGTGCCGCGCATCATGAATGGGCGTGCCACCTAGCGGGCTCTGTGCTTAGCACCGGCCCGGGGCATTAAGCGACGGAGGTCGCGACTGCCGAAGAGGCCCGAGGCAGAGGAGAACACCCCGCGCCCCGAATTACGGTCACACCCTTCGCCCCCTGCCCCGTTCAATGCCGAGGCCACCGCTCCCCCGCAACCGCCCCCGGCGAAACTCCGCAAAACCCATGCCAGATGGACCAAAACCACCCTGCATCCCCCTTCATCCCGCCCGATTCCACTTGACCTTTGGCCCCGCACTCTGTTGAACCCCCGTGATATTCAAAGACATCAGGTGGCGGTCCCCATGGACGAACAGAACAAGAATCTCATCCTTGCCACGGCGCTCAGCTTTGCCGTCATCCTCGTGTGGTTCCTTCTGTTCCCGCCCCCTGAAGCCGACCCAGCATTGGAACCCGGTACCGAGATCAGCGAGACTGTCGAAGGCACTTCGGTTCCCGCCTCCACCGCCGATACCGCGGCCGCGCCCGGCACGGAAGATGGCGAAGGCGCCGCCCCCGAAGGCCGCCGCGCGGCACTGGCAGCAGCGCCCCGCGTGGCAATCGCGACCGACAAGGTCAGCGGCTCCATCTCGCTCATGGGCGGTCGGATCGACGATCTGAAACTGAACGATTACCAAACCACGCTCGACGCGGATGCCGAAATCGTGACCCTGCTCTCCCCCGAAGGGTCGAGCGATGCTTACTATGCGCTGCACGGTTGGGCCGCCGGTTCGGGCCTCGCCCCCGATGCCGTCCCGGGTGTCGACACGCTTTGGACCCTGAGCGAGGGCGAAACGCTGGGCGTCGACAGCCCCGTGACCCTCACTTGGGACAATGGCGCCGGGCAGGTCTTTACCCGCACCATCTCGGTCGATGACCAATATATGTTCGACATCACCCAAAGCGTGACCAACAACGGCGAAGGCGCAGTGAACCTCGCCCCCTTCGGCATGATCGCGCAGCACGGGCTGCCCGAAGACCTGAAAAGCTTCTTCATCCTGCATGAAGGCGCCGTGGCCATGGCCAATGGTGAACTTGCCGAAGTCGATTGGGACGATATCGCCGAAGCCGATGTGAACAGCACCTGGGGCCGCCCCGCCGTGGTCACCGAAGGCGTCACCGAGGGCTGGGTCGGCTTTACCGATCACTATTGGCAGGCGGTGCTGATCCCCGACGCGGGCGAAACCTTTGAACAGGCGCTCACCTATGACCCACGCGCGGACACCTACCGCGCCTTCACCCGCCAGCCGACCCGCTCGGTCGCTGCAGGCGAAAGCGTGAGCACCTCCAGCAAGTTTTTCGCCGGTGCCAAGGAGTGGGAAACCCTTCAGGATTACCAGTCTTCCGGCGTCGCCAAATTCATCGACAGCATCGACTGGGGCTGGTTCTTCTTCCTGACCAAGCCGATCTTCTGGCTGCTGCATGAGCTGAACAAACTTATCGGCAACATGGGGGTCGCCATCATCGGCCTGACGCTGCTGATCAAGGCTGTCCTCTTCCCGCTGGCCTATAAATCCTACGTCTCCATGGCGCGGATGAAAGAGCTTCAGCCCGAGATGGAAAAGCTGAAGAAAGAAGCGGGCGACGACCGTCAGAAGATGCAGCAAGGCATGATGGAGCTCTATAAGAAGAACAAGGTGAACCCTGCTGCGGGCTGCCTGCCGATCCTGCTGCAAATCCCGATCTTTTTCTCGCTCTACAAGGTGATTTTCGTCACGATCGAACTGCGCCACGCGCCCTTCTTTGGCCCGTTCCAAGACCTCAGCGCGCCCGATCCGACGTCGATCATGAACCTCTGGGGTCTCTTGCCCTATGCCGCGCCCGAGCCGGGTTCGATGCTGGCGCTGATCTTCATCGGCATCCTGCCGCTGCTCTTGGGTATCTCCATGTTCTTGCAGCAAAAGCTGAACCCGGCGCCCACCGACCCGACACAGCAGATGATCTTTGCATGGATGCCTTGGGTCTTCATGTTCATGCTGGGCGGTTTCGCGAGCGGCTTGGTGGTGTACTGGATCGCCAACAACACGATCACTTTCACCCAGCAATATCTGATCATGCGCAGCCAGGGTTACAAACCTGACCTCTGGGGCAACATCAAAGGCGGCTTCAAACGCACGCCCAAGAGCGCTGCCGCCAATGCGGATGCCAAGCCCAAATCGGGCAAGTCGAAAAAGTGATGCAGGTCACCGCGCTCAACCGGCATCCGCTCAAGGCCCATGGCCGCGAGACGGTTGAGCGTGTGACCCTGCGCGCCGGGCAATCCATGCCCTATGACCGGCTCTGGGCCGTGGCCCATGACGCCTCCAAAGCCGCGCCGGGAGACTGGGCGCGGTGTTTGAATTTCACCCGGGGGGCCTCTTCGCCGCAGTTGCAGGCGATCACGGCCAAGCTGGATGAGACGACTGAGATGCTCACCCTGCGCCACCCGACGCGCGGGGAAATCACCTTCCACCCGGATCGCGAACAGGCTGCCTTCCTCGACTGGGTGCGCCCGCTGGTGGCCGAAGGCCGCGCTGCCCCGGTGGATATCCTCCGTCTCGATGGCCGCGGCTATACCGACAGCGCAGAGCCGACGCTCTCGCTCAACAGCCTCACCTCCCATCGCGCCGTCGAAGAATTGGCAGCTGCCCCGCTGCAAACCGCCCGCTGGCGCGGCAACATCTGGTTTGACGGTGCGGCCCCTTGGGCCGAGTTCGACTGGCTGGGGTGCGATCTGAAAATCGGCGAAGCACGGCTGCATGTCTCCAAACGCATCACCCGCTGCCTTGCCACCACCGTCAACACCGACACCGGCGCGCGCGACGTGGACACGCTCGCCGCACTCGACCAATTGGGTCACCGGGATTTCGGTGTTACCCTGACCGTCACCAAGGGCGGAGAGATCGCCGTGGGCGACGAACTGGAGCTGATCTGATGCAAGTGAACTACACCATCGCCGAAGAGCCGGACGCCCCGAGCGCCGAGAAGGGCCGGATGCTTTTCGCCGGTGAGACGACATTCGTCAAAGGCGTGGTGGCGATGGACGGGCTGCCGCCCCCCGACCGGATGGAGGTCTGCTTTGCCGGGCGCTCCAACGTCGGGAAATCGACGCTGATCAACGCGCTGACCGGGATGAAAGCGCTGGCGCGGGCGTCGAACACGCCGGGCCGCACGCAAGAGATCAACTTTTTCACCGCCGGGGAAGAGCACTACCTCGTCGACCTGCCGGGCTATGGCTATGCCAATGCGCCGCTGCCAGTGGTCGAGAAGTGGCAGCGCCTGCTGAAACAATACCTCTCGGGCCGCCAGACCCTGCGCCGCGCCTTCGTGCTGATCGACGCGCGCCATGGGGTCAAGAAGGTCGATGATGAGATCATGTCCCTGCTCGACAGTTCCGCCGTCACCTTTCAGGTCGTGCTGACCAAGGCAGATAAGGTGAAAGAAGCCGAACGCGCAAAGATCCTATCACAGGTGAAAGACGCGCTGAGCAAACACCCCGCCGCCTACCCGGAGATTGTCGTCACATCTTCGGAAAAGGGCTGGGGCATCCCTACGCTGCGTGCCATCATCGCCACGCTGGTATAGCACCTCCCGCCGCTATCGGCTTCCCATGGGTCAACAGATGAGAACGCAAGACATGAACCGCGACTGGATCGCCACCGCCCAAACCCTCAGCCAAGCTCTGCCCTTTTTGCAACGCTACGCCGATGCCACCGTGGTCATCAAACTGGGCGGCCATGCGATGGGCAGCGACGAAGCGATGGACGAATTTGCCCGCGATGTCGCGCTGATGCGGCAGGTGGGGGTGAACCCGGTGATCGTCCATGGCGGCGGCCCGATGATCAACGACATGCTGGCGCGGTTGAACATCAAATCCGAATTCGTGAACGGCAAACGGGTGACCGATGCCGCGACCATGGAAGTGGTCGAGATGGTGCTCTCGGGCCTTGTCAACGCGCGGATCGTGCAGGCGATCTCGGAGCAAGGTGGCCGCGCGGTTGGTGTTTCGGGAAAAGACAGCGGGTTGATCGTTTGCGACCCCGAAGACCCCGCTCTAGGCCTCGTGGGCAACCCGACACAGGTCAACCCGCGCATCCTGCGGGACTTTGCCGACAAGGGCATCATTCCCGTCATCGCGCCGCTCGGCATGGGCCACAGGGGGGAGACCTATAACATCAACGGCGACACCGCCGCTGGCGCCATCGCGGGCGCGTTGGAGGCCGACCGCTTGCTGCTGCTGACGGATGTGGCGGGCGTCAAGGACGGCAACGGCGAGGTTGTGACCGACCTGACGGCGAGCCAAATCAACGAGATGATCTCCGATGGCACCATTGCGGGCGGGATGATTCCCAAGGTGCAAACCGCGCTGGACGCGCTCGAAGGCGGTGTGCGGGCGGCGGTCATCCTCGACGGGCGCGCGCCCAATGCCTGCCTGTTGGAGCTTTTCACCGAACACGGCGCGGGCAGCATCATTCGCAAGGGCTAGGCCCAAAGCGCTTGCCCCCTGCCCCTGCTTCGCGCCTATGATGGGCTGAGCAGTGAAAGGAACGACATGCGCCGCCTGATCCTGATGCGACACGCGAAATCGGACTGGTCCCATGGGACCAGCGATCATGACCGCCCCCTGAATGCCCGCGGGCGCGGGGCGGCCCAAGCCCTCGGCAACTGGCTGCGCGCAGAGGCGCTGCTGCCTGATGCGGTGCTCTGCTCAACGGCGGCCCGCACCCGCGAAACCTGCGCCCGCTTGGCGCTGCCTGAGGGCTGTCAGGTGGAGTACCTTCGCCAACTTTACCTCGCCGAGCCTGATCAGATCATCACCAGCCTGCGCCAGCGCGGCACAGGCAACACGCTGCTGCTGGTGGCGCATAACCCCGGCATCGCCGCCGCCGCCGCAGGGCTGTTGCAGCAGCCGCCCGAACAGGAAGCCTTTGATCGCTACCCCTCGGGCGCGACGACGGTGATGGATTTCGCGGTTGAGAGCTGGGCCGAGGTGGCCCCCAGCAGCGGAGTGCTGCACGCCTTCACCGTCCCCAAACAACTGGTTTGAAACGCAAACGCCCCGACCAAATGGCCGGGGCGCAGGTTTTACCTTGGTCCGATTTACGCGGTTCAGTGCCCGAGGATCTGGCTCAGGAACAGCTGCGTGCGCGGGCTTTGCGGGTTGTTGAAGAAAGCCTCCGGCTCGTTCTGCTCAACAATCTGGCCTTCGTCCATGAATATCACGCGGTTCGCCACCTGACGGGCAAAGCCCATCTCATGGGTCACGCAGAGCATGGTCATGCCCTCTTCGGCAAGCTCGATCATCGTGTCGAGCACCTCCTTGATCATCTCGGGGTCGAGGGCCGATGTCGGCTCATCGAACAGCATGACCCGCGGGCGCATGCAGAGCGAACGGGCAATCGCCACACGCTGCTGCTGACCGCCCGAAAGCTGGCCGGGATACTTATTGGCCTGATCGGGGATTTTCACCTTTTCAAGGAAATGCATCGCCGTTTCTTCGGCTTCCTTCTTGGGCGTCTTGCGGACCCAGATCGGCGCCAGCGTGCAGTTCTCAAGGATCGTCAGATGCGGGAAGAGGTTGAAGTGCTGGAAGCACATGCCGACCTCTGAGCGGATCTTGTCGATGTTCTTGAGGTCCGAGCTTAGCAGCGTGCCATCGACCTCAATGGTGCCCTTCTGATGCTCTTCCAGTGCGTTGATGCAGCGGATCAGCGTCGACTTGCCCGAGCCCGATGGCCCGCAGATCACGATCCGCTCGCCCCGATGCACGGTCAGGTTGATGTCGCGCAGCACGTGGAAGGCCCCGTACCACTTGTTCATGTTGTCGATGCGGATCGCGACTTCGTCGGATACTTTCATTTGTGCGGTCTCAGCCATGCGAGAACCCTCCCTTAACGATGGTCAGTCGCAAGACGGCGTTCCAGCCACTGCGAATATTGAGAAATGCCGTAGCAGACGATGAAGAACAGCACGGAAGCAAAGAGGAAAAGCTCCCAATAAACGCCGTTCCAGTCGGTCGAGGCGAGGATCGGTCCGCGGATCATGCCGATGATGTCAAACAGCGAGATCACCGAGACCAGCGTGGTGTCCTTGAACAGGCCCACCGCGATGTTCACGATGCCCGGGATCGAGATCTTCAGCGCCTGCGGCAGGATGATCAGCCGCATCGCCTGCGGGTAGTCGAGGCCAAGGCTGTCGGCGGCCTCGTACTGGCCCTTCGGCAGCGCGGCGAGGCCACCCCGGATCACCTCGGCGATATAGGCCGAGGAGAACATGGTGATCATGATCACCACGCGGATGAAGAGGTCCACCCCCGAGCCCGGCGGGAAGAAATAGGCCAGCATTACGTTCGCCACGAACAAGAGCGTGATCAGCGGCACGCCGCGGACGAATTCGATAAAGACCACGCAGATGCCCTTGACGATCGGCAGGTGAGACTGACGCCCCAGAGCCAGTGCGATGCCGATGGGCAGCGACAGCGACACGCAGGTGATGCCCAGCATCATGTTAAGCATGAAACCACCAAGGTCACGGCTGGGGATCGCTTGCAGCAGCGGCGAGGCAGGGCGCAGCGCCTCCCCAATGAAGCCGCCGATATACCAGACGATCACCGCAGCGACGACGCCGCCCGCCAGCGCCATGGCAAAGCTCTTCTGCACCAGGCGGCTATAGACGACATAGCCCGCCACGACGCCCAAGAGCGCGAAGATCGGCCCCCAGATCGGCCCGCCCCAGATCAGCCAGAAGGCGAGGAACGGGTAAACGCCGGTGAAAAGCAGCAGCTTGCGCGGCAGGTCGATGAAGAGCACGGGTGCGGCGGCAAGGAACAGCAGCACCAGCGCGAGGGTGGGACGCCAGTATTGATCGCTGGGATATTTGAAACCAAAGAGCAGTTGATGCCAACGCTCGCTCAGCACCGAGAAACAGGCCCCGGTCGCGCCGTCCAAAATCTCGCGACATTCCGACAGGCTGCTCGCCGACCAGACGCCGTTCAACAGCCACGGCAGAGAGCCGGAGACCAGAAGATAGAGGAAATAGAGCGCCACAATCGTCAGGATCGCATTCGCCCATGTCGGGAACAGGTTGTCCTTCACCCATTTCAACGGGCCGCCGACCTTATCCGGCGGGGCCGCAGGCGGCAGCGAGGTTTCACGCACGAAGGCGATGGATTCAGCATGTGTGTCTGACATGGCTTAACGCTCCTTCAGCTTCGTTGCGTTGTTGTAGACGTTCATCACCATGGAGATGCCCAGCGAGATGACGAGGTAGAAGAGCATCAGAAGAACCACGCATTCGATCGCCCGCCCGGTCTGGTTCAGGGTGATCCCGCCCAGCGTCGCGGTGATGTCGGCATAGCCCACGAGGATCGCCAGCGAGGAGTTCTTGGTGATGTTCAGGTAGTTCGAAATGAGCGGCGGGATGATCACCCGCAGCGCCTGCGGCAGCACCACAAGGTTCATGATCCGGCCCGACCGCAGGCCCAAGGCAGCAGCGGCTTCGGACTGGCCCTTGCTGACCGCTTGAATGCCGGCGCGGACGTTCTCGGCGATAAAGGCACCGGTGTAGATCGACAAGGCGAACCACAGCGCGATCAGCGGCGCGCCGATCTGGATGCCGCCGCGGAAGTTGAAGCCCTTCAGCGCGGGGTAATCCAGCCCGATCGGCATGCCCATGATGAAGAACATGATGATCGTCGGCAGCAACAGGATCGCGACCGAAGGCCAAAGCATCGGCAGCAGGCGACCGGTGTCATAAAGCAGCTTGGTCGCATAGCGGCGGTAGGCAAAGACGCCGATCACCGAGGCGACAAAGGTCGCCACCACGATCATCGACCCCGGCCCCCAGACCGGCCCGGGAATATAGACGCCCCGGTTGGTGAAGGCGAAAGAGCCCAGCATCATGGTCGAGGCCGGATCGTCACCGCGGAAGGCCGAAGGCGCGGGCATCGCGGCGGTCATGATGGTGTAGATGATCAGGATCCAGATCAGCACCGGGATGTTGCGGAAAATCTCGACGTAGCCGGCCATCAGCTTGCGCACGAGCCAGTTGTTCGAGAGGCGCAGAACCCCGGCGATGACGCCAAAGATCGTGGCCGTGACACAGGCAAGGAAGGACACCAGCAGCGTGTTGATGATCCCGACCCAAGCCGCCTGAAGGTTCGACGATTGGCTGGTATAAGGGATCAGCGTCTGGTTGATGTCATAGCCCGCCGGATTTCCGAGGAACTGGAAAGAGATGTTCAACCCGGCAGCGCGCAGGTTCGCGGCAAGGTTCGATCCCAGATACCAGATCGCCGTGACCAGCAGCGCCAGCGCGATCACCTGAAAGGTGATCGACCGATAGCGGGTGTCGCTCAACAGCATAGATGGCCGGAACGACGCCTTGGGAGGGTCGGAGAATGTCGTCATGTATGTATCCCTGTGTTCCGGCTTGTTTTTTATCGGTGCATTTGGCGCACCTTGGCCGAATCATTTTTGGTCGTAGATCGATTTATCTCGATCGTGGGTTTTTATTGTCTCGTTGGGGTTTCGTCAGTCGTTTTTTGACCGTTCTTCTTGTCAGTAGGGAGCTTTTGTTGGCCAGAGGCAGGCAGCCCCACCGGCCAGAGGCGCAAGGGGCGCAGGAATTCCCGCGCCCCTCGCTTCGCTATTTAGCGGAAGGGCGGTGCGTAAAGCAGGCCACCGTCTGTCCACTGGGCGTTCAGCCCGCGTGCCAGACCGATCGGTGTCTCTTCGCCGATGTTCTTGGCAAAGATCTCACCGTAGTTGCCTTCGGCCATGATGGCGCGCTTGGCCCAGTCGGCGTCGAGGCCGATCATCTCACCCAATGTGCCCTCGGTGCCCAAAAGGCGGGCAACTTCGGGGTTGTTGGTGTTGCCGGTCATCTCTTCGATGTTGGCCGAGGTGATGCCCAGTTCTTCGGCAGCGATCAGCGCGTTCAGCACCCAACGGGTGATGTCGCCCCAATCGTTGTCGCCGTGGCGGACCAGCGGGCCCAGCGGCTCTTTCGAGATGATTTCGGGCAGCAGCACGTGCTCATCGGGGTTTTCGAAGGTCGCGCGTGTCGCGGCAAGGCCCGATGCGTCGGTGGTGTAGGTGTCGCAGGCACCGGCGAGGTACTGCTGCTGGCCTTCGGCGTTGGTTTCAACGGGGACCGGCTCGTAGCTAATGTTGTTCTTGCGGAAGAAGTCCGCGAGGTTCAGCTCGGTGGTGGTGCCGGTTTGGATGCAGACGGTCGCGCCGTCCAGATCCTTGGCCGAGGAAACGCCAAGCGCTTTCGGGACCATGAAGCCCTGACCGTCGTAGTAGTTCACGCCGATGAAGTCGAACTTCAGGTCGGTGTCGCGGCTGAAGGTCCATGTGGTGTTCCGTGCGAGGAAGTCGATCTCGCCCGAGGCCAGCGCGGTGAAGCGGGTCTTGCCAGTTGTTGGCACGAATTCCACGGCGTTCTTGTCGCCCAGAACGGCGGCGGCAACGGCACGGCACACGGCCACGTCGAAACCTTCCCATTCGCCGTTGGCGTTCGGCGCGGCAAAGCCAGCAAGGCCGGTGGTCACGCCACAGTTCAGCTTGCCACGGGCTTTGACGTCATCAAGCGTGGCGGCACCAGCAGCACCGGCCGCAAGGCCAGCAACGGTCAGCGCGCCAAAAATTACGGTTTTTTTCATTTTTACCTCTTCCTGATAGTCCGCCACGTTCACTGGCGGTTAATCCGACGCCAGATGACGCCGAAAGCGATCTTGTGCAGGGTTTCCCCTGCTCAATGAAAAGCAGTGTGGGCGGATTCAGGTTTGAAGGTCAAGGGCGCGATGGGCAAAATCAGGGCGGGTTTTCACATCGCGTTGCAAAGCTTTTATCAAGTTAAGCAGCTTTGCAAAGCACTATTATTGCACATGCATGTAAAAACGCCTGCCGCTTGATTTCGGCCTCTTGCTCGGCCACGTCATCGCGGCCCCATTGCTCGGCCTGCCATGTCTCATCCAGCCGCGACAGGGCCCAAATCTCCTCGGGGTCAAAGGCCTGTTCCAGCGCGGCAAAGCCAAGGATAAGCGAGCCGGTGAGGCTCACAAGGTCATGAAAAGCCGCCAGTTCAAAGGGATCGAGCGCCCCCGTCCGCCGGTGCAACTCGGCCAGGGCTTCGGGCGCTTGCGGCTCATGCATGATGCCCTCCCGCGTCTCCAACCGCACGCCAAGGGTTTGCGCCGCCCAGTCCAGCATCGGATCCCACTTAGCCGCTTGCCGGGCGACCAGACCTTCGGGGCTGTCGGCGCGGTAGCACAGAAGATCGCTGTCGCCATAGGCCGCGAGCATCTCGACGACCTCGGCCTTTTGCACCGCCACCTTGTCGAGCGCGGCATTGGCGGTCTTGGTCACCGGCATGGTACGCGGGTCAATCTGTTTCTCCTGCGCCTGCCATTCGGCGGCCACGGCCTCGGCCATGGCGCGGGTGGGCAGGGTCAGCGGGCGCTTGGCCGGGGTTTTCACCCGGCGGCCGTCCAACTCGACGGTGAAACCGTCTTCGACCCCGACCACAGCGGCGTCTTTCCAAAAGCGTTTGGCTTTCCAGTCACTCATGCGGGAATGCTCCAGATTTGTTCCAGCAGGGCGGGCAGCGCCGCGAAATTCTCGACCAGATGCGCGGCGGCGGCCAGCCGTTCCGGGCCGTGATAGCCCCATTTGACGCCGATCCCGGTCACCCCGGCAGCGGCGGCCATGTCCATGTCGAAAGAGGTGTCGCCGATCATCACCGTGGCCTCAGGCCCCACCCCGGCATCGGCCATCGCCTGTTGGATCATCGACGGATGTGGCTTGGAGGGATGAAAATCCGCCACCTGCTGCGTGATGAAAAGCCCCTCCAGCCCGTGACCGGCGATCAGCTTATCCAACCCGCGTTTCGACTTGCCCGTGGCGACGCCCAACAGCACCTCCGGCTCTGCGTGAAGACGCCGCAACGTCTCAACCGCGCCGGGGTAAAGCGGCGAGGATTGCGCCACCCCCGCCTCGGCCCGCAGTGTCATATAGGCAGCCTTATAGGCTTCAACCATCGCAAGGTGATCCCCCGCCGGGCGCGTGGGGGCCAGCACCGTCACCGCCACATCCAGCGATAGGCCGACGATCGACAGGATCTCGGCCCGCGTTGGCGCGGGCGCCTCCACAGCCGCGAAGGCCGCCGTCATCGCCGCGACGATATCGCCTTGGCTGTCGACCAGCGTGCCGTCGACGTCAAAAATCACCAAACGGAGCGGTTTGCTCATTGCAGCGACTCGAAAGGGTCTTCTTCGGCGAGATCCTCGGTCCAGCCGAAGGTGTCCCAGCTATGCGCCATATGGTCGGGCAGTTCGGCGGTGATCGTCACCACCTTGCGCGTGTGCGGATGTTCGAAACGCATCATCCGCGCGTGCAGATGCAGCTTCTTCGAGATGATCCCGCCCAATTGCGCGCCCCAGCCGTCGCCGAGGTTCTCCTGCCCCGAGCCGCCGTATTTGCCGTCACCGACGATCGGATGCCCGATCTCGGCCATATGCGCCCGCAGCTGGTGGGTGCGGCCCGTGACCGGCTCCATCGCCACCCAAGACGCGCGCGAGCCGACGCGGAAGAGCGTTGCATAAAGCGTATGCGCGCGTTTCGCGCCCGGCGTGTCGTCCATGTCGCGCGGGTGCACGGCGATCATCTTTTCGCCCTCGCCCTTGCGGCCATGGCCGCCGGCCTTGACCAGACCGTATTTGATCTCGCCCAAATACGGCGTGGGCACGCCCGCGACGATGGCCCAGTAGATCTTGCGCGTCTCGCGGTGCCGCATTGCCGCCGTCAGCGATTTGGCCGCCGCACGGGTGCGCGCCAAGAGCAGCACGCCCGAGGTATCGCGGTCGAGTCGGTGCACGAGGCGCGGCTTTTCCTCGGCATCGAAAATGAGCGCCTCGGACAGCGCGTCGACGTGGCGGTCGGCCTGACCGGAGCCGCCCTGCACCGCCAGCCCGGCGGGCTTGTTCAGCGCGATGACATGGTCGTCGCGGTAGATCACGCAGTTGCGGATCATCTTGGCATCCGCCTCGGTGATGCGTGTCCGTTTGGGCGGCGGGGGCGGCGCGGCATCGGGCAGCGGCGGCACGCGCACCTGCTGGCCCGCCTCGAGCCGCGTGTTGGCCTTGACCCGGCCCCCATCGACACGGATCTCGCCTTTGCGGCACATCTTCTCGATGAGGCCCTGATTGATCTGCGGAAACATCCGCTTGAACCAGCGGTCGAGCCGCTGGTCGCCATCACCCTCGGCGACGGTCACTGTCTGTACGCGGCTCATGCCAATACCTCTCGGGCCAACCAGAGGCCCAGCAAACAGGCGGCCAGCGACAAGATCACCGAGGCCCCCACATATGAAAATGCGACAGCGGCGCGGCCTGCCTCAAGCAGGCGCAACGTGTCGAGTGAAAACGCCGAGAAGGTCGTGAAACCGCCCAGCAGCCCGGTCATCAGGAAGGGCAGCAGCAGCGCCTTGTCGGCAAGCGCGACCCAGACCAACCCGATGGCGAGCGAGCCTGCGACGTTGACCGCGAGCGTGCCCAGCGGAAACCCGACGGCCAGACCGACAAGGTAGCGCAGTGACGCGCCCAGAGCGCCGCCGAGCGCCACCATGATCAGTGTTTTCATCATCGACACCCCATCGCGCTTGCGCGGCCCGGAGTCAAGTTTTCCGCTTTGCGCGCAGCCCGGCAAAGTAATCCTGCCGCTTTTTCAACTCCCGCTCGAAACCGCGTTCGACCGGCTCGTAAAGGCTCGGCCGCTCCATCGTGTCAGGAAAGTAGTTCTGCCCCGAGAACCCGTCCTCGGCATCGTGGTCATAGGCATAGCCCGTGCCGTAGCCTTGGTCCTTCATCAACTTCGTGGGCGCGTTGAGGATATGTTTCGGCGGCGGCTCCGACCCGGTGCTGCGCGCCAGACGCCGCGCGCCCTTGTAGGCCTTGTAGACGGCGTTGGATTTCGGCGCGAGGCAGATGTAGGTCAGCGCCTGCGCGATGGCCAACTCCCCTTCGGGGCTGCCGAGGCGCTCGTAGGTCTCCCATGCCTGCAGGCAGAAGGCCTGCGCCTGCGGATCGGCAAGGCCGACGTCCTCCACCGCCATCCGAGTAATGCGCCGCATCAGGTAGCGCGGGTCCTCGCCGCCCTCCAGCATCCGGGCCAGCCAGTAAAGCGCCGCGTCCGGGTCCGAGCCGCGCATGGATTTATGCAGGGCCGAGATGAGGTTGTAATGCGAATCCCCCGACTTGTCGTATTGCGCCGCGCGGCGCATGAGGCGTTTCGACAGGCCCGCCTTGTCGAGTGGGGCATCGTCTTTCCACGCGGTCACCTGCTCGATCAGATTGAGCAGCGCCCGCCCGTCGCCATCGGCCATCTCCAAAAGCGCCTCACGCGCTTCGGGTTGCAGCGGCAGGGGTTTGCCCAGCTCGCGTTCCGCCCGCTGCGCCAAGCGTTCCAGATCGTCATGCGGCAGGCGCTCCAGCACCAGCACCTGCGCGCGGCTGAGCACAGCGGCGTTGAGCTCGAAACTCGGATTCTCCGTGGTGGCGCCGACCAGAAGGATGGTGCCATCCTCCATATGCGGCAGGAAGCCGTCCTGCTGTGCCTTGTTGAAACGGTGGATTTCGTCGACGAAGAGCAGCGTTCCCTGCCCCTGACGGCGGCGCATCTTGGCCGCGTCAAAAACCTTGCGCAGTTCCGGCACGCCCGAAAAAATTGCGCTGATCTGCACGAAATGAAGATCGGTCTCATCCGCCAGCAGCCGCGCGATCGTGGTCTTGCCCACACCGGGCGGCCCCCAGAAGATCAGCGAAGACAGCGCCCCGGCGGCCAACATCACCGAAAGCGGCGCATCGGGGCCGAGCACCTTTTCCTGCCCGATCACCTCGCCAAGCGACTTCGGCCGCAGCCGGTCGGCCAAGGGGCGGTGGCCGCCCTCTTCCGCCTCTTCCGTCTCTCCGAACAAATCCGCCACGCTACCCCCTGAACCGCAGCGCCATGCGCCGATCACCGCGTTGTATCACCATCTGGACGCGGCGCACCTGCCCCGAGAGCAGCGCCACGAGGGCGGCGGTATCTGCTACCGCCACGCCGTTGACCGAGACAATCACGTCGCCGTCCCTGAGCCCCACGCGCGGGCCGAAACGCCCGGCGTCGAGCACTACGACGCCCGCGCTTTCCAAGGGCAAGTTCATCTCGGCAATGACCGCCGGGTTGATCCGCGCCGTTTTCAACCCCGGCAGCAGGCTGCGCGCGCCCAAGGTGACCTCGGCCCGGTCCGGCACGTCGGGCGCGGCGACCAGGGCCACAGTCACCTCATGCAGCCGCCCTTCGCGCATGACGCCCACGCGGGCGGAATGACCCAGACCTGCCACCGACATGCGGTAGATCATCTCGGCGGGCGTGTTCACCGGCTGGTCGTCAACGCTGACGATCACGTCGCCGACCTTTAGCCCCGCGCTGTTGAAGGGGCTGGCGGGATGCAGCCCGGAAACGATGATCCCGCCCGGACGGTCCAGCCCCAAGGGCCCGGCCATGTCAGCATCGACCGGCTGGCCCGAAAGTCCCGCCCAGGGGCGCTGGAAAGCGGCCTCCCCGGCGCGGGCCTGTGCGACGAAGGCGGCCACCAGATCGGCGGGAATGGCAAAACCGATGCCGTTGCTGCCGCCCGAGCGCGTCAGGATCGAGGTATTCACCCCGATGAGCCGTCCGCCCATGTCAATGAGCGCCCCGCCGGAATTGCCCGGGTTGATCGGCGCGTCGGTCTGGATGAAATAGCCCTGTCCGCCCCCGCCCGCGGCGCCGGAGCGCGCCAGCCCCGAGACGATCCCGCTCGAGACGGTCTGGCCCACGCCGAAGGGATTGCCGATGGCCAGCGTCAGCTCGCCCACCTCTACCGCGTCGCTGTCGCGCAACTCAAGAAACGGCAGCCCCTCCGCGCCTTCGAGTTTGAGGATCGCCAGATCGCTGTCGGCATCGCCCAGAAGCACCCGGGCGCTGTACTCGCGCCGGTCGTTCAGCACCACGCGGATGTCGGTGGCGGTGCCGACGACATGGTAGTTCGACACGACGATCCCGTCGGCCGAGAGGATCACGCCGGAGCCAAGCGAGTTCTGCACCCGGGGCCGCTCGGAGAAGGGATCGCGAAAAAAGCGTTCGAAGAAGGGATCGGCCTGCAGCGGCGTGCGGCGGGCCTTGGTGATGGTGCGGGCGTAGATATTAACCACCGCCGGCGCGGCCTCTTTGACAAGCGGCACAAAGCTCAACTGCATCTGTGCGGCGGAGCTTGGAACCTGCTGCGCCATCGCGGGCGCGACCAGTAGCATGAGGATCAGGGCAAGGGTTCTCATGCCCCAGATATGCGCAGGGAGTGGGGCCGGTGCAACTGCGTTTTCCGTCACTCTCCCCTGCAAAAGAAAAGCCCCGCCGAGGGCGGGGCTTTCCGAATAACCATGGCGGGGATCTTATTCCGCCGCTTCTTCCTCGGCCAGACGCGCCTTGTCGGCGGCACCCTTGGCGTCGCGGTCGCGGTCGACGAATTCGATGATCGCCATCGGCGCCATGTCACCATAGCGGAAGCCGGCCTTCAGAACGCGGACGTAGCCACCCTGACGGTCTTTGTAGCGCGGGCCCAGCACGTCGAACAGCTTGGCGACATACTGGTCTTCTTTCAGCTTCGACGCGGCCTGACGGCGGGCGTGCAGGTCGCCGCGCTTGGCCAGCGTGATCATCTTTTCGATGATCGGCTTCAGTTCCTTGGCTTTAGGCAAGGTGGTCTTGATCTGCTCATGCTCGATGAGCGAGCCTGCCATGTTCGAGAACAGCGCCTTGCGGTGTTCATGTGTACGGTTCAGGCGGCGGTATCCACGTGCGTGACGCATTGTCTTACTCCAATGGTGATGCCCTCTACGGGCGGTTTTGCTTTGTCTGGCCCGCGATGCGTGTCACGAGCTCTCCTTGGGGCGTGCGCCCGGTCGTAACGGCACCCGATTTCTTTAAAAGAAATCGGCCCCGGAAACTTTGAAAGTTTCCGGGCACCGTATCTTAGAACGAATCCTCGAACTTCTTGGCGAGGTCTTCGATGTTCTCTGGCGGCCAGTCTTCGACGTCCATCCCGAGGTGCAGCCCCATGCCCGACAGCACTTCCTTGATCTCGTTCAAGGACTTGCGGCCGAAGTTCGGGGTGCGCAGCATCTCGGCTTCGGTCTTCTGGATCAGGTCGCCGATGTAGACGATATTGTCGTTCTTCAGGCAGTTCGCCGAACGGACCGAAAGCTCCAGCTCGTCGACCTTCTTAAGCAGCAGCGGGTTGAACTCGAGACCGTCGTCGTCGTCCTGACGGGACGCCGATTCCGGCTCGTCGAAGTTGACGAAGATGCCAAGCTGATCCTGCAGGATGCGCGCGGCGAAGGCCACGGCGTCGTCCGGCGTGATGGAGCCGTCTGTTTCGACCTTCATGGTCAGCTTGTCATAGTCCAGCACCTGGCCCTCACGGGTCGGCTGCACGTCGTAGGAGACCTTCTTGACCGGCGAATAGATCGCGTCGATCGGGATGAGACCGATGGGCGCGTCTTCCGGCTTGTTCTTGTCGGCGGAGACATAGCCCTTGCCGGTGTTGACGGTCAGCTCCATGTAGACATCCGCACCGTCATCGAGGTGGCAGATCACATGCTCGCGGTTCAGAATCTCGATGCCGGCGGATTCGGAGATGTCACCGGCGGTGACGACACCCGGACCCTTGGCAGAGATCGACAGGCGCTTGGGGCCTTCAACTTCCATGCGCAGGCTGACGCCCTTGAGGTTCAGGATGATGTCGGTCACGTCTTCGCGCACACCGGCGACGGAGGAAAACTCGTGCAGCACGTTGTCGATCTGCACGGAGGTGATCGCCGCGCCCTGCAGCGAGGACATCAGCACGCGGCGCAGCGCGTTGCCGAGGGTCAGACCGAAGCCCCGCTCCAGCGGTTCGGCCATGACGGTTGCCTGACGGGCCGGGTCGTTGCCCGGTTTGACGTCAAGCTGTTGCGGCTTGATCAATTCAGCCCAATTCTTGTGGATCATGCGTCCCTCCATCCTTGTTTGTGCCTCATGTCCAAATGACACAAACGCTCGAGGTTTCTGAAAAGCGGTATGGGGCCGCACGCAAGGCGCGACCCCATGTAAAACAGTCCCGGCTTAAACGCGGCGGCGTTTGGGCGGGCGGCAGCCGTTGTGGGCCATCGGGGTCACATCACGGATCGAGGTGATGTTGAAACCGGCGGCAGCCAGGGCGCGAAGGGCGCTCTCGCGGCCCGAACCGGGGCCCTGCACTTCGACTTCCAGCGTCTTGACGCCGTGATCCTGCGCCTTGCGGCCCGCATCTTCGGCGGCCATCTGGGCGGCATAGGGTGTCGACTTGCGCGACCCTTTGAAGCCCATGGTGCCAGCGGACGACCAGGAGATCGCGTTGCCCTGCACGTCCGAGATCAGGATCTTGGTGTTGTTAAAGCTCGAGTTCACATGCGCCACGCCTGCGGCGATGTTCTTGGAGACCTTACGCTTGGTGCGTGTCTTATCGCGTGCCATTGATCGGACCCTCCCTTATTTCTTCTTGCCAGCAATGGCCTTCGCGGGGCCTTTGCGTGTGCGTGCGTTGGTATGGGTACGCTGACCGCGAACCGGCAGGTTGCGACGGTGGCGCAGGCCACGGTAGCAGCCGAGGTCCATCAGGCGCTTGATGTTCATCTGCGTGTCACGACGCAGGTCGCCTTCGACGGTGTAGTTGGCGTCGATGTGCTCACGCACGGCCAGAACTTCGGCGTCAGACAGTTCGTTGACCCGGCGGGTCTCGTCGATGCCGACAGCTTCGCAGATGGCCTTGGCGGAGGAGCTGCCAATACCGGTGATATAGGTGAGGGCGATGGGAACCCGCTTTGCAGTCGGGATGTTTACGCCGGCAATACGTGCCACGTTAGCTATTCCTTTTCGTTGCGGGTCCGTGATTCCAGACCCTTTTTTCACAACACAAGCCCGAGGCGGTAAGACCATCGGGCTAAGGCTGATCAGGTGATCTTGCGGGGTCGGGCGAAACCCTCGCCGCAATTTGATTCTCTTACGAGATAGGGGTGACTATGAGGTTTTTCTGAGGGCGTCAAGGCCCGCTCAAAACTCAAGGCTGATCGGCAGCGCGAAGGCAAAGGACAGCGCCCTCTGCCCCGCGCCGCCGGGAAGTCACTTGTCGAGAACCTGCGCGATCGCGCCGCGCACTTCTTCGATCTGGCCCAGACCGTTCACGCCGTTAAGCATGTCTTTGGCATAGTAGTAGCCGATCAGCGGAGAGGTCTGTTTGTAATAGGCCATCAGACGGGTCTTGAGGCTTTCCTCATTGTCGTCGGCGCGGCGCTTGAACTCGGTCCCGCCGCAGTTGGTGCATTTACCATCTTCGGGGATCGGTTTGGTCAGGTCGTTGTAAACCTCGCCACAGCTTGCGCAGGTGGAACGGGCGGTGATGCGCGCGACCAGCGCCTCATCGTCGACCTTCATCTCGATCACAGCGTCGAGGGTCTGGCCCTCTTGCGCCATCAGATCGGCCAGCGCATCGGCCTGCGCCAACGTACGGGGGAAGCCGTCGAAGATAAAGCCGCCATGCTCAGCCTTGTCGGTGAGCTTCTCGCGGATCAGACCGATGACGATCTCATCGGTGACGAGCGCGCCGCGGTCCATCACGTCGGCCACGATCTTGCCCATCTCTGTGCCGCTGTCCTTGGCTTCACGCAGCATGTCGCCGGTGGACAGCTGAACCATGTTGCGGGTCTCGACCAGATAACGTGCTTGGGTGCCTTTGCCTGCGCCCGGAGGCCCGAGTAGGATAATATTCATCGACGTACGGGGCTCCGTTTCTTGCGTGTACCTTTGCCTTTGCCCGCGCCCTTGCCGCGCAGCTGAGACTTCTCAAGCAGACCTTCATACTGATGCGCCAGCAGATGGCTCTGAACCTGTTGGATCGTGTCCATGGTGACCGAGACCACGATCAGCACCGAGGTGCCGCCGAAGTAGAAGGGAATGGCGAACTGGCCGCGCAGAATCTCAGGCAGAACACAGACCGCCGCCAGATAGGCCGAGCCGAGGACGAGGATGCGGTTGACCACATACTCCAGATACTCGGCGGTACGCTTGCCGGGGCGGATGCCGGGCACGAAGCCGTTCTGGTTCTTCAGGTTGTCGGCCACGTCATCGGGTTTGAAGCTGACGTTGAAGGTATAGAAATAGGCGAAGAAGACGATCATGCCCACGAAAAACAGCAGGTAAAGGGGCTGACCGGGGCCGAAGTTCGCCAAGAGCCAAGACATCACCGGGCTGGTGGAATTGCCCGAGAAGGTGCTGACGGTGACCGGCAACAGCAGCAGCGAGGAGGCGAAGATCGCCGGGATCACGCCCGCCGGGTTCACCTTCACCGGCAAGTGGCTGGTGCCGCCGTCGTACATCTTCATGCCGACTTGGCGGCGCGGGTATTGGATGTGAATCTTGCGCAGGGCGCGCTCCATGAAGACCACGAACATGATCGTCGCGATCACCATGACCAAGACGCCCACAATAACGGCGGGGCTGATAGCGCCCGAACGGCCCGAGGCGAAGAACTGCGCGATGGCGGCGGGAACCTCAGCGATGATGCCCACGAAGATGATCAGCGAAATGCCGTTGCCGATGCCGCGTGCGGTGATCTGCTCACCCAGCCACATCAGGAACATGGTGCCGCCCACGAGGGTAATCATACAGGCCGCGATAAAGCCGAAACCCATCTGGCCATCGGCCACGATGTCACCGGCCTGAAGGCTCACGGCAAGGCCATAGGACTGCAAAGTCGCCAGCGCCACGGTGCCGTAGCGCGTGTATTGGTTAATCTTCTTGCGCCCCTGCTCGCCCTCTTTCTTGAGCTGTTCCAGCGCAGGCACCATGGAGGTCAGCAACTGAACGATGATCGAGGCCGAGATATAGGGCATGATGCCCAGAGCGAAGATCCCCATCCGGCCAAGCGCGCCGCCGGTGAACATCGACACCATGCCGCCGATGCCTTGGCCTGCGCTCTCCATAAAGTCACGCAGCGCGCCACCGTCGATGCCGGGAACCGGAATGAAGGTGCCAAGGCGGTAAACGATAAGCAGCCCGAGCGTGAACAGAATCCGGTTGCGCAGGTCTGTTGCCTTGCCCAATGCGGACCAGCTCGTGTTCGCGGCCATGTTTTCGACGGCAGATACCATGAGGGGTCTCTTCTCTTGTTGCGAAAACGCCGCCCGGGCCGTTTTCCGGCGGGCGGCGTTCGGGAAAACTTGAGGTTATGTAAGCGGCTCGCGCGCCGCTCACAAGCCTTAAGGCCGCTTTACTCGGATGCCTCGGCCGCCTTGGGGGCGGTCACGGTCACCTTGCCGCCTGCCTTCTCGACCGCCTCGATGGCGGACTTGGAAGCGCCAGCAACGTTCAGGTCGATCTTGGAGGTGATGTCACCCTTGGCCAGAACGCGGATACCGTCCAGCTCACGACGGACCAGACCGGACGCGACCAGTGCTGCGGCGTCGATTGTGTTGCCGGCGTCGAGTTTCTTCGCGTCGATGAATTTCTGGATCAGGCCCAGGTTAACGACAGCGAAGGATTTGCGGTTCGGCTTGTTGAAGCCGCGCTTGGGCAGACGCTGGTAGATGGGCATCTGGCCGCCTTCGTAGCCGTTGATGCTCACACCCGAGCGGGACTTCTGACCCTTGATACCACGGCCACCCATTTTACCCTTGCCAGAGCCGGGACCACGGCCAACGCGCATACGCTTCTTGGCTGCGCCTTCGTTGTCGGAAAGTTCGTGCAGTTTCATGTCGCTTCTCCTTATGCCGGAAATGGCCCCCAGCGACGGGAGTGGCCAAACGCGGCGTTGCGATTCCATTGCGACCCAACACGGGCCACCGGGGGCGTATAGGGGATGGCGGGGGGCGTGACAAGGGGGGCATGGCGCCTAGGGCTTTTTGCGCAGCCACGAGGGCCAGCGCCTGCCCGTGGGGTGGCGATCTTAACGGCTATCCGACCCACTTCATGGCGCAGCGATAGTGTACTCTATCAAGGTCGTGCCCAGCCCAACCAAATCGCCGGCCTGCCGGTACGCGCAGCCGATGGCCCGGCGCCTTCGGCTTGTTTCCGGGCCTGCGATCCCACGGAACGACGCCCCTGCGCCACAAAGCAAAACGCCCCGCAGGTCCCTGCGAGGCGCTTTCGTAGGGTGGTCTTCGACCCTACCGCTGAAACCTAGGTTCAGCCTTTCTCTTCAACGATCTCGACCATATGCGAGACCTTGTTGATCATGCCGCGCACGGAAGGTGTATCTTCCAGCTCACGGGTGCGACCCATTTTGTTCAGGCCGAGGCCGACCAGCGTTGCGCGCTGTTTGGCGGGGCGGCGGATCGGCGAACCGACCTGCTTGATTACGAGTGTCTTGGCCATGCTTATGCCTCCTCAGCCACTTGAGCGGAGGACTCTACGTTGTCTTCACGCTTGGGCAGAATGTCAGCCACTTTCTTGCCGCGACGCTGCGCGACGGAACGGGGCGATTGCTCTTTCTTCAGACCGTCCAAAGTGGCGCGGATCATGTTGTAGGGGTTCTGCGAACCGACCGATTTGGACACAACGTCTTTCACGCCCAGCATCTCGAACACGGCACGCATCGGACCACCGGCGATGATACCAGTACCTTCAGGTGCTGTGCGCATGATGACGCGGCCAGCGCCGTGGCGACCGTGCATATCGTGGTGCAGGGTGCGGCCTTCGCGCAGTTGCACGCGGATCATCTGACGCTTGGCTTGCTCGGTCGCCTTGCGGATGGCCTCGGGCACTTCTTTCGCTTTACCCTTACCAAAGCCGACGCGGCCTTTCTGATCGCCCACGACCACGAGTGCGGCGAAGCCGAAACGCTTACCACCCTTAACGGTCTTGGACACGCGGTTGATCGCGACCAGACGGTCAGCGAATTCCGGGGTCTCGTCGCGTTGGTTGCGGCGGTTGCCCCCACGGTTGTCATCTCTTGCCATCTGGCATCTTCCTTTTTCTGTGGCCTCACCGGCCCTTAGGATCAATCCTGGTGAGCCGATGGCCCCCGGATCATCGAGAGGGCCTTCCCGGCCCTCTTCGCAGGAGAGCTATGCACGGGGCATAGCCTTCGTATGAAAGCGGGTGCGTGGTTGCCCACGCACCGCACAATCAGATCTTCAAACCGCCTTCACGCGCGGCTTCGGCCAGAGCCTTCACCTTGCCGTGGAAGAGGAAGCCGCCACGGTCGAAGTATGCTTCTTCGACGCCGGCTTTCTTGGCACGTTCGGCAATCGCGGCACCGACTTTGGTCGCTGCTTCGATGTTGTTTTTGCCAACCACGCCCAGATCCTTCTCCATGGAGGAGGCGGAGGCCAGTGTCACGCCGTTCACATCGTCGATCAGCTGGGCCGAGATGTTCTTGGACGAACGGTGTACCGACAGGCGAAGACGCCCGGCGTTGACTTTGCGGAGTTTGTTCCGAACGCGCATGCGGCGCTTCAGGAACAGCTGTCGTTTGGTATTTGCCATCAATCCGTTCCTTACTTCTTCTTGCCTTCTTTGCGGAAGATGAACTCGCCCTTATAGCGGATGCCTTTGCCCTTATAGGGCTCGGGCTTGCGCCATGCGCGGATGTTCGCGGCAACCTGACCAACGAGCTGTTCGTCGATGCCTTCCACAACGATTTCGGTCTGCTTGGGTGCCGTCACGGTCACGCCCTCGGGCGCAACGTAGTCGACATCGTGACTCAGGCCGAGGTTCAGTTTCAGCGTGTTGCCGTTCATGGCCGCACGATAACCAACACCCTGGATTTCAAGCTCTTTCTTGAAGCCCGTGGTGACGCCGGTCACAAGGTTTTCGATCATGGTGCGGGACATGCCCCACTGCTGACGGGCGCGCTTGGACTTGCCGCGCGGTGTCACAGTGATGGCGTTGTCTTCGACCGCGAGGCTCACGTCATCAGTGGCACGGAAGCTGCGGGTGCCCTTGGGGCCCTTCACTTCGATGGTCTGACCGCTCACCTCTGCCGAGACACCCGAAGGCATAGCGACTGGTTTCTTACCGATACGAGACATTGTCTTCTCCTTAGAATACGGTGCAGAGCACTTCGCCGCCAACATTGGCAGACCGTGCAGATGCGTCCGACATCACACCTTTGGAGGTGGAGACAATCGACACGCCGAGGCCCTGACGGACGACGGGAATGTCATTGACGGCCATGTAGACGCGGCGACCGGGCTTGGAAACCCGCTTGAGCTCGCGAATAACAGGTTCGCCTTCGTAGTACTTGAGGCTGATCTCGATGGCGGGGTGGCCATCGGCGCCCGTGACTTTTTCATAGCCGCGGATGTAGCCTTCGTCGGCCAGCACATCCAGAACCCATGCACGCAGCTTGGAAGCCGGTGTCATGACGGTGAATTTGCCGCGCAGCGAAGAGTTACGGATGCGTGTCAGCATATCTGCGATAGGATCGTTCATCTGATGCGCTCCTTACCAGCTCGACTTGACCATGCCGGGAATCTGGCCGGAAGAGCCAAGGTCCCGCAGCGCGATCCGCGAAATTTTCAGTTTACGATAGTAGGCGTGGGGGCGGCCCGTCAGCTGGCAACGGTTGTGCAGACGCACAGCAGAGCTGTTGCGCGGCAGTTTCGCCAGTTTCAGGGAAGCGCGGAAACGCTCTTCCATCGGTTTGCTTTCGTCGCTCACGATCTCTTTCAGAGCCGCGCGCTTGTCAGCGTACTTCTTAACCAGTGCTTCGCGCTTCTTCTCGCGCTCAATCATGGATTTCTTAGCCATTTCTAATCCTTCCCGCGCTTATGAATTGAAGGGCATGTTGAATGCTTTCAACAGCGCCTTGGCTTCAGCGTCGGTTTTCGCCGTGGTGGCGATCACGATGTCCATACCCCAAGTCTCGTCAACTTTGTCGAAGTCGATTTCGGGGAACACGATATGCTCTTTCAAGCCCATGGCGTAGTTGCCACGGCCGTCAAAGCTCTTGCCCGAGATGCCGCGGAAGTCGCGGATACGGGGCATTGCGATCGTGATCAGACGATCAAGGAATTCGTACATACGGTCGCCACGCAGGGTGACTTTCGCACCCAAAGGCATGTCCTCACGCACGCGGAAACCAGCGATGGATTTCTTGGCCACGGTTGTCAGAGCCTTCTGGCCTGCAATCGCGGTCAGGTCTTCCTGAGCCGACTTGGCTTTTTTGCTGTCGCGCACGGCTTCGGCACCGCAGCCGATGTTCAGAACGATCTTGTCCAGCTTGGGGATCATCATGTCGTTCTTGTAGCCGAATTCCTCTTTCAGGGCGGCGCGGATCTTCTCGCGGTATTCGGCCTGAAGGCGGGGTGTGTAGGTTGCGGTATCAAGCATCGATCACGTCCCCCGTGGTCTTGGCAAAGCGCACTTTCTTGTCGCCTTCGATTTTGAATCCCACGCGGGTGGCTTTGCCATTGGCATCCACCAGTGCGAGGTTGCTCAGGTCGATCGGCATCGCCTTGGGGATGCGGCCGCCTTGAGATGTCTGTGTCTGGCGCGTGGCGCGGATGGCGATTTTCACGCCGTCAACGATGGCCTTGTTCGACTTGGGGTCAACCGACGAGATGGTGCCCGTCTTGCCTTTGTCCTTGCCGGACAGGACGATGACCTTGTCACCTTTGCGAAGTTTAGCAGCCATGATTACAGCACCTCCGGAGCGAGCGAGATGATTTTCATGAAGTTCTTCGCGCGCAGCTCACGAACGACCGGCCCGAAGATACGGGTGCCGACCGGCTCGTTGTTGTTATTCAGGATAACAGCGGCGTTGCGGTCGAAGCGGATGGCGGTGCCATCTTCACGACGAACTTCCTTGGCGGTGCGAACGACGACGGCCTTGCGGACGTCGCCCTTTTTCACACGACCACGCGGGATGGCTTCCTTGACCGACACGACGATGATGTCGCCGACGGACGCGTATTTACGCTTGGAACCACCCAGGACCTTGATGCACTGAACACGGCGCGCGCCGCTGTTGTCAGCAACATCCAGGTTGGTCTGCATCTGGATCATTTGGTTTCTCCCGACCTTCTGGGGGGCGATGCGGCCCTCATCCCAGGGTTTCGTTTAAGGGGCTCAGGCCTCGGCTTTGTCCGAAGTCAGAACTTCCCAACGTTTGGTTTTCGACTTGGGGGCACATTCGATGATGCGCACAGTGTCGCCCACCTTGAACGTGTTGTTCTCATCGTGAGCCCGGTACTTTTTGGACTTACGGATGGTCTTTTTCAGAACCGGATGCGTAAAGCGGCGCTCTACGGAAACGGAAACTGTCTGTGCGTTGGCGTCCGATGTCACGGTGCCTGTAAGGATACGCTTGGGCATGTTTCAGGCTCCTATTATTCGGCTGCCGCAGCAGCGGCTTTCTGGTTCAGCACGGTGTGGACACGGGCCACGTCACGCTTAACAGTCTTCAGACGTGCGGAGTTCTCCAGCTGGCCGGTGGCCTGCTGGAAACGCAAGTTGAAGGATTCTTTTTTCAGGTTCACAAGCTCGTCGCGGAGCTGGTCCGGCGTCTTGTCATGCAGTTCGCTGGCTTTCACGGCCTCTTCCTTTCAACATCACCAGTAGGCCCCTGTTAGGGTGACCATGATTCTGGTGGAGTTCATGATGAAAGGTGCCAATACGCGTTGAGGTCCCACATGGCAACCCCCGTTGACCCGCATCTGCGCTTTTGGCGCAAATAGGCTGGCGATAGGGGTATGTTCGGCGTAAGGAGGAGCTATGTCAAACATCAAATCGCTTTTCGCCACCCGCCTCTATCACGCCGCCCTGTCGGACCACGGCAAGCCCATCGACACCGATGAACTGGCAGCCTCTTGCTTCTCGATTGCCGAGGATGATGAGGCCGGTCAGGACTGGTGCGAAGAGAATGGCTATGCGGGCTACACCTCCTATGCCTCGCTGGATGACCTGCCCTACCGCTTTCCGATCTTTAAGGATTTGGTCAAATCGCTCGACAAACATGTCGCGGCCTTTGCCAAGGACCTGCAATTCGATCTTGGTGAGCGTAAATTGGTGCTCGACTCGCTGTGGCTGAACATCCTGCCCGAGGGCGGCATCCACACCTCACATATCCACCCGCATTCGGTGATTTCAGGCACGACCTATGTGACCATGCCCGAGGGCGCCAGCGCGATCCGTTTCGAAGACCCGCGCCTGCCGATGATGATGGCCGCGCCGGGCCGGATGAAGGACGCGCGCGAGGAACTGCGGCCTTTCATCTATGTGGCCCCCGAAGCGGGCGACGTGCTGCTGTGGGAAAGCTGGCTGCGGCACGAGGTGCCGATGAACATGATCGAGGAGGATCGGGTTTCGGTGAGTTTTAACTACAACTGGGAGAGCTGAGGTTCGGCACCTGCGGCCTGCACGCGAGGGCCATCGCCTGCCCGCGGGTCGGCGATCCGCCGGTGCCTCGTGCCACTTTGTATCTCAACTGTGATGTGCGCCCGCGAAGTTGCGCCCAACTCTACCAAATCGCCTACCCGGTCGCACCAAAGGTGCGCCTCGTATATTCTGGCACGGCTTCTGGCGTGACGGGCGGGCAGGCGATGGCCCGGCGCCTGCGGCGCGGATCGGGCCGGGGTGGCAGTGACAGGCTTCTTGCCCTGATGGAAAACTTGACCGACAGTTGAACGCTTTCAAAAGGTCATTCGCATCGCCATGTTTCTCCGCCTGCTCTTCCTCGCCTCAGCCGCCGCCACGGTCGCCGCCTTCCTGTACCCCACATTCCGCGACCTGCTGCTCATCGCCCTGCCCTGCGCCATCGCCAGCGCGATCCTCCTCCTGCGATCGCTCCGCCGGGGGCACAAAGACTGGGTCATCGTCGACGGCTCCAACGTCATGTTCTGGAAAACCGGAGCACCTGACATTCGCGCTGTGCGCGAGGTAGTGGACGAACTCCGCGCGCGCGGACAATCACCTTGCGTGGTCTTCGACGCCAACGCAGGATACCGCCTCATTGGCCGGTATCAACATGACAAGGCGTTGAGCAGCCAGCTCGACCTGCCCGCAAGCCGCGTGATGGTCGTCCCGAAAGGCACGCCCGCCGATCCCTACATTTTGAAAGCGGCCCGCGATCACCGCGGCCGGATCGTCAGCAGGGACCAGTTCCGGGATTGGAGCGAGGCCCACCCCGAGATCCGCACCCCGGGCCATCTGGTGAAAGGCGGCTACCGGGACGGGAAACTCTGGCTCGCACTGGACCGCGAAGACTGACAAAACAAAACCCCCGCCGATCGCTCGACGGGGGTTTCTTTTCTCTCAGCCGCCCCTTGCGGGGCTACGGGCTTACCAGTCCTCGCGGACCACAACCCGGGTCTTGATCGGCAGCTTCATGGCTGCCAGACGCAGGGCTTCGCGCGCCACGTCTTCACCGACACCGTCGATCTCGAACATGATGCGGCCCGGCTTGACCTTGGCGGCCCAGAAGTCGACGGAACCTTTACCTTTACCCATACGAACTTCGACGGGCTTGGAGGTCACCGGAACGTCCGGGAAGATGCGGATCCAGACACGGCCCTGACGCTTCATGTGACGCGTCATGGCACGGCGTGCCGCTTCGATTTGACGGGCGGTAACCCGCTCCGGCTGCAGTGCCTTCAGGCCATAGGTGCCGAAGTTCAGGTCGGACCCGCCCTTCGCCAGACCCTTGATGGAGCCCTTAAACTGCTTGCGGAATTTAGTACGCTTTGGTTGAAGCATTTGTCATTCCCCCTTAGCGACGACCGCCGGCACCGCGAGGTGCTGGGCCGTCTTGGAGTTCCTGTGCCTTGCGGTCACGCGCGGCGGGGTCATGTTCCATGATCTCGCCTTTGAAGATCCAGGTCTTGATCCCGATGATGCCGTAGGCGGTGGCCGCCTCGACATGCGCGTAATCGATGTCGGCACGCAATGTGTGCAGCGGCACGCGACCTTCGCGGTACCATTCGGTACGCGCGATCTCGGCCCCACCCAGACGACCCGCGAGGTTCACGCGGATGCCCAGTGCGCCCATGCGCATGGCGTTCTGCACGGCACGTTTCATGGCGCGGCGGAAGGACACCCGGCGCTCCAGCTGCTGTGCGATGCTTTCACCAACCAGATGTGCGTCCAGCTCGGGCTTGCGGATCTCAACGATGTTGAGGTGCAGTTCCGACTTGGTCATCTTGGCGATCTTCTGGCGCAGCGTCTCGATGTCCGCGCCTTTCTTGCCGATGATGACACCGGGGCGTGCTGTGTGGATCGTGACGCGGCACTTCTTGTGCGGACGCTCGATGATCACACGGGCAACACCGGCCTGGTGGCACTCTTTCTTGATGAAGTCACGGATCGCGAGGTCTTCGAGCAGAAGATCACCATAATCCTTGGTGTCGGCGTACCAGCGGCTGTCCCAGGTGCGGTTCACCTGAAGGCGCATACCGATCGGATTGACTTTGTTACCCATCAGGCTTGCTCCTCAACTTGACGCACTTTGATCGTGATCTCGGCAAACGGCTTGATGATCTTGCCGAACCGGCCACGGGCCCGCGGGCGACCGCGCTTCATGGTCAGGTTCTTGCCGACATAGGCCTCGGCCACGATCAGCTCATCGACGTCCAGGTTGTGGTTGTTTTCCGCGTTGGCGATGGCGGACTGAAGGCATTTCTTCACGTCCTGCGCGACCCGCTTCTTGGAGAAGGTCAGGTCGGTCAGCGCCTTGTCCACGGACTTGCCACGGATGAGGGCAGCAACCAGGTTCAGTTTCTGCGGGCTCGTACGAAGCATGCGCAGCTTTGCCATTGCTTCGTTGTCTGCCACGCGGCGGGGATTCTTATCCTTGCTCATGGCTTATTTCCGCTTCGCTTTTTTGTCGGCGGCATGACCGTAGTAGGTCCGAGTCGGGGAGTATTCGCCGAACTTCTGACCGATCATTTCTTCGCTGACGTTGACAGGAATGTGCTTGTGACCGTTGTAGACGCCGAACGTCAGACCCACGAACTGGGGCAGGATCGTGCTGCGGCGCGACCAGATCTTGATCACTTCGTTACGACCGCCCTCACGGGAAGCCTCTGCCTTTTTGAGGACATAAGAGTCAACAAAAGGACCTTTCCATACTGAACGAGCCATTGATTAACGCCCCTTCTTCTTGGCGTGACGCGAGCGGATGATAAGCTTGCTGGACGCTTTGTTCTTGTTGCGGGTCTTGGCACCCTTCGTCGGCTTACCCCAAGGAGTAACCGGGTGACGACCACCAGAGGTCCGGCCTTCACCACCGCCGTGCGGGTGGTCGATCGGGTTCATCACCACACCACGCACAGAGGGACGGATGCCCTTGTGACGCATGCGGCCCGCTTTACCGTAGTTCTGGTTGGAGTTGTCGGGGTTGCTGACGGCACCGACGGTGGCCATGCATTCCTGACGCACGAGACGCAGCTCGCCGGAGCTCAGACGGATCTGAGCGTAGCCACCGTCACGACCCACGAACTGGGCGTAGGTGCCGGCGGCACGGGCGATCTGACCGCCTTTGCCGGGCTTCATCTCGATGTTGTGGACGATCGTACCGATCGGCATGCCCGAGAAAGGCATCGCGTTGCCGGGCTTGATGTCCACTTTGGCGCCGGCGATGATCTTGTCGCCGATGGCCAAACGCTGCGGGGCCAGGATGTAGGCCTGCTCGCCGTCTTCGTACTGGATCAGTGCGATGAAGGCTGTGCGGTTGGGGTCATATTCGATCCGCGCGACAACAGCGGACATGTCCAGCTTGTTACGCTTGAAATCAACGATACGGTAGAGGCGCTTTGCACCACCACCCGTACGACGCATTGTGATTCGTCCGGTGTTGTTCCGGCCACCGGATTTGGTCAGACCCTGAGTAAGGGCTTTGACCGGGCGGCCTTTCCACAGCTCCGAACGGTCGATCAGTACCAGTCCACGCTGGCCTGGCGTCGTCGGTTTGTACGACTTGAGTGCCATGTTCTCTGTCTTCCGTTTGCTAGGCACGCTCGCACCGAGGTGAAAGCGCGTTGGTTATAGGGCCCCGAAGGTCCCCTGTGGGAGTGGTGGATGGGTTTAAATCTCTTGCGAGGCAGGCATCCCAACCACCGGGATCGTTCAAATAGCCAAACCCCGGACGAATCCGGGGTCTGAGCCGATGTGGCGACCTAACAGGTTCGCAACAGCCCGTCCAGTGGGCATTGCGAAAATCCTCCCCCTGCCCCGCACAAAAGAAAAGAAGGCGCCGAAGCGCCTTCTTGTATTGGATTAGCAGTTACCCAAAGCGGGTATTAGTCAAGGCCAACGCTCTCGGCCAGACGCATACCGGGGTCGAGGATTTCAACTTCGGCTTCGTTGAATTCCGGCATGCTTTCCAGACGCTCTTCGGTCACGCCGGGAACGATGACTTCGTCTTCACGCATGATCAGCTTCTCAACCGGAATGGCGACTTCGTTTTCGCCCATACCAAGGAAACCACCGACGCCGATGATCGCAACAACGGTGTCACCACGGACGCCGATGAAGTCGATTTCGCCAACGTCTTCACCGGTCTCGGTTGCAACGCTGCGGCCAGTCAGTTCTTCGGCGGTCAGGTTGAAGATCGGCAGACGCTGCACGTTCTCCTGATAGCGGGCACGGTCTTCTTCGGCCATATTGCCCTGCTCATCCGCGTTAAAGTCTTCCATCAGCACGCGCGCTTGCTCTTGCTCAACGTCGATCTCGGCGCCTTCGGCACCTTCAACGTTGACCTGCGGCGCTTCGGCTTCTTCGACGACAACATTCGCGTCTTCGCCCTGCTGCACGTTCACGTTTGCTTCTTGCTGTTCAACGTCGACGCGGGCTTCTTCGGATTCGGCCACGTTCACATCGGCTTCGGCCTGCTCAACGGTCACGCGCGGCTCGGCTTCTTCGATGGTCACTTTCGGTTCGGGGCGCACGAACTTCACGACGGGTTCGGGCTGCTCGAGATCAACGATCGGCTCGCCGGTGTCCACGTCAACCTGCGGCTTCGGGACCTGCACAGTCACGACCGGCTCGGGGATGCGCACGGTAACCTGCGGCTGTGCCTGCTCTACCGTGATGATTGGGGCCTGCTGCTGCACGCGAACGGTCGGCTCGGGAACGGCGACGTTCACTTCGGGCTGGCCCTGCTCAACGGTCACAACGGGTGCGTCCTGCGAGACGTTCACATCGGGCTCGGGAACGGTCACGTCAACTTCGGCGTCTTCCTGCTCGACAACCACTTGGCCGCCAGCAACATTCGCGGTCGCGGCTGCGCCACCTTCGACTTCGGCTTCCATCTCGGCTTCAACTTCGGCGTTGCGCTCGATGGTCTCTTCGACGTTCTCTGTCGCATCCTGCGCCAGAACCGGAGCGGCCGCGAAAAGGGCAACGGCGGATACGCCAGCCATGAGTGTTTTGGTATAGATCATTAGGTCTCTCCCGTGTTCGTTTACGATAAGTGAGGCGCGCAGCACCCCGTTTTCCACGGTGAGACAACCGGCAGCTTTCTGCTCTGTTCCGAATAAATTGATGGCTTTTTTTCGGAACTTTTCCGGGGTCGCCGCATGATTGAACGCGCAGCCGAGAAGATCGCGCGAAGGTAATGACAGCCCTCCAAATGCAAAGACCCCCGCCAAAGCGGGGGCCTAGATCATAGCCAAATCCTGCGGCTTCAGGCGACGCGGCGCGCCTGCGCGAAAGACAACAGGCGCTTGCTTTTCTCATCCCACAGATGCAGCCGCGCGTTGGCAAGGCTCTCGCGGATGGTCATCCGGTTCCCCTCCGCCAAGGCGACATGATCGCGCAGCACTTCCGGCAGGCGATAGAAGGGAATGCGGCTGTAGAGGTGGTGCACATGGTGAATGCCGATATTGGCGCTCAGCCACTGCAAGGGACGCGGCAGGATGTAATGCGAGGAGCCGTGAAAGGCCGCGTCATGCAGGTCCCAAGCGTCATTCTCTTCCCAATGGGTCGTCTCGAACTGGTGCTGCACATAGAACAACCACATGCCCGCCGTGGCCGCCAGAAGGGTGCTGGGTACGAAGATCAGCAGAATGGGCATGATCCCCCCGAAATAGAAGATCACCGCAAGTGCTGCGAGGATCGTCAGATTGGTGCCCATCGCGCTCAGCCAATAGCGGATCTGCGCCATCAGTCCCAGTGGCACGCGGTTCTGCACGAAGAAGAGATAGGTCGGCCCAAGACCAAAAAGCACGATCGGGTTCCGATACAGGCGGTAATGCAGCCGCCCGAACAGCCCAAGCGCGCGATACTCCGCAACCGTGAGCGTGTGAATATCGCCAATGCCGCGACGGCCAAGGTTCCCGGCTGAAGAGTGGTGAATCGAATGGGTGCGACGCCACACGTCATAGGGCGTCAGCGTCAGCACCCCGAGCGCGCGGCCCACCCAATCGCTGGTGCGGCGACTGCTGAAAAAGGCCGCATGGCCGCAGTCGTGTTGGATCGCGAAGAGCCGCAGCAAGAAGCCCGCGTTCACCAGCGAGATCGCGAGTGCCAGCCAGCCGCTGACTGAGAGCGCCCACCAAGCCAGCGCCCAAAGGAGGATAAAGGGACCGAGCGTGATCGCCAGTTCAAAACTGCTGCGCCAAGTGCTCGGCTCGCGGTAACGGGCCAGCACGCGCACCCAGTCGCGCGCGTTCGACACGTCCGCAGACGCGCCGGAGGTAGATTTTTCGTGGGACATGGACCTGCTTTTTGTCGTTATCCGAGGTCTTGTAGAGGAAAGCACGCCGCAAGCAACGCCCGCGTCACCCTTTGCCGTTACGTCGCGGCATTTAGGCTGGAAACAGCCTGCTTTGGGGGGAGGGTTGAGCCTGTGGCTAGTCCATGGCCGGGGTGGCATGCATGCTCCGAGGGCCAGCGCCTGCCCGCGGGTCGGCGATCTGACGGACCTTGGTGCCACTTTATGGTACAACCGAGATGTGCTTTTGCGAGGTCACGTCCAGACTCACCAAATCGCCTACCCGTCCGGGCGGGCAGGCGATGGCCCGGCGCCTGCGGCTTGTCCCGGGCCCCGGCGCATCCCCGAAACGAAAAAGGCCCCCGCAATGCGGAGGCCTTTTCCAAATGTCTAACCGGCAATCAGAGCCCGGTGGAGACGTCGATCGTGTTGCCCTCTTCGAGCGTCACATAGGCCTTTTTCACGTCCTTACGGCGGCCCATTTGGCCCCGGAAACGCTTGACCTTGCCTTTGGTGATGGTCGTGTTCACGGCCTTCACCTTGACGTTAAAGAGCGCCTCAACGGCCTCTTTGATCATCGGCTTGTTGCTTTCGATCGCAACTTCGAAGACGACGGCGTTCTGTTCGGACGCCATGGTTGCCTTCTCGGTAATGACCGGCTTGCGGATCACGTCGTAGTGTTGATGCTTGGCGCTCATTTCAGGCGTGCCTCCAATGCTTCAATCCCCGCTTTGGTGATCACCAGAGTATCACGCTTGAGGATGTCATAGACGTTTGCGCCCATCGACGGCAGGATGTCCAACCCATCGATGTTGCGCGCGGCCTGTGCGAAGTTCTCGTTGACCGAAGCGCCATCGATGACCAGCGCGCGTTTCCAGCCCAGGTTCGAGACCTGCTTGGCCAGAGCGGCGGTTTTGCCCTCGGAGGTTGCTTCGTCGATGATGACCAGCGAACCGGCTTTTGCTTTGGCGGACAGCGCGTGGCGCAGGCCCAGCTTGCGGAACTTCTTGGTCAGCTCGTGGCCGTGGCTGCGCGGGGTCGGACCCTTGTAGATACCACCCTTGCGGAAGATCGGCGCGTTGCGGTCACCGTGACGTGCGCCGCCGGTGCCCTTCTGGCGATAGATCTTCTTGGTCGAGTAGCTGGTCTCGGACCGGGTCTTGACCTTGTGCGTCCCCTGCTGCGCGTTGTTACGCTGCCAGCGCACGACGCGGTGCAGGATGTCGGCACGCGGCTCCAGGCCGAACAGGGCTTCGTCCAAGTCTACGGACCCGGCTTTGCCACCGTCGAGTTTGATGACATCGAGTTTCATGCGTCACCTTCTTTCTTGTCAGCGTCGGCATCGGAATTGTCGGCATCCGAACCTTCAGCTGCGATTTCGGCTTCTGCGGCTTTCAACGCTTCAGCTTCCTGTGCGGCTTGCTCTTCGGCCAAACGCTTGGCTTCGGCTTCTGCCTCTGCGGCGGCTGCGGCGGCGGCCTCTTCGGCGGCTTTCGCAGCTTCGTCAGCGGCGGATTTCAGAGCGGCGGGCAGGATCGCATCTTCGGGGAACGGTTTTTTGACCGCATCCTTGACGGTGACCCAGCCACCTTTGGAGCCGGGAACGGCGCCTTTGACCATGATCAGGCCACGCGCGCTGTCGGTCTTGACGACCTCGAGGTTCTGCGTGGTGACACGGGCAGCACCCATGTGGCCGGCCATTTTTTTGCCTTTGAAAACCTTGCCGGGATCCTGACACTGGCCGGTGGAGCCGTGCGAACGGTGGCTGATGGAGACACCGTGTGTCGCCCGCAGACCGCCGAAGTTGTGACGCTTCATGGCACCGGCAAAACCTTTACCGATCGATGTGCCTGCAACGTCAACATACTGACCGGCGAAGTAATGGTCAGCGGTGATTTCCTCACCGACGTTGATCATCGCGTCCGCATCGACGCGGAACTCGGCCAGCTTGCGCTTGGGTTCCACCTTCGCCGCGGCGAAGTGGCCACGCATGGCTTGGCTTGTACGTTTGGCTTTCGCCGAACCGGCACCGAGCTGAACAGCGGTGTAGCCGTCGCGGTCCGCGGTGCGCTGTGCGACAACCTGAAGCTTGTCCAACTGAAGAACGGTCACAGGGATCTGCTTGCCGTCTTCCATGAACAGCCGGGTCATGCCGACTTTTTTTGCAATAACGCCTGAGCGCAACATATGATTACCCTCCCGGCTTTACGATTGCAGCTTGATCTCGACGTCCACGCCAGCGGCGAGGTCGAGCTTCATCAGCGCGTCCACGGTCTGGGGGGTCGGATCGATGATATCCAGCAGACGCTTATGCGTGCGGATTTCAAACTGGTCACGGGATTTCTTGTCGACGTGGGGACCACGAAGAACGGTGAATTTCTCGATCTTGTTCGGCAGCGGAATGGGACCGCGAACCGAAGCGCCTGTGCGCTTGGCGGTGCTGACGATTTCCTGAGTGGAGGCATCGAGCACCCGGTAGTCAAACGCCTTCAGGCGAATGCGGATGTTCTGGCTTTGAACGGCCATATGCATATCCCTTGTTTTGGGATTCTAACGGATTGGAGGAAGCAGGCTCATCCGGCCCCCTCTTCGCGCCTTGGTAATAAATCAAACGGGGCGCGTCTGACGCACCCCGGTTCGATGCGCGTCCTATAGGGGGAATCAAAGCAAGTGGCAAGAGGGTTCTAAAAACCCCCGTGTTTTTAGAACCAGTGCGCAAAGTCACGCCGCCCCGGCGTGACCGCGCACCCCGTCCGCGTTCAATCACAACCGGAAAACGCGCCGTCTCCCCCAGTATCACGCGCACGCCAAAGGCCCCTCTCCCGCCAAAGCAAAAGGCCGCAGCAAAAGCTGCGGCCTTTCGAATATCTGAACCGTGGTCCCCGGTCAGGCCAGGGGATGGGCTCTCATCGCTCCTGCGGAGCGACTGCCGCCCACCAGGTCCGTTTCAAAATCACTCAGTGATTTTGGAAACGACGCCCGCGCCAACAGTCCGGCCACCTTCGCGGATCGCGAAGCGCAGGCCGTTTTCCATGGCGATCGGTGCGATCAGCTCAACGCCGAAGGACACGTTGTCGCCGGGCATGACCATCTCGGTGCCTTCTGCCAGTTGAACGGTGCCGGTCACGTCAGTTGTACGGAAGTAGAACTGCGGACGGTAGTTCGCGAAGAACGGCGTGTGACGGCCACCTTCCTCTTTGGTGAGGATGTAGGCTTCGGCTTCGAACTTGGTGTGCGGGGTCACGGAGCCGGGCTTGCAGAGAACCTGACCACGCTCAACGCCGTCACGCTCAACGCCGCGCAGCAGGGCGCCGATGTTGTCGCCAGCTTCACCACGGTCCAGCAGCTTGCGGAACATTTCCACGCCGGTGCAGGTGGTTTTCTTGGTGTCGCGGATGCCGACGATTTCGATTTCGTCGCCAACGTTGATCACGCCACGCTCGACACGGCCTGTCACAACGGTACCACGACCGGAGATCGAGAAGACGTCTTCGACCGGCATCAGGAAGGGCTGGTCCACGGCACGCTCAGGTGTCGGGATGTAGGCGTCAACCTCGGCCATCAGCTTCTTGATGGACTCTTCGCCGATCTCGGGCTTGTTGCCTTCCATCGCCGCCAGAGCGGAACCTGCAACAACGGGGATGTCATCGCCGGGGTAGTCGTAGGAGGACAGCAGTTCGCGGATTTCCATCTCGACGAGCTCGAGCAGCTCTTCGTCGTCAACCTGGTCAACTTTGTTCATGAAGACGACCATGGCGGGGATGCCAACCTGACGGCCAAGCAGGATGTGCTCGCGGGTCTGGGGCATCGGGCCGTCGGCCGCGTTCACAACCAGGATCGCGCCGTCCATCTGCGCCGCACCGGTGATCATGTTTTTCACATAGTCAGCGTGGCCGGGGCAGTCGACGTGGGCGTAGTGACGGTTCTCGGTCTCATACTCGACGTGCGCGGTCGAGATGGTGATGCCGCGGGCCTTCTCTTCGGGCGCGCCGTCGATCTGGTCATACGCTTGGAAGTCACCGAAGTATTTGGTGATCGCCGCGGTCAGCGTGGTTTTACCGTGGTCAACGTGGCCGATCGTGCCGATGTTGACGTGCGGTTTGGTGCGTTCAAACTTTGCCTTTGCCATGGTGTTGGCTCCTTTTGGTCTTTCTCAATGGTGTATGCGCAGCACACACCCAACGATTTGGGTCGGCGCGCGGTTTCCAACGCGCCGATTTCCTTAAGCGAACTTGGCCTGAATCTCGTCCGAAATGTTCTGCGGCACGGGTTCGTAGTGGTCGAACTGCATGGTGAAGTTCGCACGACCCGACGACATCGAACGCAGGGTGTTGATGTAGCCGAACATGTTGGCCAGCGGCACGAAAGCGTCGATCGCGATGGCGTTGCCGCGCGTATCTTGACCCTGCACCTGGCCCCGACGAGATGTCAGGTCACCGATGATGCCACCGGTGTATTCTTCCGGGGTTACAACTTCGACCTTCATGATCGGTTCCAGCAGCTTGGCGCCAGCTTTCTTCATGCCTTCGCGCATACCCATACGGGCGGCGATTTCGAAGGCCAGAACACTGGAGTCAACGTCGTGGAACTTACCGTCGATCAGGGCAACCTTGAAGTCGATGACCGGGAAGCCCGCAAGCGGACCAGAGTCCAGAACCGACTTGATACCCTTTTCCACGCCCGGGATGTATTCCTTGGGAATGGCACCACCGACGATGCGGCTCTCGAAGGAGTAACCTTCGCCCGGCTCGGTCGGCGTCAGGATCATCTTGACCTCACCGAACTGACCCGAACCACCCGACTGCTTCTTGTGGGTGTAAGTGATTTCGGCTTCGCGGCTGATGGTCTCACGATAGGCAACCTGAGGCGCACCGATGTTCGCTTCAACCTTGAACTCACGCTTCAGACGGTCGACGAGGATGTCGAGGTGAAGTTCGCCCATGCCCTTCATGATAGTCTGACCGGATTCCAGATCGGTTTCGACGCGGAAAGAGGGGTCTTCGGCGGCCAGACGGGCCAGACCTGCAGACATCTTTTCCTGGTCGGCCTTGGTCTTCGGCTCGACCGCGATCTCGATCACCGGATCGGGGAAGGTCATGGTTTCGAGGACGACCGGATCGTTCTGCGCGCAGAGCGTGTCACCGGTGGTGGTGTCCTTAAGACCCGCCAGCGCGATGATGTCGCCCGCGAAGGCCTCTTCGATTTCCTCGCGGTTGTTGGAGTGCATCATCATCATACGACCGACGCGCTCTTTCTTACCCTTGGTCGAGTTCAGAAGCGTGTCGCCCTTGCGCAGAACGCCCGAGTAGATGCGGGTGAAGGTCAGCGAGCCGACGAAGGGGTCGTTCATGATTTTGAACGCAAGGCCCGAGAACGCCATGTCGTCATCCGCGCGGCGCGGGATGTTGCGGGTCTCAGTTTCGTCGCCCGGCTTGAAGCCCATGTAGTCGACAACGTCCAGCGGGCTGGGCAGGTAATCGATCACGGCGTTCAAGAGCGGCTGAACACCCTTGTTCTTGAAGGCGGAGCCACAGAGAACGGGGATGAACTTGATGGCCAGGGTACCCTTGCGGATCAGGTCGCGCAGGGTGTCGACGTCCGGCTCGGCGCCGTCCATCAGGTAGTTTTCCATCGCCTCGTCGTCCATCTCGACCGCGGTCTCGATGAGCTTGGCACGCCATTCGTCGGCGGTCTCTTTCAGGCTGTCACGGATTTCGCGCTGTTCCCAGGCGGCACCGAGGTCTTCACCGGCCCAGACCCATTCTTTCATGGTCACGAGGTCGACGATGCCTTCCAGCTCGTTCTCTGCGCCGATCGGGATCTGGATCGGAGCAGGCGTGGCGCCTGTGCGGTCCTTGATCATATGCACGCAGTTGAAGAAGTCCGCGCCGATCTTGTCCATCTTGTTGACGAAAACGATACGCGGCACCTTGTAGCGGTCAGCCTGACGCCAGACGGTTTCGGTCTGCGGCTCAACACCGGCGTTGGCGTCGAGAACGGCAACCGCACCGTCGAGAACGGCCAGCGAACGCTCAACTTCGATGGTGAAGTCAACGTGGCCGGGGGTGTCGATGATGTTCATCCGGAACTTGGTGTCGGATGTCGCATCGGCTGTGGGCTCTTCCTGACGCTGCCAGAAAGTGGTGGTCGCGGCGGAGGTGATGGTGATGCCGCGCTCTTGTTCCTGCTCCATCCAGTCCATGGTTGCGGCGCCGTCATGCACCTCACCAATGTTGTGGCTTTTGCCGGTGTAGAACAGGATGCGTTCGGAACAAGTGGTTTTACCGGCATCGATGTGAGCCATGATGCCGAAGTTGCGGTAGCGTTGGAGCGGATAGTCGCGTGCCATGGGGCTGCTTCCTCGAAAATATCAGTACGAACGGATCGCGCCCGAAACCGGGCGCGACGTTGAAATTACCAGCGGTAGTGGCTGAACGCTTTGTTCGCGTCGGCCATCTTGTGCGTATCTTCGCGCTTTTTAACAGCGGTACCACGGGACTGCACAGCGTCCAGCAGCTCGCCGGCAAGGCGTTCTTCCATGGTGTTTTCGTTACGCGCACGGGCGGCCTTGATCAACCAGCGGATCGCCAGCGCCTGACGACGCTCGGGGCGCACTTCGACCGGCACCTGATAGGTGGCACCACCCACACGGCGCGAGCGGACTTCGACGGAGGGCTGGATGTTTTCCAGCGCTTCGTGGAACACTTCGATCGGCGCGCGCTTGATCTTGTCTTCGACGCGGGTCATCGCGTTGTAAACGATACGCTCGGCGACAGATTTCTTGCCGTCGATCATCAGGTTGTTCATGAATTTGGTGAGAACCAGATCGCCGTATTTGGCGTCTGGCAGGACTTCGCGTTTTTCAGCGGCGTGGCGGCGTGACATGTCAGTGTCTTCCTCTTGGCGGGTGGTGGGGCGCTGCCCCACCGAACATCGGGTGGATCGGCGGGGACGGGCCCCACCGGTGCGAGATTACTTCGGACGCTTCGCGCCGTACTTCGAACGACGCTGCTTACGGTCTTTGACGCCCTGCGTATCAAGAACACCGCGCAGGATGTGGTAACGCACACCCGGAAGGTCTTTTACACGACCGCCGCGGATCAGAACCACGGAGTGTTCCTGAAGGTTGTGGCTCTCACCCGGGATGTAGGAGATCACTTCGAACCCGTTGGTCAGGCGCACCTTGGCAACCTTACGCATCGCCGAGTTCGGCTTTTTCGGTGTGGTGGTGTACACGCGTGTGCAGACGCCGCGCTTTTGCGGGCACTCCTGCAGGTGCATGGATTTCGAACGTTTGACTTTCGGCTGCCGCGGCTTGCGGATCAGCTGTTGGATCGTTGGCATTCCGGTTATATCCCCGTATCGCTCAGATTGTGTACACGGGGGATCCCCCATGCGGCTAATTTCGGTTACTTCATGCGTCCACAAAGCAAAATGACCGCAACGTTCCCGTACCGAGGAAAACGACGCGGTGGGTTAACAGAGGATCGGGCCAGTAGTAGGCCGGATCGTGACCACTTCAGTTATGAATTCGGACTGGCAGAGCGGCCTCCACCTCCGAGATAGCGGGCGTATAGAGCGTTGCGCGGGGCCTGTCAACAGGTGCGCCCCGGTGGGGGCGCGGAGGTTTGCCGGGTGATGGCCCGGCGCCTGCGGGTTGGTTCCGGGCCCGGGTCGCACATTCCACCCTTGCCACGCCCCTGCCCCGCTCGCCATAGTCCGGCGAAGGACAAAAGGAAATCTTCATGCAAGCGATCGGCCTTTGCCGCTTTTCCTACCCGGCCTTGGGCGGCTTTCAGGTCGGCCACGAAACCACCGAGGAACGCATCGCCTATCTCTATGACGCGGCCCGGCTCGAAGAACGTTTCCGCCTTCTCGAAACCGTCGCCCTGCCCTGCCTGAAAGCGCAGACAGACCCGGACTTCTCGATCGTCTTCGTCATCGGCGACCAGTTTCCCACCGAACACGCCCGACGCCTCGAATCGCTGCTGGCCGACCTGCCGCAGGCGGTTATTCACCGTGAGCCGCCGCGCAATCATCGGGAGGTGATGAAGGAGGTGCTCAACGCCGCGCGGATCAACCCGGCCGAACCCTGCCTGCAATTCCGCTACGACGATGACGATGCGGTCTCGGTCGACTTCATCGCGCGGCTGCGCCAGACGGTCGCGCAAAGCGCGGGTCTGCTGAAAGGCCAGCGCTCCGTCGCCTTTGACTGGCCCAAGGGCTACATCGCGGAATTCGGCCCGCAGGGCATCCGCGCCGCCGAAGTGTACCGTCCGCTCAATGTCGCGGCACTTGCGATGTATGTGAAGGGCGGCAGCCCGCTCACCATCATGAACTTCGCCCATGAGAAACTGCCGCGCTTCATGCCCTGCGTCAGCCTGCCCGATGCGGCGATGTTCGTGCGCAGCCACAACGGCTCGAACGATTCGCGGCAGGGGCTCGCGCGGCATGTAGAGGTGGCCCCGCTGGATGCCGAAGGCGAAGCGCTGTTTCAGGAACGGTTCGCTATCGATCAAGCTCAGGTGCGGCGCGTCTTCTCGGCCTGAACCTTTAACTTCCGCTCGCGGTAGAGGGTGAAGACCCCCGTGGCCACCACGATCCCCGCGCCGATGAGGGTCATGGCCCCCGGCCAGTCACCAAAGACGACCCAGCCCAGCAAGAGCGCCCAGAGCAGGCCGGTGTAGCGAAATGGCGCGATGAAGCCGATATCGCCCACCCGCATCACTTGGATCGAAAAGAAATAGCCGCCTAGCACAAAGACCCCTGAGCCGCCAATCAGCGCCGCGACCGAGGGCGTCACCGGCGCCCAAGGCGCGCTCAGCGACGCCAAGCCCGCCGCCGTCATCACCGACAGGGCGGTCACGAAAGTCACGGTCATCGAGGGTACCGCCGGTGACAAGGCGCGGGTCGACAGGTCACGGACCGTCACGCAGAGCACGGCGATCAGAACGTAGATCGACCAGATATTGAACCCTTCCGCCCCCGGTTTGACGATTAACAGCACGCCGCAGAAACCAATGCCGATGGCGACCAAACGCCGCCAGCCGACCGCCTGCCGGAACACCAGCGCCGCCGCCAGCGTCACCGAAAGCGGCACGACCTGAAGGATGGCGGTGACATTCGCCAAGGGCATGTTGAACAACGCGGTGAGAAAGAAATATGCCGCCGCGATCTCGGCCACCGAACGCAGGCCGATGACCTGCCAGTCCCGTGCATGAAGCCGAAAATCGATCCGGCCAAGCTGCCGACTAAGGGCCAAGATCAGCACCGAAGTCGTCACCCCGCGCAGGAACAACAGCTGAAACAGGGGCAGCGCCCCGTCGGTCATTTTGAGCAGCGTGTCGTTAAACGTGAAACAGGCCATCGAGGCGATCATCAGCAGCGCGCCGATGGTATTGGGGGACATGAAAGCGCTCCGGGAAAAATGGTGCGGCTTATATCACTGCCGCCCCCGAATGACTGGCAGCGGCTACGGGGGCTGTCAAGAACGGCGGCCCGCCCCGCCCAGATTGATGCGCTCTACTGGTTCGAAGCCTGCGCCACCGGCTGCTGCTGGCTGGCCAACAGATTACGCACAGTGCTGCGCAGCAACCCCGGCTCGACCGGCTTTTGCATCACCGTGGCCGCCAGATCGCGGAAGGCGTCATAGACCTCAAGATCGCGGGTGCGCCCGCTGAGAAAGATGATCGGCGTCCCGGCGATGGCCGGATTCTCGCCAAACCGATGGGCCAGTTCCAACCCGCCCATATCCGGCATGGAAATATCGCTGATGATCAGGTCAGGCTTGAGATCATCGACCACCGCCAGCGCATCGCGGGCGTTCAGACAGGAGACAAAGCTCAGCGACCTGTCGTCGGAAAAGATCATCTTGACCAGTTCCAGAACGATCGGGTCGTCGTCGATATGTAGAATGCGGGACGTCATCAAAGCACCTTACGACGGTTAAGCTTTTGCAAACCTATTCGGACTATGTGGCGGATATAAGGCTTTGGCCTTAGAAACCAGCCCCCCGGGGTGGTGTCTGGCCGCGGCATTTGCCCACCCCATAAAAAAGCCCCCGCAGCGTCACTGCGGGGGCTTTTGTTTTTCAATAAGGTGCTGAGATCAATCGCGGCTCTCGTCGTCACCGACCGGCGTGTTGAACACATCGCCACCGATGATGTCGTCCTCCACAGAGGCTTCCGGCGCGGCCAAACGGGCGGCGGCTTCGGCCTCTTCGCGGCGCGCTTCGATCACGACGTTGTCGCGGTCTGTCGCCACTTTGCGCATCGCCTGCGTCGCGCCACCGGTCCCGGCGGGGATCAGACGGCCCACGATGACGTTCTCTTTCAGACCGACCAGCTTGTCCCGCTTGCCCTGAACCGAGGCTTCGGTCAGCACGCGCGTGGTTTCCTGGAACGAGGCGGCCGAGATGAAGCTGCGGGTTTGCAGTGACGCCTTGGTGATGCCCAGCAGGATCGGCTCGCCCTTGGCAGGACGGCCACCCTTCTTGAGCGCCTTCTCGTTGGCCTGATCGAACTCCTGCTTGTCGACGTGTTCGCCCTTGAGCAGCGTGGTGTCGCCGCTTTCTTGGATTTCCCACTTCTGCAGCATCTGACGGACGATGACTTCGATGTGTTTGTCGTTAATCTTCACACCCTGCAGGCGGTAAACGTCCTGCACCTCGTCAATCATATACTCGGCCAAGGCTTCAACGCCCATGATCGCGAGGATGTCGTGCGGTGCGGGGTTGCCGTCCATGATGTAGTCGCCCTTCTGCACGAAGTCGCCTTCGGCCACGGGGATGTGCTTCCCCTTGGGCACCATGTATTCAACCTTCACGTCCGGATCATCCGCGCTTTCGATCGCGATGCGACGCTTGTTCTTGTAGTCCTTGCCGAAGCGGACGTAGCCGTTGATTTCCGCGATGATGGCGTGATCCTTGGGGCGACGCGCCTCAAAGAGTTCGGCCACTCGCGGCAGACCACCGGTAATGTCCTTCGTCTTGGCACCTTCACGCGGAATACGCGCGATGATGTCACCGGCCTGTACCTGCGTCTGGTCTTCGACAGAGAGAACCGCGTCCACCGACATCGGATAGGTCACCGGGTTGCCCGCATCGTTGCGGACCGGTTCGCCATCTTCACCCACCAAGATGATCTCGGGCTTGAGCTCGTTGCCCTTGGGGGCCGCGCGCCAGTCGATCACGATCTTCTGGGTCATGCCGGTAGCTTCGTCGGTGTCTTCCTTGACCGCGATGCCCGAGACCAGGTCGACGTATTTGGTCGTACCGGGTTTCTCGGCGATGATCGGCAGGGTGTAAGGGTCCCATTCGAACAGCTTGTCACCGCGCGCCACGTCGTCGCCTTCTTTGACGTGCAGCTTGGTGCCGTAGCCGATCTTGTGGCTGGCCCGCTCCTCACCATTCTCATCGACGATCAACAGCTTCATGTTCCGGCCCATGACGAGCACTTCACCGGCGCTGTTTTCAAGCGTCTGTGCGTTCTCGAAAGCGACCTTGCCCGACTGGCTGGCCTCAAGGAAGGACTGCTGACCACCCTGCGCAACACCGCCGATGTGGAAGGTCCGCATCGTCAGCTGTGTACCGGGTTCACCAATCGACTGGGCCGCGATGATGCCAACGGCCTCACCTTGGTTGACCAGCGTGCCGCGTGCGAGGTCACGGCCATAGCACATGGCGCAGACGCCCTCTTCGGCATCACAGGTCAGCGGGCTGCGGATCCGTGCGGACTGCACCCCGGCCTCGTCGATGGCATCCGACATGCGCTCGTCGATCAGCGTGCCGGCGGGCACCAGAACATCCTCGGTGCCGGGCACCAGAATGTCATCCGCCGCAACACGGCCCAGCAGACGCTCGGCCAGCGAGGAGACAACCTCACCATCGTTGACAGCCGCTTCGGCGGTGATCGCGGTTTCGGTGCCGCAGTCATGCTCGCGCACGATGCAGTCCTGCGCCACGTCCACCAGACGGCGTGTCAGGTAACCGGAGTTCGCTGTTTTCAGAGCGGTATCCGACAGACCTTTCCGCGCACCGTGGGTCGAGTTGAAGTACTCGAGAACGGTCAGACCTTCTTTAAAGTTCGAGATGATCGGCGTCTCGATGATGTCGCCATTCGGCTTCGCCATCAGGCCGCGCATCCCGCCCAGCTGTTTCATCTGCGTGACCGAGCCACGGGCACCGGAGTGGGCCATCATGTAGACCGAGTTCGGCTCTTTCTCGGAACCGTTCTCGTGGTGAGTCACCGCGGAGATGGAGCCCATCATCGCCTCGGTCACCTTGTCGTTACACTTCGACCATGCATCGACGACCTTGTTGTACTTTTCGCCCTGAGTGATCAGGCCGTCCATATACTGCTGTTCAAAGTCCTTCACCTGCTCGCGGGTTTCTTCAACCAGCGGCCATTTGGTGTCGGGAATCAGCATGTCGTCTTTGCCGAAGGAGATGCCCGCTTTGAAAGCTTCGCGGAAACCCATGGTCATGATCTGGTCACAGAAGATGACCGACTCTTTCTGACCGCAGTAACGGTAGACGGTGTCGATGACCTGCTGCACTTCTTTCTTGCGCAGCAGACGGTTGACCAGATCAAACGGCGCTTTGGCGTTCAGCGGCAGAAGCGCACCAAGACGGATACGACCGGGGGTCGTGTCAAAGCGCATCATCACTTCGTTGCCTTCAGCGTCGATCTGTTTGATCCGCGCCTTGATTTTCGAGTGCAGGTGAACCGCACCGGCGTCGAGGGCGTGCTGCACCTCGTCGACGGAGCCGAAGACCATGCCTTCGCCAACCATGCCTTCACGCTCAAGGGTCGTGTAGTAGAGACCCAAGATCATATCCTGCGACGGTACGATGATCGGTGCGCCGTTTGCAGGCGACAACACGTTGTTCGTGGACATCATCAGAACACGCGCTTCCAACTGGGCTTCCAGCGAGAGCGGGACGTGAACGGCCATCTGGTCACCGTCGAAGTCGGCGTTGAAGGCCGAGCAGACCAGCGGGTGCAGCTGGATCGCCTTGCCTTCAATCAGGACGGGTTCGAACGCCTGAATGCCAAGACGGTGCAGCGTCGGCGCGCGGTTGAGCATGACGGGGTGTTCACGGATCACCTCATCAAGAATGTCCCAAACCTCGGGGCGCTCTTTCTCGACCAGCTTCTTGGCCTGTTTCACGGTGGAGGACAGACCTTTGGCCTCAAGCCGCGAATAGATGAACGGCTTGAACAGTTCCAAGGCCATCTTCTTGGGAAGACCACATTGGTGAAGCTTCAACTCCGGGCCGGTCACAATAACCGAACGACCCGAGAAGTCGACGCGCTTACCCAGAAGGTTCTGACGGAAGCGGCCCTGCTTGCCTTTCAGCATGTCCGAGAGCGACTTCAGCGGGCGCTTGTTGGCACCGGTGATGACGCGGCCACGGCGGCCGTTGTCGAAGAGTGCGTCGACCGATTCCTGCAGCATCCGCTTTTCGTTGCGCACGATGATGTCGGGCGCGCGCAGCTCGATCAGACGCTTCAAACGGTTGTTCCGGTTGATGACGCGGCGATAGAGGTCGTTGAGGTCCGAGGTCGCAAAGCGGCCACCATCGAGCGGCACCAGCGGGCGCAGCTCGGGCGGGATGACCGGGATCACGGTCATGACCATCCACTCCGGACGGTTGCCGGATTCAAGGAAGCTCTCGACCACTTTCAGACGCTTGATGATCTTCTTGGGCTTCAGCTCGCCTGTCGCCTCTTTCAGATCGGCGCGCAGGTTCTCGGCTTCGGCTTCAAGGTCGATCGCCGCCAGCATCTCGCGGATCGCTTCGGCGCCGATGTTGGCGGTGAAAGCGTCCATGCCATAGGCGTCTTGCGCGTCCATATATTCTTCTTCGGTCATCATCTGACCGTATTGAAGATCGGTGAGGCCCGGCTCGATCACGACGTAGTTTTCGAAGTAGAGCACGCGCTCCAGATCACGCAGAGTCATGTCCAGCATCAGGCCGATGCGCGAGGGCAGCGATTTGAGGAACCAGATGTGCGCCACCGGCGAGGCCAGCTCGATGTGGCCCATACGCTCACGGCGGACCTTTTGCAGCGTGACTTCCACACCGCATTTCTCGCAGACGACGCCGCGATACTTCATGCGCTTATATTTGCCGCAGAGGCATTCGTAGTCTTTGATCGGGCCAAAGATACGCGCGCAGAACAGGCCGTCACGCTCGGGCTTGAACGTGCGGTAGTTGATGGTTTCCGGCTTCTTGATCTCACCGAAGGACCAGCTCAGGATCCGCTCGGGCGAGGCCAAGGAGACCTTGATTTCGTCAAACGCTTTTTGCGGCGTCAGCGGGTTGAACGGGTTGTTTGTCAGTTCCTGGTTCATTTTCAAATCCTTGAAAGGGGTGCGTTGGGAGTGAGGGGTGCCGTTTTCTTTGAAAGAAAACGGCCCGGAATTTTTAAAAAATTCCGTTTAAACCTCACTCATCCTCCTCCGCATCCAGGAGTTCCATATTCAGGCCGAGGCCGCGCACTTCCTTGACGAGAACGTTAAAGCTCTCCGGAATGCCCGCTTCGAAGTTATCCTCGCCCTTGACGATGCTTTCATAGACCTTGGTCCGGCCCGCGACGTCGTCCGACTTGACGGTCAGCATTTCCTGCAATGTGTAAGCGGCACCATAGGCTTCAAGCGCCCAGACTTCCATCTCACCAAAGCGCTGGCCACCGAACTGCGCCTTACCACCCAGCGGCTGCTGTGTGACGAGGGAGTACGGCCCGGTCGAACGCGCGTGGATCTTGTCGTCCACCAGGTGGTGCAGCTTCAGCAGGTACTTCACGCCAACGGTCACCGGACGCGCGAACTGCTCGCCTGTCCGACCATCGAAGAGCACCGACTGACCGGAGGTGTCGAACCCGGCCCGCTTGAGGCTGTCGTTCACGTCCGCTTCCTTGGCGCCGTCGAAGACCGGTGTGGCGATCGGCACGCCGCGGCGTACGTTGTCAGCCGCTTCCAGCAGCGTGTCCTCGTCCATGCCGGTGATGCCTTCTTCGTAGACATCCTCGCCATAGGCCAGTTGCATCGCTTCGCGCACCGGCGTCAGGTCACCCGAGCGGCGGTATTCCTGCAGCGCCTCATCAACGTTCAGACCCAGACCGCGTGCGGCCCAGCCCATATGCGTCTCGAGGATCTGACCGACGTTCATACGCGACGGCACACCCAGCGGGTTGAGGCAGAAGTCGACCGGGGTACCATCGGCGAGGAACGGCATGTCCTCCATCGGCACCACTTTCGAAATCACACCCTTGTTCCCGTGACGACCAGCCATCTTGTCGCCCGGCTGCAGCTTACGCTTCACCGCCACGAAGACCTTGACCATCTTCATCACGCCCGGGGGCAGGTCGTCGCCACGGCGGACTTTCTCGACCTTGTCCTCGAAACGCGCATCCAAGGTCCGTTTCTGGATCTCGTACTGCTCGTTCAGGGCCTCGACGATCTTGGCGTCATCCTCGTCCTCAAGAGCCAGCTGCCACCACTGACCGCGGGTCAGGGTTTCCAGCAGTTCCTCGGTGATCTGGCTGTTCGCCTTCACGCCTTTCGGGCCTTTCACGGCAACCTTGCCGAGGATCATGTCCTTGAGACGCGCGTAGATGTTGCGGTCGAGGATCGCCAGCTCGTCGTCCCGGTCACGGGCCAGACGTTCGACTTCCTCACGCTCGATCTGCAGCGCACGCTCGTCTTTCTCAACGCCGTGACGGTTGAAGACACGCACTTCGACAACGGTGCCGAAATCGCCCGGCTTCACCCGCAAGGAGGTGTCGCGCACGTCCGAGGCCTTCTCACCAAAGATGGCGCGCAGAAGCTTTTCTTCCGGCGTCATCGGGCTCTCGCCCTTGGGTGTGATCTTGCCCACAAGGATGTCGCCCGGCTCTACGTCCGCACCGATATAAACGATACCGGCTTCGTCGAGGTTGCGCAGGGCTTCCTCGCCGACGTTCGGGATGTCGCGGGTGATCTCTTCGGGCCCGAGCTTGGTGTCACGTGCGGCGACTTCGAATTCCTCAATGTGGATCGAGGTAAAGACGTCGTCGCGGGAAATCCGCTCGGAGATCAGAATGGAGTCCTCGTAGTTGTAGCCGTTCCACGGCATGAAGGCGACGACGACATTCTTGCCGAGCGCCAGTTCCCCCATGTCGGTCGACGGACCGTCCGCGATGACTTGACCCTTCGTGACCTTCTCGCCCACTTTCACCAGCGGACGCTGGTTGATGCAGGTGTTCTGGTTCGAGCGCTGGAACTTGCGCATGCGGTAGATGTCCACGCCCGCGTCGCCCAGCTCAAGGTCTTCGGTGGCCCGGATCACGATACGGGAGGCATCGACTTGGTCGATGATACCCGCGCGGCGTGCCGTGTAGGCCGCCCCGGAATCGCGCGCCACGACCTCTTCGATCCCGGTGCCGACAAGCGGCGCCTCGGCTTGCAGAAGCGGCACGGCCTGACGTTGCATGTTCGAGCCCATGAGAGCGCGGTTGGCGTCGTCGTTCTCAAGGAAGGGGATCAGCGAGGCAGCGACCGAGACCAACTGCTTCGGGCTCACGTCGATCAGGTCCACGTTCTCGGTCGGCGCCAGCGTGTAGTCACCGGACTGACGGGTCGAGACCATCTCGTTCACGAACTTCATGTCGTCGTCGAGGTTGGCGTTGGCCTGCGCCACGGTATGACGCATTTCCTCGGTCGCTGACATGTAGTGCACTTCGTCGGTGACGGTGCTGTCTTTGACAACGCGGTAAGGCGTTTCGATGAAGCCGTATTTATTCACGCGGGCAAAGGTGGCCAGCGAGTTGATCAGACCAATGTTCGGACCTTCCGGCGTCTCAATCGGGCACATCCGGCCATAGTGGGTCGGGTGCACGTCGCGCACCTCGAAGCCTGCACGCTCGCGGGTCAGACCGCCCGGCCCAAGCGCCGAAAGGCGACGCTTGTGCGTCACTTCGGACAACGGGTTGGTTTGGTCCATGAACTGCGACAGCTGCGAGGAGCCGAAGAATTCACGCACCGCAGCCGCGGCGGGCTTGGCGTTGATCAGATCCTGCGGCATCACGGTGTCGATCTCGACGGAAGACATCCGCTCCTTGATCGCGCGCTCCATCCGCAGCAGGCCGACGCGGTACTGGTTTTCCATCAGCTCGCCGACGGAACGCACACGACGGTTGCCGAGGTGGTCGATGTCGTCGATGTCGCCGCGGCCATCGCGCAGGTCCACCAGCGCCTTGATGCAGGCGACGATATCGTCACGGTCCAGCGTGCGCTGCGTGTCGGGCTTGTCGAGCGCCAGACGCATGTTCATCTTCACGCGGCCCACGGCCGAAAGGTCGTAACGCTCGGAATCGAAGAACAGCGTGTCGAAAAGCGCAGACGCGGCCTCGACGGTGGGCGGCTCGCCCGGGCGCATGACGCGGTAGATGTCCATGAGCGCGGTGTCGCGGTTCATGTTCTTGTCCATCGCCATGGTGTTGCGCATGTAGGGGCCGACGTTGACGTTGTCGATGTCCAGCAGCGGAATCTCGGTGATGCCGGCGTCGATCAGCTCCTTCGCGGTGCCGCCGATCAGCGTGCCGTCCTTGTCGTATTCCAGCGTCAACTCGTCACCGGCCTCGACGTAGATCGCACCGGTTTCCTCGTTGATGATGTCACGCGCGACGAACTTGCCGACGATGTGGTCGAAGGGCAGCAGCAGTTCCTTGACCTTGCCTTCGTCCAAGAGCTTCTTGACCGCACGGGGGGTGACCTTTTTGCCGGCCTCGAAGAGGATCTCGCCGGTGTTGGCGTCGATCAGATCGTAGGTCGGACGCGTGCCGCGCACGCGGTCGGGGAAGAAGGGCGCAACCCAACCCTTGTTCTTCTCCAGCTTGAAGGTGACGGTGTTGTAATAGGCATTCATGATGCCTTCTTGGTCCAGCCCCAGGGCATAGAGCAGGGTCGTTACCGGCAGCTTGCGGCGACGGTCGATGCGGGCATAGACGATGTCCTTGGCGTCGAACTCGAAGTCCAGCCAGGAGCCGCGGTAGGGAATGATGCGGCAGGCGAACAGCAGCTTGCCCGAGGAGTGGGTCTTGCCCTTGTCGTGGTCAAAGAACACGCCCGGGGAGCGGTGCATCTGGGAGACGATCACACGCTCGGTGCCGTTGACCACGAAGGTGCCGTTCGGGGTCATCAGGGGCATGTCGCCCATGAAGACGTCCTGCTCTTTGATGTCCTTGACGGACTTGGCACCAGTGTCCTCGTCCACATCGAACACGATGAGGCGCAGGGTCACTTTCAGCGGCGCGCTGTAGGTCATGTCGCGCTGCTGGCATTCCTCAACGTCGTACTTGGGCTTTTCCAGCTCGTACTTGACGTATTCGAGAACCGAAGTCTCGTTAAAGTCCTTGATCGGGAAGACCGACTGGAAAACGCCCGTGATCCCCTCACCATCGGTGGGGGTCTCGGCGTCGCCGGAATTCAGGAACAGATCATAGGAGGATTTCTGAACCTCGATGAGGTTCGGCATCTCCAGCACTTCGCGGATCTTGCCGTAATATTTACGCAGACGTTTCTGGCCAAGGAAGGATTGTGCCATGTGTCGTGTCACCTTTCGTGTCTCTCGCCGAGCGCATCAACCACCGGGGCCGTGGTGCGCGCCCATAAGAGCGGAAAATCCGGGTCAATTCTTGGAATGCGTCCCACTGCACCCCTTCCGACCTTGGACCTCTCCAGAGAAATGCTCCCGCGGGGAACATTCGTCAAAACAGGTCAGGCTGGACAGGAAAATTCCCGTCCAGCCCTTGTTCATGCGTGGTGCGTGAGGACACGCACCTCTGGCTTAGGCCAGCTCGACTTCGGCGCCAGCTGCTTCCAGCTTGCCTTTGATGTCTTCGGCTTCGGCTTTGTCTACGCCTTCTTTGATCTTGCCACCAGCTTCGACCAGGTCTTTGGCTTCTTTCAGGCCGAGACCTGTGATGCCGCGGACTTCCTTGATCACGTTGATCTTGGATGCGCCGGCGTTCTTCAGAACGACGTCGAATTCGGTCTTTTCTTCTTCGGCAGCGCCACCTTCAGCTGGGCCGGCCATCATCACTGCGCCGCCAGCGGCGGGCTCGATGCCGTACTCGTCTTTCAGGATGGTTTTCAGTTCTTGTGCTTCAAGCAGAGTCAGACCAACGATGTCTTCTGCCAGTTTTTTCAGATCAGCCATGTTTAGCTCTTTCCGTTACGATATGTGTGTTCCAACGCGCGTGTTCAACCCGTGCGCCAGTTTGACGATTTGCCTTACGCAGCCGCCTTGTCCTCGATGGTGGACAAGATGGATGCGATGTTGCTTGCAGGTGCGCCAATGGCCCCGGCGATGTTCGAAGCAGGTGCGCCGAGCATGCCCGCGATGGAGGAGATAAGCTCCTCGCGCGAAGGCATTTTCGACACGGCTTCGACACCGGCGGCGTCCAACGCGTTCTCACCCATTGCGCCGCCGAGGATAACAAGCTTGCTGTTTTCCTTGGCGAACTCCTGAGCAACCTTGGCCGCGGCCACAGGATCCTCAGAGTAGGTCAGAACGGTCATACCCGTCAGAAGGTCAGCAATGCTTTCGCATGGCTTGCCCTCAAGGGCGATCTTGGCGAGCCTGTTTTTGGCAACACGCACGGCCCCACCGGCTGCGCGTGCGCGCGCCCGAAGGTCCTGCATTTCGGCAACTGTCAAACCGACGTAGTGGCTAACCACAACGACGCCAGAGCTTTCAAAGATTTGGCCGAGTTCGTCGACCAACTGTTCTTTTTGTGCTCTATCCACAGTTTCACTCCAAATTTGGGGGTTGCCCCCCGGCTCAGTTCAGGATGCGGTCTTCTGCACCCCATTCGGGTCCAATGTCAGGGTCCCGGCCAAAACCGCCCGAAGGCAGGAATTTCCGGTTTCCCATCTCAGGAAGGAATTATTCAGGCCAAAGCCCAAACCCTCCGTCTCGGACAGACGCGCGGACCGATGTTCTGGTCCTTGCGTATCTGGCGACCGAAGCCGCCAAATCTCGGGTCGTAAGGTGAGAGGCTGGCCCCCACCCCACGGGATCACTCGGCAGTCGCGTTCTCGACAGCGACCGACACGCCCGGGCCCATTGTGGAGCTCAGGTTGATCTTTTTCATGTAGGTGCCCTTGGCACCGGCCGGCTTGGCTTTGGACACGGCGCCGACGAAGGCACGGATGTTCTCAACCAGCTTGGCTTCGTCGAAGGACAGTTTGCCAACGCCTGCGTGGACGACACCGCCCTTTTCGGCTTTGAACTGCACTTCACCACCCTTGGCCGCTTTCACGGCGTCAGCGACGTCCATGGTCACGGTGCCAACCTTGGGGTTCGGCATCAGGTTGCGGGGGCCAAGCACTTTACCCAGACGGCCAACGATCGGCATCATGTCGGGTGTCGCAATGCAACGATCGAAGTCGATCTTGCCGGACTGCACGGTTTCCATCAGGTCTTCTGCGCCAACGATATCTGCGCCCGCCTTTTCGGCTTCTTCAGCTTTCGCGCCACGGGCGAAGACGGCAACGCGCATGGTTTTGCCGGTGCCGTTGGGCAGGCCGACAACACCGCGGACCATCTGGTCCGCGTGACGCGGGTCAACACCGAGGTTCATCGCGATCTCGATGGTCTCGTCGAACTTCGCGCTGGCGTTCGATTTGATGAGGCTTACCGCTTCTTCAACGGTGATCTCTTCTTTGCCAGCAAAAGCTTCACGGGCGGCGCGGGTGCGTTTTCCAAGTTTTGCCATCTTACTTCACCTCGATGCCCATGGACTTCGCGGAGCCCAGGATGATTTTCATCGCCGCTTCCACGTCGTTCGCGGACAGGTCGGCGGCTTTTGCTTCTGCGATCTCGCGCAGCTGCTTGGTGGTCACGGTGCCGACAGTCTCACGGCTCGGTGTTTTCGCGCCGGAGTTCACCTTGGCAGCTTTCTTCAGGTAGTAGGACGCCGGGGGCGTCTTGATGTCCATGGTGAAGGACTTGTCCTGATAGTAGCTGATCACGGTGGGGCACGGTGCGCCCGGCTCCATGTCTGCGGTCTTGGCGTTGAACGCCTTGCAGAATTCCATGATGTTGATGCCGCGCTGACCGAGGGCGGGACCCACGGGCGGGGACGGGTTTGCTTGACCCGCTTTAACTTGCAACTTCATCGTACCGACGAGTTTCTTGGCCATTGGCCTTCTCCTTTCAACACCCTTGGGGCGCGCCCCGCGGGTTCTTCGTTGCGTGGTCCGGGCCTAGGCGCCGCGGCGCCCGTCCCTCCCACAATGACCGGCGCCCTCAGGTGCCGGGATGGCGGGGCGAACCCCGCCGCACACTCAGACCTGCTTATTGACCTGAGTGAATTCCAATTCGACCGGGGTCTCCCGGCCAAAGATCGAGACCGAAACCTTGAGACGCTGGTTCTCGTCGTCGACCTCTTCGATCATGCCGTCGAAATCCTCAAACGGACCATCGGCGACTTTGACTTTCTCACCGACCTCGAAGTGGATCAGCGTGCGCGGCGCTTCTTCGCCTTCCTGCACGCGACCCAGGATCGCCTGAACCTCGGCATCGCGCATCGGCATCGGACGGCCCTGCGGGCCAAGGAAGCCAGTGACGCGGTTGATCGAGTTGATCAGGTGATAGCCCGCGTCTGACATCTCCATATGCACCAGCACGTAGCCGGGCATGAAGCGACGCTCGGTTGTCACCTTCTTGCCGCGCCGGACCTCGATCACCTCTTCGGTGGGCACCAGCACTTCGTCGATCTGGTCTTCAAGTTCCTGCTCGGCCACGGACGCGCGGATCTGCTCGGCGATCTTCTTTTCGAAGTTCGACAGGACACTGACCGAATACCACCGTTTTGCCATCTGAACTCTGGTCCCTGTCTTGCCATGCGGGCTGCCCCGGCATGAAATTCGTCAATCAACACGGGGGCCAAGCCCCGCAACATCTGAACAAAAAATCGGCGCGCAACTCGAATCGCCGCACGCCCTTTTCAGGTCAGGTCTGCGCAATAGCCCGCGCAGACGCAGGTTTCAAGGGTGTAAAGATAAAATCACCCATGCGGGCGGTGCTCAGCCGAACATCCCAAGGATCTGCTGCAAGCCGCCGCGGATCAGGATATCGACAATTGCAAAGAAAACAGCTGTCAGCGCGGCAAGGATAAAGACCATCAGCGTGGTCAGCATCACTTCGCGCTTTGTCGGCCAAACAACCTTTGCAACTTCGGTGCGAACCTGCTGGATGAACTGAAGCGGATTGGTGGTGGCCATGACATCTTTCCCTGTTGCCCGATTGGGCGGATGTAACGGGTCCGCCCCATAGTTTCAAGACGTCTTCGCGCGCGCCTCAGGCTTCCGGGTCGCGCAGACGATCGAACCGGCGGTCAAGCGCCGCGTCATGCCGCGCCTCTGCCGCTGCCATCTCGCCAAAGTCGGGAAGATACAGCCCGTCGACGGTGCCTTCGGGGAATCGGTCGAGCACGGCGTCCCATTTCATGGCGAAAGCATCCAAACGCGCATGAAGCGCCGCCGCACGCTCGGGCCGCCGCGCGGCATACCAGCGCCCAAGCGCCATCGCTCGCTGCCAAAACCCGTCATAACCGAGGGCGAGGAAGACCCCCAACGCCACAAACACTGTGACGAATACCACGCCGAACACCAACCAAGGGCGTAGAACCACCGCCAACGCCAGGAGGCTGAGGATCACCGCGCGGGCCGGAGGACGTTTCGCACGAATCCTACGGCGTGACCCCTTCCTAATTTTAACGTCAACGGCTTCCGGCTCCGGCAAATCCGGAAAAGCCACGCGCCCCGGCCGCCGAGGGGCCACCGGCGGCTCTGCCGGCCCCGAACCGGCGCGTGGGTCCGGAGCACTCTCCGCATCTACCATAACATTCCGAATCGCAGACATCGCGGCGGGGTCCAGCTCGGACGAAGAAGGGGCAGCCTTTTCAATGGGGGGCGTCATATCAGTCTCTCTACGCAGTTGCGAAAGAGTTACTGATCCATTGCGCCAAGTGAAGGGCGGAAAGTAGACAGTTATTGGGCATCACTCCCCCCCCTCAAACACAAAACCGCCGCAGCTTTGAGCTGCGGCGGTTTTGTTATACTGATCATCGTCGAGAGATACTGTAGTCTAGGAACTTATTAGGTTTGGCGATGACCTACTCTCCCACGTCTTAAGACGCAGTACCATCG
>NZ_JBIFFM010000008.1:0-209444 GCF_043556995.1 Sulfitobacter sp. 1A15106 | reverse complement strand
AAAGCCTTGCTACCGTCGCGCCCAGTAGTGACATTCCTGCTTTGCAAACCCAGTGACATTTCTGAATGGTGTTTACATAAGCAGCACAGCCGCGTCCAACCGCCGCCCCCTCTGGCCGCTTGGCCCAAAGCCGATTAGAAGCGACGGTGAAACCGGGGGAGCGAACCGTTGCAAAAGATCACATTGCCCGAAAGACCCGACTGGCGCGCCCATGCGCAAGAGGTCGGCTTTACCTTTGCCGACATGCATGGCGAACCCTATTGGGACGAAACCTCGGCCTATGCGTTCACCCTCACCCAGATCGAGAATGACATCGAAGACCCTTCGACCGAGCTTCACGCCATGTGCCGTGAAGCCGTGGCCGAGATCATCGCCAGCGAAGAGTTGATGACCCGGCTCGCCATTCCAGATGCCCACCGCGACCTTGTGGCCGAGAGCTGGCGCCGGGGCGATCCTGAGATCTATGGCCGTTTCGATCTGGCCTATGACGGCACAAACCCGGCCAAACTGTTGGAATATAACGCAGATACACCGACCTCGCTTTACGAAAGCGCGGCCTTTCAGTGGCAGTGGCTTGAGGACCAGTTGAAAGCAGGCGTGTTGCCCGAGGGCACGGATCAGTTCAACGGCATTCATGAGGCGCTGGTCGCCCGTTTTGGCGATTTCTTCGAGCAGGACAGCGATCTGCATTTCACCGCCGTGGCCGACAACCCCGAAGACTACGGCACCGTCGAAGCCATGGGCTGGGCCGCACGCGAGGCGGGGCTGGGCGCGCATTACTGCGATCTCGACAAGATCGGGCTGAGCGACGATGGCCACTTCCTTGATGATCAAGACCGCCGCATTGCCGTTCTGTTCAAACTCTACCCTTGGGAAGACCTGCTGCGCGACGACTACGCCGCCCATATCCAAGGCTCGGGCTGTCTGTTTCTTGAGCCTGCGTGGAAAGCGCTTTTGTCCAACAAGGGCCTCCTGCCCGTGCTGTGGCAGATGTTCGAAGGCCACCCCAATCTGCTGCCCGCGTTTTTCGAGGCTGATGTGGCCGATGCGCTCGCCGGACGCGGCCCCGCCGCCCCCGCCTGCGCCGACGCCTTTGACCGTGCCGCGGCGGAACTGGCCGAGGCGCATGTGCGCAAGCCGATCCTTTCGCGCGAGGGGGCGTCGGTCACGATCCACCAATCTGGCAAGGTGGTCGAACAGTCGCAAAACTCTGACTACGCCGAACATCCGCGCATCCTGCAGGCTTATGCCCCGCTGTCCACCTTCGACGGCTTCCGCCCGGTGATCGGCTCTTGGATCGTGGGAGAGACCTGCGCGGGCATCGGCATCCGCGAAGACCGATCGCGCATCACGCAGGATTTGTCACGCTTCAAGCCGCACTACATTCTGGCATAGCCCACCGCTCCGCCGCCCCTTGGCAGAAAGACGACTATTATGACCAAACGCTCGAAACGGGTTTCCATCGCCATTGTCGGCGCCGCCGCCTTCACCCTTGCCGGCTGTGAGGAGGAAAAGGTCGACGCCGCCGCCTTCCCCGACCTGCAAAGCTGTCTTGCCGACGCCGCGCGTGGCGGGATGTACAGCGAGCAGGAATGCGAAACCGCCTTTGACGCGGCGCAAACCCTTCATGTGGAATCCGCCCCGCGCTACGATAGCCTTGAGGTCTGCGAAGAGCAGCATGGCGAAGGCGCCTGCGGCTCGGAAGAGGCGGCGACCCAAGGCGGATCGGGCGGCATATTCATGCCCCTGCTGGCGGGCTATCTGATCGGCAATATGATGAGCAACCGCGCGGGTATGGCGGCGGCGCAGCCACTGTACAAGACGAAGGATGGCCGCTTTACCAACGCGGCACGCTCCAGCACCTATTCGACCAATCGCGGCGCGGCCAAGCTCAGCACTTCGCAATTCACCCGCCCCAGCACCACCATCGGCAAGACCCCGATGACCCGCGCCACCGCCGCATCGCGCGGCGGCTTTGGCCGGGCGGGCGGATCGCGCGGCTTTGGTGGCTGATCGGCGCTGACGCCTTACTTGCGGCGCAGCACCGCCGCGGCAAGGATCACGATCGCCAGCGACAGCATCGCCACCGCCCAGAAGGGATCGTTGCCATGGGGATGCACATGCGCGCCCTCATGCGCCGCCAGCGGTGCGGCAAAGGTGGCGAGGGCGAATGTCAGTTTCTTCATCTCGATCTCCTTGATCTATCACGGTGGACCGGGCGGCCTCAGGCCAGCCCCAGAATCTCACGCGCCTGCTGCGCGGTGGCGACGGGGCGACCGGCCTCTGCGCAGATCTCCGCCGCGCGGGTCACGAGGGCGGCATTGGAGGGGGCGAGGGTCTGTTTGTCCAGCCGGATGTTGTCCTCAAGCCCCGTGCGCAGATGGCCCCCCGCGGCGGCGCACCATGCGTTCAACTCGGCCTGATGCCGCCCGATCCCGGCGGCGCACCACGGGATATCGCCGAAAAGCCGTTTGACGGTTTTGATATAGAAATCAAAAACCTCCCGATCCGCTGGCATGGCGTTTTTCACGCCCATGACGAATTGGATATAGGGCCGGGCCGGGATCTGGCCAGCCTCCGCCATCGCCTTGGCCTGTAGAATGTGGCTGAGGTCAAAGACTTCGATCTCGGGCAGCACGCTATAGGTCATCATCTCTTCCGCCAGCCAATCGACAAGTTCGGGCGGGTTCTCATAGACGCGGTTGGGAAAGTTGTTCGACCCCACCGAGAGCGAGGCCATGTCGGGCCGCAGCGGCAGCATCCCGCCCCGGTTCTTGCCCGCGCCCGAACGCCCACCGGTCGAGAATTGCACGATCATGCCGGGGCAATGTTCCCGCAGCCCCTCTTGCACCCGCGCAAAACGGTCGGGGTCCGCCGTGGGGGTGCCATCGGCGGTGCGCACATGGGCATGGCAGATCGTCGCCCCGGCCTCGAACGCGGCATGGGTGCTTTCGATCTGTTCGCTAATGTCGATCGGCACCGCCGGATTGTCGGCCTTGGTCGGCAGCGATCCGGTGATTGCCACGCAGATGATGGCTGGATTATCGGTCATGGGTGTCCTCGGCTGTCTGAAAATTTGTTAATCGGCGCTGTCGCGGGCAAGGGCGATGACACGGCGCAGCGCCTGCTCCGCGGCCTCCGCATCCTCCCCGTCGGGCCAGTCGTAAAACCCCTTGCCGCTGCGTTTGCCCAGATGCCCCTGCCCCACCAGGTTGGCGAGGGTCGGCGACGGGTCATGGCGATCACTCAGATCGGGATAGAGGTATTCGGCAATGCTTAGATGGGTGCCCAGCCCATTTAAATCGCGCTGCCGGAACGGGCCGGAAAGCGCCATGCGGACACCGACCGACCATTGCACGATCTCGTCAATCTCCGCCGGGCTGGCGACACCTTGATCCACCAGATGCAGGCATTCGCGCATGATGGCATGTTGAATGCGATTGGCCACGAAACCGGGCGGCGCGTGATCGAGCCGCACGGGCCGCCGCTCCAACCCGCGCAGTAGGGTCATGACCTGGGCACAAAGCCCTTCGGGCGCTTCTTCAGCTGCGACGACTTCGACGGCGGGGATCACATCGCCGGGGTTGAAGAAATGGGTGATCACGGCGCGTTCGGGCCGAGCCATATCCGCCGTCATCTCTTCCAATCTCAGGCCAGAGGTGTTGGACAAGATCGGCGCGCCCTCCGGCACGGCCCCCTCCAAAGCGGCGAGCACACGGCGCTTGAGCGCGAGGTCTTCCGGCACGCATTCCAGCGCGAGATCGGCATGCCCTGCCTCCTCCAAGGCAGGGTAGGCGGTCGACCCCAGCACCGTGGCCAAAAATGCCTCCCGCGCGGCCTCGGTCGGGTCGACCGCTTGGACCGTCCAGCCGTGCTGGCCAAAGAGCCTGCCGATGGACTGGCCCATCGTGCCTGCGCCCACGATGATGATGCCTTTGGCCATGTGATCCCCCTCCCGGATATCAGTTGTTTACTTATCACCAGAGCGTAGTGATAAGTAAACAGCGAATAGGAAAAGGATGCCGCCCCGTGACCCAAGACCCCTCTCCGCGCCATGCGCTCGTCACCGGCGGCGCGCGCAACATCGGCCTCGGCATCGCGCGCAGGCTGCGTGAGGACGGCTGGCGTGTCTTTGTCCTCGATATTGAAGAGCCCGAAGACCCCGCGCTTCGGGCGGATGCGCAGCGGGTGGATCTGACGGACATCGCGGCGACCACGGCTGCCCTCCAACACATCCTCGCGCAGGGGCCGGTCACCTGTTTGGTCAATAACGTCGGCATTGTGAAACCCGCATCTTTCGACGCTGTCGCCCTCGACGATTTCGACCCCATCATGCATCTGAACCTGCGCCCCAGCATTCTGGCCGCGAAACTGGTCGTGCCGGGGATGCGCGCGGCGGGGGCTGGGCGGATCGTGATGAACACCAGCCGCGTGACCAAGGGCAAGATCGACCGCACGCTCTATTCCGCGAGCAAGGGCGCGATCCAGTCGATGGCACGGACTTGGGCGCTGGAACTGGCGCGCGACGGGATCACCGTGAACTGTGTCGCCCCCGGCCCCATCGCCACCACCGCTTTTTGGGAGAACAACCCCGAAGACGCGTCGGAAACCCGCGCCATTGTCGATGCGGTGCCGATGGGCCGGATGGGAACACCTGAAGACGTAGCGCAGGCGGTGTCCTTCTTTGCCGATCCGCGCAGCGGCTTTATCACCGGGCAGACGGTCTTTGTCTGTGGCGGCACGGCGGTCGGGTAATCAGCCCTCGGACTCTAGGGCCGCAAGCAACCTGCGCAGAACCGGATTGCGCGCATTGCGCAGATAGGCCAGCCCGATCCGGCTTTGCACCTTGGCGTCGCGGATCGGCAGGAAGGACACGCCTGCATCCTTCATCCGCGCGGCAGAGGCGGGGACGAAAGCCACCCCGAGACCCGCCGAGACGAAATTCACGATGGCGGTGAACTGCGGCGCGCGATGGGCCACGCGGGGGGCGAAACCGGCATCGGCGCAGAGTTGATAGGCGCAGGCGGCAAAGCCCATGTCGGGGCCAAGGTGGCTGAAGATGAAACTCTCCTCACGCAGCGCCGCCATGGCAACGGAAGGCACCTCGGCAAGGCGGTGATCGGGCGGCACAGCCAGCAGGATATCCTCGGTATGAACCGTGCGGGTGGCCAAATCCTCTGGCACGCCGGAAAGCGGCAGGCGCACAAAACCCGCGTCGAGCCTGCCCGCCACGATCTCGGCGATTTGCAGGTCCATGTCCAACTCGCGCAGGATCAGATCCACCTCTGCCGCGCCCGCGCGCAATTCGCGCAGGAGCCGCCCGAGGATCCCCGCGTAAGAGGCCGAGCCGACATAGGCCAATTCGATGCGCCCGCGCTGACCGTTGCGCGCCGCTTCGGCCAATGCCTCGACCCGCCGGGCCTGTTGCAGCAGGGCGCGGGCCTCGGGCAGCAGCGACTTGCCGAAGTCCGTCAGCATCACCCGGCGGCGGTTGCGGTCAAAGAGAAGCTCACCGCCAAAGGCGGTTTCGAGATGTTTCAGCTGCTGCGTCAGCGCCGGTTGCGCCACGCCGAGCGCGGCCGCCGCTTGACCGAAATGCAGCGTTTCCGCGATGGCGACGAAGACCTCATACTGGCGCAACGTGGCGGTGAGTGGCGTTTCCATGCGGCCCCCTGAACTGACGTCAGAGGATTTTCACACGCGGGCCGGTGATAAGCAAGTTAGATCACTGGCCCCTACCCCTCCGCCGCGCGGGCGCGGCTGCGGCGGGCGTGCAGGGTCTCGGCCTCGGCCAGATCGTCGCTTTCGACCTTAATGGTCTCATGCCCACCGGGGCGCCGTGCACGCTTGCGCCGAAGCGGGCCGCTGTCATCGCTTTCCCGTGGGAGGATCAGCCGGTCGACAAGACTGCGGCGGAGGCCGAGGGTCGAAGTCAGATCGAAGACCCGCGCGGCGACCGCCTCAGCCTCTTGCGGTTGCACCAGCAATTCCAGCCGCGTGACGGGGCGGGATTTTTTGCCCTGCCCGCTGAGCAACATGAGATCGACCACGCCCTCCATCTCGCGCAACCGATCCACCGCCGCGCCCAGTTCTTCGCCCGTCATATCGTCGATATCGCAGGCGAATTGCACAAGACTGTCCTGCGCGATGCCCGCCGCGCCGGTGTCAAAGACGCTCACCCGCAGGATATTCGGCAGGCCTTTCATCACCCGCATCCCCGCGCCCGATCCGGTACAGCGCAGCCGCCCCGGTGGACGGCTGGCGATGGGGCTACCGGAGGTAAGATGGGCAAGAATCGCGGCTCCCGTGGGTGTCACCCGCTCGCCCGGCACGCCGTCGTCATGCCAATCATAGCCTTGCAAGATCAGCGCCGTGGCGGGCGCGGGCACCGGCAGTTTGCCATGCGCCGTCTCGACCAGCCCGCCGCCGAGGGGCAGTGCTGCGAGCGAGACGGTCGCCCCCGCCAGCGCGGCGCAGATGCTGCCCGCGGCGGTCACATCCATCAGCGCGTCCCAATCCGCGATCTCGTGAAAATGCACCCGGTCGATGGGGATGTCATGCACCTGCGCTTCGGCCTCGGCGATCCGGTGAAGGATGGCGCAGGCGGCCTCCGCCGTGCCCTCCGACAAAGCTGCGTTCTCTAGCAAGTTGCGCATGGCGCGATAGGTCGTCTCGGCCCCGTGCCGCCTGCCGGCGTCGGGTGCTGTCAGCACCAGCTCAAACCGCCGCGACGTGATGCCCGAGGCGACATGTTCGCTCAGTTCCGCATGGCCCACCTCGGCGGGGAGGACGGCGGCGACATCGGCCAAGGCGCGCTCGGCCAGATCGGGGAAGGCATGCAGCATTGCGGCGATGAACATATCCCCCGCCGCCCCGCCTACGGGGTCGAGGTGTAGATGAAGCCCCTGCCCCCGCATCAATGTCCCTCCGGCCAAGGGTTGCGCAGCAGGCCGCCGTCGAACTGCATCTCATGCAGGTCACCGATCACCTCCAGCCCCGGACGGTCGCGCAGGTCCGGCAGCATCGCCTCGGAGGCATAGAGATACTCAAGCTTCAGCGTGTTGGGAATGCGCAGCAGCCGGACCTTGGTGATATCCTCGGCCCCGCAGGTCTTGACCGCCGTCTGGATCGCGGTGCGGTCGCAGGGCATGACCATCGGGATTTTCGACTGTTTTAGCACCTGCGAGGTGATGGCATTGGCATAGACCGCCTCGCGGTCAAAATCCTGCTCCAACCGCTGCGTGATCACATCCGCCCGCGCCGCGCCATTGCCGTTGCCGTTGCTGCGCGGCGAAAGGCCAAGCGCCACCAGCCGGGAGATATGCAGATGGACCTGCATCTTCTCGCTCGAAAACCGATGGGTGATATTGGGGTCCATCCCGGTGCCAGAGAACTCTTTGCCGATCTCATCCACCACCAGCACGTCCAGATCGCCCGAGGCCGAAGGCGCATCCAGCGGCCCCAGCGGCAGGCGGGGCATGTTGCGCATCGCCTCTTGCAGATAGGGCGCTTCGGCCTCCAGCATCCCGTCGCTGTCAAGCGCCACGACCTGCGCCAGCCCGTCATAGGCATTCTCAATCGTGCCGATGCCGAAAAGCACCTTGCAACGCTCCAACTTCATCCGCGCCATCTTGGCCACGAAGATGCCGACGTTATCGATGCCCCGCGAATGGCAGGTTTCGGCCCCCGATTGCTTGCCCAACCCGATCGAAAGCATCTTGGCCAGCCCGCTTTCGTTCGGCGCGCGGAAAGAAGTATGCGGCTTGATCCGGTTGAACAGGATAATCCCATCGGCGGCATTGGCATGGCGGTCCATCCGCACCGACATGCCGTTGTCGAGGACGCCGATCTCATCGGTTTCCATCGAAGAGCGGATTTCGCAACCGAGGCTTTCCTCGGTGGCGCCCAGTTTAGCCAAAAGCGCCGTTTGCCCCTCTGCCGTTGCCCCACCATGGCTGCCCATGGCAGGCACAACAAAGGGATGCGCCCCGCGCGCGCGGACCTCGGCCACGATGGCGGCCAGCAGTTCCGGCAGCTTCGCCAGCCCGCGGCTGCCTGCGGTGATGGCGATGGACATGCCCGGCTTGATCTTGCCCGCGCAATCGGCCTGCATCGCCTCTGCCACGGCGGCGCGCGGGTCGTCGATCTGGGTCGCGGCAAAGGTCTGACGGCAAAGCGCCATGCGCGGCAGCGGCGTATCCTCGACCAGTTTCACATAGTTCGGTTTCATCTGCGCTGTCCCCTTCGACATCTGTTACCCCGTGACCCCAATCGGCCAAGGCGCGAATTCTTCCTCGCCCACGCCGAGCGCTTCGGACTTGCTTTGCTCGCCCGAGGCGATGGCAAGGATGCGCTCGAAGATCCTTTGGCCCAATTCCTCTAGGCTTTGGTCGCCGTCGATGACCGTGCCGCAGTTGATGTCCATATCGTCCTGCATCTTGGTGAACATCGGCGTGTTGGAAGCGAGTTTGATCGTCGGTGAGGGGTAGGAGCCAAAGCACGACCCGCGCCCGGTGGTGAAGCAGATCAGGTTCGCGCCCCCCGCGATCTGCCCGGTGGCCGAGACGGGATCGAAGCCGGGCGTATCCATGAAGACCAGCCCCTTTTGCGTCACCGGTTCGGCATAGCGGTAGACCTCCATCAGCCCCGTGCTGCCGCTTTTCTTGGCCCCGCCGAGCGATTTTTCGAGCACATTTGCCAGCCCGCCTGCCTGATTGCCGGGGCTGACCACGCCGTTGATCTGCGTGTCGCGGCCCTTGGTATAGTCCAGCCACCAATCCATGCGTTCGACCAGCTTGCGCCCCACCGCTTCACTGCGGGCGCGCCGGGTCAGCAAGTGTTCGACGCCGAAAATCTCGGGCGTTTCCGACAGGATCGCCGTGCCGCCATTGTGCACAAGGATATCCGCCGCCGCCCCCAGACCGGGGTTGGCCGAGAGCCCCGAAAGCCCGTCCGACCCGCCGCATTGCATCCCGATGGTGATATGTTCCGCCGAACAGGGCTCACGCCGGACGGCATTGGCCTGATCCAGCATTTCGCGCACCGCCTCTTTGCCTTCGGCAATCGCGCGGGCCGTGCCGCCGACATGCTGCATGGTAACGCAGCGCAGCATCTTGCCCTCGGCCAACCCCTCCTCCTCAAAAAATTGGGCGAGGCTGTTGCGTTCGCAACCCAGCGACAGGACCACGGCCCCGGCCAGATTGGGGTGGCGGATATAGCCCGAGAGCGTGCGGCGCAGCAGGTCCATCGGCTCGCCCGTGAGCTCCATCCCGCAGCCGGATTCGTGGATGAAGGGGATCACCCCGTCGACGTTCTCCCATGCCTCCATCCGCTCTTCGTCGAAGTAATTGGCGACCTTGCGCGCCACGGTGGCCGAGCAATTCACGGTGACGAAAAGCCCGATGTAGTTGCGCGTGCCCACCCGGCCATTGGCGCGGCGGATGCCCATGAACTGCGCGCGCTCTTGCGGTGGCAGCAGCTTGGTCGGGGTATAATCGCGGGCAAAGGCATAGTCTTTGTCGACCGCGTCGAACTTGATGTTATGGCTGTGCAGCCAATCGCCTGCGGCGATCTCATCTGCCGCATAGCCGATCACCGTGTCGAATTTTAGGATCGGCGCGCCACGCTGGATCGGGCGGATCGCGATCTTGTGACCTTGGGGCGTATCATGGTTGGCACGCAGCCCGTCTTGCGGCAATACCGCGCCACGGGGAACCGCCGCGGTTGCCACGACCACGTTATCCGTCGGTGACAGCAGCATCACCTTTGCGCGTCTGTCCTCTTGCATGGTCTGGCTGTCCATCGGATGCTCCCCCTCCCTCGGGTGTCGAAAAAACCGCTTCGGTAAGATGTCATTAACTGATATATTAGATTTAACAGCTATGGAAGAGCCCGCATGACCGCATCGAAGAAACCCGCCGCGCAGAGCGCACAGACCCTTGCCAAAAGCATCCTTGGCGGTGGGGCCGACTTGGGACTGTTCGAGGGCGGGCCGACGGGACGCGGGGTTTACGCCACCCTGCGCGATCAGATCGTAAGGCTCGACCTGCCGCCCGGCACGCCGCTGTTGCGCGCCGAACTGGCCGAGACCCATGGCGTCAGCCTGACGCCGCTGCGCGATGCGCTGCAACAGCTGGCCAAAGAAGGGCTGGTCAAGATCTACCCGCAATCGCGCACGCTGGTCACACCGATCGACATGTCGGCAATCCGGGAGGCGCAATTCATGCGCATCGCGCTTGAGACCGAAGTCGTGCGCCGTTTGGCCGCCGAGATCGCGCCCGAAGCCCTCACCCGTCTGCGCAGCATCGTCGCTTTGCAAAGCAGCATTTCGGACCAGCCCGGCGATGTGCCGACCTTTCAGGAATTGGACGAGGTGTTTCACCAGACCCTCTTCGTGGCGGCGGGTCATGTGCAAAGCCAGCGCATCATGCGCAGCCATGCGGGCCACTTGGAACGCCTGCGCCGCCTGCATCTGGACGACATTGATGAGGCGGGGCGCATTCTGAACAACAAGGACGTGATCGGCGGCCACAGCCGGATCCTCGACGGGATCGAAGCGGGCGATGCGCCCGCGGCGATGGAGGCGCTGCGCCAGCACCTACAACGCACCGTCGACCGGATGACCGAGAAACGGGCGGCTTTCCCGGAGTATTTCACCCCGGAAAAGCCCTAACTCAGCGGTTGTTGGCCTTGCGCCACGCGGCGAACTTATCAAGGTTCTCTTGCTTGGTGCCGGGGTAAAGCCCGATGATCCCGGCGCCATCCTTGACCTGCTCCACCACGAAATCCTCATAGGCGGTCATCTCGACAGCCTCTTCGGCCACCTCTTCGGCAATATCCGCGGGGATGATGATCACGCAGTCGTCGTCGCCCACCACGATATCACCGGGAAAGACCGGGGCATCGCCGCAGCCCACGGGGCAGTTGATCTCAATCGCCTCATGCAGCGTCAGGTTCGTGGGGCTGGAGGGCCGCGCGTGATAGGCGGGGATCTCAAGCGCGCCGATGGTCGCCGCATCGCGCAAGCCCCCGTCGGTCACCACACCCGCCGCGCCGCGCATCATCAGCCGGGTGATCAGGATGTCACCGGCGCTGGCGGCGCGGGCATCCTTGCGGCTGTCCATCACCAACACATGGCCCTCGGGGCAGGTCTCGATCGCGACGCGCTGCGGATGCTCGGGATTGCGGAATTCGACCAGTTGGTTGCGGTCTTCGCGGGCGGGCATATAGCGCAGTGTAAAGGCGGGGCCGACCATGTTGCGCCCCTTGGCGGCCACTGGGCCGACCCCCTGCACCACCTGATTGCGCAGCCCGCGCTTATACAGCGCCGTCGCCAATGTCGCGACCGAGACCGCTTGAAGTTTCTCGCGTAGTTCGGGGCTCATGCCGCCTCTCCCTTCAGTTGATTGTCTTTCACGAATTGATCCAACACCGCCTGCTGCTGTTCCGTCAGCGGCCATGCGGAAGGCGGGCGCGTGGGGCCGCAATCCTGTCCGATGGCCATAAGGGCGGCCTTGACGCCGGTGACATTGGTGCCGTTATGCTCTTCCGCGCGGATGTCCTCAAAGGCGCGCATCCCGGCGATGAGGCGGTTCGCTTCGCCGTAGTCGCCTGCGTCGAGTGCCGCGTGGATGGCGACCGAGCGCTCAGGCCAGACGTTGATCAGGCCCGAGGTGAAGCCCCGCGCCCCCACGGCATAGAGCGGCGGCGCCCAGACCTCGGCCAGACCGCCGACCCAGACGATGTCTTTCGGCGCCGCTTCGATCGCGCGGGCAAGGTTCAAGGGGTTCGGCGTGGCCCATTTGACGCCCTTCACCCCGTCGACCTCGCACAGCCGCGCGATGCCCTCGGGCCCCATCGCATCGTTGCGCAGGTACAGCATCACCGGCAGCCCGCCCGAGGCATCCCGCACCGCGCGCACATAATCGACCGTACCGCGGGGGGAGACGAAGGGATCGGGCGGTTGGTGGATCATCAGCGCATCCGCCCCCGCCTCGGCGCTTGCCTTGGCCAGCGCACAGGCATCGCGAATGCCGCGCCCGACCCCCGCAAGCAGCGGCGCGCGGCCATCGACCATCTGCGCCACCTCGCGCACCATGGTGCAGGCCTCATCATTGGTCAGCGCGTAGTATTCGCCGGTATTGCCGTTCACCACCGGGATATGCACCCCGGCGGCAAGCGCACGGTCAATGATCGGCGCCAGCTTGCGCGGCGCGATCTCTCCGCCCGCGTCATAGGGCGTCACGAGGATGCCCGAGATGCCGGTAAGCGCCTTCGAAAGATCATGTGTCATTGCCAGCCCCTCTCAGAAGATATCCGGCTCGCCCGCCGCTTGGCCGAAGGCCGCGGTGAGATAGTCGAAGTCACAACCCTGATCGGCCTGCCCCACATGGCGCTGGAACATATAGCCCCAACCCCGCTCGAACCGCGGCTCGGGGGCTTTCCACGCGGCGCGGCGGGCGGCGAGTTCGTCCTCATCCACCAGCATGTCGAGGGTGCGGGCCTCAAGGTCCATGCGCACGATGTCCCCCGTTTTCAGCAGCGCCAGCGGCCCGCCCACGAAAGACTCCGGCGCGACATGCAGGATGCAAGCGCCGTAGGAGGTGCCCGACATCCGCGCATCCGAGATCCGCAGCATGTCGCGGTGCCCCTGTTTCAGCAGCGCCTTGGGCATCGGCAGCATCCCCCATTCCGGCATCCCCGGCCCGCCCTGCGGCCCCGCGTTACGCAGCACCAGCACATGGTCGGGCGTCACATCGAGATTTTCGTCGTCGATGGCGGCTTTCATCTCGGGGTAGCTGTCAAAGACCAACGCCGGACCTTCGTGGTGGTGGAACTTCGGATCGCAGGCTGCTGGTTTGATCACCGCGCCATTGGGGCAAAGGTTGCCCTTGAGCACGGCAAGCGAGCCTTCTTTATAGACTGGGTTCGACAGGGGCCGGATCACGTCGTCATTATAGACAGGCGCATTCGCAATCCCCGCCTCCAGCGGTTTGCCGGTGCAGGTGATGGCCGACCGGTCAAGCTTGTCGCCCAACTGGTCCATCAGCGCCCGCAGCCCGCCCGCGAAGTAGAAATCTTCCATCAGATATTCGCTGCTGCCCAAGGGGCGGATATTGGCGATCAGCGGCGTGATGCGGCCCAGAGCGTCGAGATCGCTCAACTCCAGCGCCACACCGGCGCGGCGCGCCATGGCCAAGAGATGCACCACCGCATTGGTCGAACAGCCCGTCGCCATCGCCACCGTCGCCGCGTTTTGCACGGCGGCGGGGGTGATGATCTTGTCAGGCGTCAGGTCCTCCCAAACCATATCGACAATGCGCCGCCCGCAAGAAGCGCTCATCCGTTTGTGCCCCGCATCCGCAGCGGGGATCGAGGTCGCCCCCGGCAGGGTCAGCCCCATCGCCTCGGCAATCGCCGTCATGGTGGAGGCGGTGCCCATTGTCATGCAATGCCCGTAGGACCGCGCAATGCCGCCTTCAACGCCGACCCATTCCTCGGCCGAGATCGTACCCGCGCGGCGTTCGTCCCAGAACTTCCAGGCGTCCGAGCCAGAGCCAAGCGCCCGGCCCGCGTAATTGCCCCGCAGCATCGGCCCCGCGGGCAAGAAGATGAACGGCACGCCTGCGCTGATCGCCCCCATGGTCAGACCGGGCGTGGACTTGTCACATCCGCCCATGAGCACCACGCCATCGAGCGGGTGCGAGCGGATCGTCTCTTCGGTCTCCATCGCGATCATATTGCGGTAGAGCATCGAAGTCGGCTTGGTGAAGCTCTCGTCGATCGAGATCGTCGGAATCTCAAGCCCTAGCCCCCCGGCCTGCGCGATTCCCTTCTTCACGTCCTCCGCACGGTCACGAAAATGAAGGTGGCAGGGGTTCATCTCGGACCAAGTGTTCAGGATGCCGATCACCGGGCGGCCTTCCCAATCCTCGGGGCCCAGACCCATCTGCATCATACGCGACCGATGGCCAAAGCTGCGCAGATCGTCGGGGGCGAACCAGCGCGCGCTGCGCAGCTGATCGGCGGTTTTCTTGGTCTCGGTCATGGATTCCTCGCCAGCTAAAACATCATCACAAAAAGGTTGGAAAACACATCTTGCTCGAACTGATATATTACCGTATCACCCCAATTGTCGATACCATTTGAGGGAGGAGCCGCGAAAATGTCGGGAAAACCACTGAAACAAACGCTCCGCCCCGGCAGCCGCCTGCCGGGCTTTTGGCTCTCACTCTGTTCCCCCACGGTGACCGAGATCGCGGCGGGCAGCGGGATCGACTGGCTGCTGCTGGATATGGAGCACGCGCCCAACGACCTGAGCCAAATCACCGACCATCTGCGCGCGGCAGGCAGTGCCAATCTCGATGCGCAGATGATCGTGCGCATGCCCTCTTCCGATCAGACGATGACCAAACGGCTGCTGGATATCGGCGTGCGCAACCTGATGTTCCCGATGATCCAAACCGCCGAGGCCGCCCGCCAAGCCGTATCATGGACCCGCTATCCGCCCGAAGGGCTGCGCGGCATCTCGGCCACGATCCGCGCCAATGATTACGCGCGGCAAACCGATTACCTCAGCACCTATGCAGAGGCGCAATGCGTGATCGTGCAGGTCGAAACCCCCGAAGCGGTGGCCGAAATCCCCGCCATCGCCGCCGTGCCGGGGGTGGATGCGATCTTTATCGGGCCGGGAGATCTCTCGTCCGCGATGGGCTATACCGGCAACCCGATGCACCCCGATGTTCAAGAGAAGATCCGCGAGGCGGTCGCGGCCATCCATGCCGCCGGGCTGCCTGCGGGCATCCTCGGCTATGGTGCCGATCTTGCGCAACGGTATTTCGACGAGGGTATCGAATTCGTCGCCATCGCGGGCGACGCTTGGCTGCTCACGCGGCAGATGGATGCGCTGGTGCAGACCATGGCGCAGCCCTCCCCCACTTTGACACAGGAAACCCATAAGGATTGATCATGACCGCGGACAGCAAGAGATTTCACCCCCACGGCAAACATCTGATCGCCGGCGAATGGGTCGGCGGCGGAGAGACGTTCGCCAATTCCCCCGCCACCGGCGAAAGCGACCAATTCCAAAGCGGCACCCCGGCCCATGTCGACCGGGCCTGCCAAGCGGCGGAGGAGGCCTTTTGGTCCTACGCCTATGCCAGCCGCGAGACCCGCGCCGCCTTCCTCGACACCATCGCGGATGAGATGGAGGCCCGTGCCGAGACCATTACCGAGATCGGCACCCGCGAATCCGGCCTGCCCGAAGCCCGCCTTCAGGGCGAGCGGGGGCGGACAACCGGGCAGCTTCGCCTCTTTGCCGATCACATCCGCAAAGGCGCGCATCTGGACCGGCGCGTTGACGGCGCCCTGCCCGAACGCCAGCCGATGCCGCGCCCAGATATCCGCATGATCCAGCGCCCCATCGGGCCGGTCGCGGTCTTCGGCGCGTCGAACTTCCCGCTGGCCTTCTCCACCGCGGGCGGCGACACCGCAGCGGCGCTGGCGGCGGGCTGCCCGGTCGTAGTCAAGGGGCACTCCGCCCACCCCGGCACGGGGGAGATCGTGGCCGAAGCGATCCACGCGGCGATCCAGAAATGCGGCGTCCACCCCGGTGTCTTTTCCCTAATCCATGCCAACAGCCGCGAAGTGGGCCAAACACTGGTACAGCACCCGCTGATCAAGGCCGTCGGATTCACAGGCTCCCTCGGTGGGGGCCGCGCGCTGTTCGATCTCTGCGCTCAACGCCCCGAACCAATCCCTTTCTTTGGCGAATTGGGGTCGGTGAACCCTATGTTCGTTCTGGCCGAGGCCACCCGAAACCGCGGCGCGGAAATCGGCGCAGGCTGGGCCGGGTCGCTGACCATGGGCGCGGGGCAGTTCTGCACCAACCCCGGCATCGCAATCGTGGCCAAGGGGGCCGAAGGCGACGCATTCGTCGCCGCCGCGAAAGAGGCGCTTGAGCAGGTCGCCCCGCAGGTCATGCTGACCGATGGCATCGCCCAAGCCTACCGCGACGGCAAGGAACGTTTCACCGGGCGCAACGCCGTCCGCGCACTGGTCAGCAACGACAGCGAAGGCCGCGCCGCCCAGCCGAACCTGTTTGAAACCGACGCCGATACCTACCTGCAAGACCACGCCCTTGGGGAAGAGGTTTTCGGCCCCTTGGGTCTGGTGCTGCGGGTGTCCTCGGGCGATGAGATGCAAGAGCTTGCCAAAGGGTTCGAGGGGCAATTGACCGCGACGCTCCAGATGGACGAAGGCGACACCGACGCCGCCAAGGCGCTGATGCCCATCCTTGAGCGCAAGGCGGGCCGGGTGCTGGTGAACGGTTTCCCCACCGGGGTCGAGGTTTGTGACGCCATGGTGCATGGCGGCCCCTACCCGGCCTCCACCAACTTCGGCGCGACTTCCGTCGGCACCATGGCGATCCGCCGCTTCCTGCGACCCGTGTCCTACCAAAACCTGCCCGAGGCGCTATTGCCCGAAGACCTGCGCGGGGCTTCGGCATGAGCGGCGGGTTGATCGGCCCCGTCGCCGTGCTCGACGCGATGCCGCAGGGCATGCAAGAGAAGGTGCGCGGCTATGCCGAAGGGCTCGACCTGCGCTTTGCGGCCTCCTTCTCGGAAGAAGCCTTTGCCGAAGCGGTAAAGGGGGCAGCCTATATCGTCCCACGCGGGCGGGGGCTTCCGGCTGAGGTGCTGCGGGGAGCCGATAGCGTGCGCCTCGTGCATCAGTGGGGCACCGGGTATGACAAAATCCCCTTGGATGTCGCGCGCGAGATGGGTGTTCCGGTCGCGCGCAGCCCCGGGGTCAACGCGCCCACCATCGCGGATCTGACCATCGGCATGATGATCGCCGCGCTGCGCCGCATCCCGCTGCATTACAACAACACCCGCGCGGGCAAATGGATCGTGCCCGAGATCGTCCCCGGGGCGCGGGATCTCAGCAGTCAGAAGGTCGGGCTGATCGGCTTTGGCGCCATTGGGCAGCTTGTCGCGAAACGGCTGACGGGCTTTGACTGCGAGGTGCTCTACTACCGCCGGTCGGGGCCAGCCGAAGGCACCAGCGCGCACTATGCCGAGCGCGATGAAATCCTTGAGACCTGCGATATCGTCAGCCTGCACATGCCGCTGACCGATGCGTCACACCACACCATCGGGGCGGATGAACTGGCGCGGATGAAATCGGATGCGCTTTTGGTGAACACCGGGCGCGGCGGGCTGATCGACGAGAAGGCACTGATCGATACGCTGACGTGCAAGCGCATCGCGGGGGCTGCGTTGGATGTCTTCACCGAAGAACCCGTCGAGCCGGACAACCCCCTTCTGCGTCTCGATAACGTCCTGCCCCTGCCCCATATCGGCGGCCATAGCGAGGACAACCTCAAGCGCATGGTCAGCCATTGGGCGGCCAACATCCGCGCGTTTCACGAAGGGCGCGGCATCGACGAAAGCTGCCTTGTGACCTGAACGCTACCCCCGGTCTGAACCTTCAGGCCGGGGGTGCTGCTTAACCCTCGAGTGGCACAGGCATCAGGATCTTGTTGGTCTGGCTTACCAGATACCCCGCCTCGGCGCTTTTCTTGAGATAGGCCTGCCACTCAGGATCCGCCGCCATCTGCGCCCGACGGGTGGCACGGTCGGCGGCGTCCTTATAGGCCCAGATATGCACGAAGGAATTCACGTCGCCCGTCTCGACCTGCGCATAGATCACCGGCTCGCCCAAGATGCGGCGCTGCGCCGGGAAGCCGAATTCGGCATAGAGCGCGAGGTGTTTCTTGATCGTGCCGGGGCGGCAACAATAGGTCCGGTGGTCGTAGATCATGGGGTGGTCTTTCTGCTTGCTTGGGTCATGCGATACCGGCGTGGTCGGTGATCCGGGCCCGCGCCTGCAAAAGGTGATAGGCCATCGACACGCCCGCGACTTCGCTGTCGCCCGCGCGGATCGCTTCGAGAATTTCCCGATGTTCGCTGATCACCACGTCGATCCGCGCCTGAGATCCTTGGCGGGTCAGCTTTTGCGCCACGTCGATCCCCTGTTCGATCGAACCGCGGGCGCAGTCGAGCATCTGCACGAAGACCTCATTGCCCGAGGCCGCCGCGATGGCGCGGTGGAACTGGTAATCGGCGTCAAAGGACGGGTCGCGCGCCTGCATCGATGCCTCCAGCGTCTGCAAGGCTGCCTCGATCCGGGCGATGTCTTTGGAACTGGCACGCTGCGCGGCCATGCGGGCGGTGGCCTTTTCGATCGTGATCCGCGCTTCCATCGCGCGCATCAGCCCGGCGACGGAACCCGCCGTGGCATATTCGATCAGCTTTTCCGAAGGCCGCCGCCGCACGAAGGTGCCCACGCCGCGCCGCGCCTCGACCAGACCGTCCTCCTGCAGCTTGCGCAGCGCCTCACGCACCACGGGGCGCGACACGCCAAAGGCGGTGGCGATCTGGTTCTCCGAAGGCAGCTTTTCCCCCTGCACCAGCTTGTTCGACACAATCTGCTCAAGGACCTGCCCGTAAAGCTGGTCGGCCAAGGTCTGGCGTTTCTTGATCTTCAGTTTCGGTGCTGTCACCGGCTACCCTCCCGCCGCGGCGCGGCGCATCATATTGGCCAACCGCAGAGCCGATGTTGCAGCCCCATAGCCGTTGTCGATGTTCACCACCGTCACCCCCGGCGCGCAGCTGGCGAGTATCGAATCGAGCGCGACCCTCCCGCCGCGGGCCACACCATAGCCCACCGAGGTTGGCACACCAATGACCACCCCCGGCACCAGCCCGGCCACGACCGAGGGCAGCGCCGCATCCATCCCGGCAAAGACAATCACCACAACCATCTCGCGCAGCAACTCTTCCCGCGCGAGCAGACGCCACAGCCCGGCGACGCCCACGTCCGAAACCTCGGTCGCCGCCATCCCGCCATAGGCCAGCGTGCGCCGCGCCTCGGCCATGGGGGCATAATCAGAGGTGCCCGCACTGACGAGGGCGATGCGCGGGGTGCTGGCCAAGGACCCGATCTCTCCCAAGATGGCGGTGCGCGAGGCGGTGCAGTAATCGACCCGTTGCGCCGCGTCGGCGGGCAGGGCGGCGAACTGCTCTGCCGTCAGCCGGGTCAACAACAGCCGTCGCTCCTCTGCCGCTGCATCGCCGATGATGGCGGCGATCTGCGCCACGGATTTATGCTCGCAAAGCACGGCCTCTTCAATGCCGATACGCCCCCCGCGGCCCCGATCAAAGGTCACGTCTGGATGCCCGTCGGGGCCGGTCTTAGTGATGGACAAATGCACTTCCTCTTGAATAGGCCCGCAGATCAACCGCGCGCCCGTCATCCGTGGCCCGCCGAACCTGCGTCAATATCGCTGCACGTTTCTGGGCGGAGAGGTCTTCATAGGCAAGCGGATCAAGCTCGACCACCCAGCCCCCGCGCAGGCGTCGGCAGCGCAGGGTGATATTGCCCATGACCTCTCGCAGCAGGGTCTCTACCTGGTCGATCACCGCCAGATCCGCCGGCTCCACCCGCAGACCGGTCTCGATCCGGCTGGCCAAACAGGGGGCGGCTGGCAGTTCCGCCAGATCTCCCAGCCCGAGCGCGCGGGCCAAGGCGCGCACATCCGACTTGGACATCTGCGCCTCGACGAAAGGGTGCAGCACGCCGTGTTCCGCCGCGGCTTGCAGGCCGGGACGGTAGTCCGTCAGATCATCGGTATTGGTGCCCGCCGCCACCAGCGGCCCCATGCGCGCCAAAGTGCCATAGAGGTTCGACTTGCAGAAATAACAGCGATTGACCGGGTTCGCGCGATAGGCGGGATCGGCGAACTCCCCCGCGTCGACCAACCTCAACGGCAGGCCCCAAGTGGTGGCGAAATCCTTCACCCGCGCGGTCGCCGCCGCCGGAACGGCGGGTGAGACCGCATGGCAAAGCGTCACGCCCGCCGCGCCGCGCACCTTGGCCGCGGCAGCCGAGAGCGTCAGGCTGTCGATCCCCCCGCTGAGCGCGATGGTCAGTGAGGGGGGCCGCGCGAGGGCGGCATGGAGGGCGGCAGGAATGGTCACTCTGCTAGCCCGTCCTCAGTCTTGAGTTGTGCCAAAAGCCGCCCGCTCGACATCTGGAGGTGGTCGCGCATCCGCTGGCGGGCGCGTTCCGCGTCACCTTCAGCGATAGAGGCGGCGATGTCGTAGTGCTCTTGTATCGCGTCGCGGCTTTCGCCGCCGCGTTTCAGCGCTTGCAGCCGACCGGCCAACATGGTCTCGCGCAGGCTGGCGACAAGGTAGTTAAACAGGCTGAGGTAATAGCTGTTCCCCGTCGCCTCGCAAACCGCGCGGTGAAAATCGAGGTCTGCAGTGACCCCTGCCGCCACTGCCGGGCCACCGATCTTGTTGCTTTGATCATAAGCGGCGGCGGCACGCTCAATCTCTGCGCGGGCCTCGGGGGTGGCGCGGGCGGCGGCGATGGCAGCGGCTTCGATCTCAAGCCCCATGCGCAGCTCTAGGATCTGTTCGAGCTTGCGCTGGCTTTCCATGTCACGTTCAGGGATAGCAAAGCCCTGGCGGGGCCGGTCGCTGGCGACAAAGGCCCCCCGGCCCTGACGGCTCGACAACATACCTTCGGCCTTGAGGCGCGACACCGCCTCGCGGATCACCGTGCGGCTCACATCGAAATCGCTGGCCAATGTGGTTTCGGAGGGCAGCACATCGCCCACGTTCCACACACCGTTCACCACATTGTGGCGCAGCACCTCGGTCACCTGATCGCTCAGCGTGGCACCATCGACGAGGGGCGCGGTCGCCTGAAGATTTGCAGCCATAATAACAACTTCCTTTCGCCGATTGGACCACCTGTATGACAAGCTGTCAATAATCAGAAGGTAGGCCCTACCGCAACGTTACAAGCAGAATACAACATTACAAGTAAGATGAAATACCCGTAAATTTGTATTTTTAATTGACAGGCTAAAGATTCCCCCGCAGTCTGCGGATCACGGCAAGAGGATGTCAGGGGGGAGCCCAGAACCCATCCAGTAGCTGCCGACACACAGTCAAAACTCGGGAGGAGTTTCTATGTCACCCATCTTCAAATCGATCCGTCGCACCACAGCGGCCACCATCCTTTTCGCCGTCGCAGGCGCCGCCGCCCATGCGCAGAGCTTTGTCATGGCGACCGGCCAGCAGGGCGGCTCGTGGTATCCCGTGGGCGGCGCGATCAAGGCGATTGTGGAGCGTGAGAACCCCGATATGGACATCACCGTCACGCCGGGTGCGGGCGTGTCGAATGTGGTTGGTGTAGACGCGGGCCGCTTTGGCATCGCCTTCGCCAACTCGATCTCGACCGTGGATAGCCTGTCGGGCAAAGAGCCGTTCCGCAAGGCGACGACCAATGTCTGCAACCTTGGCATTCTTTATCCGCAGTATTTCCAGATCGTCGCGCTTGAAGATTCGGGCATCAAGACAATCGCCGACATGAAGGGCAAACGCCTGACCACGCAACAGCTTGGCAACACCGGCGAATTCCTGACGCGTGAGCTTTTGTCGACCGCCGACATGACCTTTGATGACCTCGACAGCGTCGCCAACACCTCCTATTCCGACTCCGCCTCGCAGATGAAAGACGGTCAGGCCGATTTCTTCACACTGGGGTCGTCGCTGCCGACAGGTTCGGTCATGGATCTGGCGTCCTCCCGCAAGATCCGCCTGATCGACGTGGATGAAGAGACCTTCCAGTACTTCAAAGACAAGAACGCCGCTTTCCAGCGCCGCGAAGTCAAGGCGGGCGCCTACCCCGGTTTCGATGAGACCGTGCATGCGATCAGCTATGACACCCATATGGTCGCGCCCTGCGACTATGACGGTGAGATCGTCAAATCCGTGCTCGCCGCGATTGCCGACAACAACGACAGCTTCGCCGCGATCAGCAAATCCATGGCGAACCTGACGGTTGAGGAAATGGCCACCGACATCGGCGTGCCCTTCCACCCCGCCGCGAAAGAGTTCTACGCAGAGCGTGGCGTCTCGGGGATGTAATCCCCCCTGACGAGAAACGGGTCGGCCGGGGCCAAGCGCTCCGCCCGACCCACATCCCCATAGGCCCTGCCGCCCGCGCATCACATGCGCCGCCGCACAAGGGCCGCCTTCCACTCTAGACGCGAGAACCCCCATGCAACTGTCGATCCTTCTGGATAAGATGCCCCTGATTACCCGCATAGCAAGGCTGATCCTGGTCGGTATGGCTGTGTGGCATCTCTACGTCGCCTTCGTCGGCCCGCCCAACCCCTATATCATGCGCGGCGTGCACGTCGCTCTGGCGCTTTTGCTGATCTTCCTGACCGTCAACCGCAAGGGGCTGCGCAATGATGTGCCGCGCTGGTATGACGTGGTGCTTGGGCTGATCGCCTCGGGGGCCGCGCTCTACCCTTCATTCAACCTCAATTACATCACGCAACGCTTCCTCTATGTCGACCCGCTGATGCCGGTGGATATCGTGGTGGGGATCACGCTGGTTATCCTGCTGCTTGAAGCCACGCGCCGGATGCTGGGGCCGATGCTGCCGATTACGGCGCTGCTGTTTCTCGGCTACGGCCTCGCCTTCACCTCGACCCTGCCCTCGGTGATCCTTGAGCAGTTGTTCATGACGCCCGAAGGCATCTTCGGCATCCCGATCGCGGTTTCCGCGACCTATATGGTGCTTTTCATCCTCTTCGGCTCTTTGGTCGAGCGGATGGGCGTGGGCCAACTCTTCATGGATTTCGCCGTGGCGCTTACCGGGCGTCAGGTCGGCGGTCCGGCCAAGGTGGCCTGTGTGACCTCGGGCCTCTTCGGGTCGGTGTCCGGCTCTGCCGTGGCCAATGTGATGACGACCGGCACCTTCTCTATCCCGCTGATGAAACGCATGGGGTTTAAACCCGCCTTCTCCGGCGCAGTCGAGGCCGTGGCCTCGACCGGGGGGCAGATCATGCCGCCTGTCATGGGGGCTGCGGCCTTTGTCATGGCCGAATACCTCGGCGTGGGATACCTCACGGTTGCGAAATACGCGCTGGCGCCCGCGATCCTGTTCTATGTGGCCCTTTTTGCCGCGGTCCATTTCGAGGCCAAGCGCAAGGGCATCGGTTCGGTCCCGAAAGAGGATCAAGTGCCGCTGAAAACCGTCCTTGTCGAGCGGGGCCATCTGTTCTTGCCGCTGGCGATCATCGTGGGCGTGCTGATGCTGGGCTATTCGGCCCCCTATGCGGCGCTTTGCGGTATCGTCTCGGTCGTGCCCGTGGCGGCGCTGCGCAAGACGACACGGCATTACGTCACCGTTGACAACATCCTCGAAGCACTCGAAGGTGGCGCGCGCAACGTGCTAGCAATTGCCGCGGCCTGTGCCTGTGCCGGCATCGTGGTCGGGGTGATCGACATCACCGGCCTTGGCCTGACCTTCTCGAACTTCGTGATCGAAGCGGCCCAAGACACGCTGGTCATCGCGCTCTTCCTGTCGATGATCGCGGGCATCATCCTTGGCATGGGGATGCCGACCACACCGGCCTATATCGTGCAGGTCGCCCTGCTGGTGCCGGCACTGGTGAAACTGGGCGTGCAGGTCGAAGCAGCGCATCTCTTCGTGTTCTACTTCGCGATCCTGTCGGCCATCACACCCCCCGTCGCCATGGCGGTCTATGCCGCCAACACCCTATCGCACGCCAAGATCGTCGAGGCGAGCTGGGCCGCGGTGAAACTCGGGGCCACCGGCTTTATCGTGCCCTTCATGTTCGTCTATGAACCGGCGATCCTGATGCAGGGTTCGGCCACCCAAATCACCTTGGTCCTGTTGCAGGCCACCATTGGCGTCATCCTGCTGGCCGCCGCCCTGCAACGCTACTACTTTGGCCAACTGTCGAATGTGCTGTCGGTGGTGCTTTTCGCGGCGTCGCTCTTGCTGATCTATCCCGATCTGCGGCTCACCGCCTCGGGGCTGGTCATCGCGGGCGTTATCCTGGCCTTCCAAAAGGCCAGGAACCCCAGCCCGAAAAGCCAAGCGGCCACACATACTTAAATCTCAGAACGAACGAAACGGAGCCTTCTCCATGCTGCAAAAAACATCCCTCAAGGCGCGGACCGGCGGACAGGTCCTTGTGGATCAGCTTTTGATCCACGGCGCCGACACCGCCTATTGCGTGCCCGGCGAAAGCTACCTTGAGGTGCTGGACGCGCTGCATGACGTGCAGGACCGTTTCACCCTCATCAACGCGCGGCACGAAGCTGGGGCCGCGAATATGGCCGAGACCTATGGCAAGCTCACCGGCAAGCCCGGCATCTGCATGGTCACCCGCGGCCCCGGTGCCTGCCATGCGGCCATCGGCGTGCATATCGCGCAACAAGACAGCACGCCGATGATCCTGCTCGTGGGCCAAATCGCCCGCGACACGACCGACCGCGAAGCCTTTCAAGAAGTCGACTACCGCGCCATGTTCGGCCCCATCGCCAAATGGGCCACCCAGATCGACGACCCGGCACGCGTGCCGGAATATATGACCCGCGCCTTCCGCGTGGCGACCTCGGGCCGCCCCGGCCCGGTGGTGATCTCCCTGCCCGAAGACATGCTGACCGAGGTGGTTTCCGTGGCCGATGCCCGGCCCTATACGGCCACCCATGCCGGCCTGTCGCCCGATAGCCTCGATATGCTCAAGACCGAGATCGCGCAGGCCGAACGGCCCCTGCTGCTGCTCGGCGGTTCTGGCTGGTCGGATGAGAGTGCGGCGGCGATCACCCGCTTTGCCGAAGCCAACAAGATCCCCGTCACCACCTCTTTCCGGCGACAGGACATCGTGAACAACCTCTCGCCGGTCTATGCAGGCGATTTCGGCACCTCCACCGCGCCCAGCCTCTACGCGCATCAACGCGAGGCGGATTTGCTCATCGTGATCGGCGCGCGTTTGGGCGAGATGACGACCAAGACCTACACCACCATGCAATCGCCCAACCCCGAAACCCGTCTGGTGCATCTCTACCCCGAGGCGGATGAGATCGGCCGTGTCTATTCACCGGATTTGGGCATCGCGGCGGCGCCCGTCGCTGTGGCCGCTGCCTTGGACGGCGTCGATCTGGGCCGGGCAGAGGCATGGGGCGATTGGTGCGACAAGCTGCATGCCGATTACCTCACCGATACCGAAGCGCCCAATGGCGGGGAATGGGACCTCGACATGGGGGTGGCCCTTGCGCAACTGCGCGATGAGCTGCCCGATGACGTGGTGGTCACGCTCGACGCGGGCAACCACACCGGCTGGGCGCAGCGGTTCCTGCGCTTTGGCCGTCCGGGCCGGATCGTCGGCTCCACCTGTGGCGCGATGGGCTATTCCGTACCCGCCGCCGTGGCCGCGTCGATTGCAGACCCTGAACGGCTGACGCTGTCCTTCGTCGGCGATGGCGGCTTTATGATGAGCGGCAACGAACTCGCCACCGCCGCGCAATATGGCGGGCGGCCCATCGTGCTGCTGTTCAACAACGGCATCTACGGCACCATCCGCATGCACCAAGAACGCGACCACCCGGAGCGTATCTCGGGCACCACCTTGCAGAACCAAGACTTCGTGAAGATGGCCGACGGTCTGGGCGCCCATGCCGAACGGGTGACCAAAACCGAGGATTTCGCCGCCGCATTCACCCGCGCCCGCGAGAGTGGCCGTCCGGCGCTGATCGAACTGGTGACCGACCCCGAGCAGATCTCGACCCGCACCACGATCAGCAAGCTGCGCGCGGCGGCCCAGAAAAAAGTCGACGCCGACCAGCGCTGAAGGATGACCCAGATGACGACCCTGACCGCGCCGCCCCGCACAGATGATACGGACGCGCAAGATCACGCCGCCTTGCTCGATGCGCTGCGCGATGCCATCGGCCCTGCCCATGTGGTGACCGACGCCAAGGATTTCGACGCGCGGCTGATCGAAGACCGCGGGCTGCGGCGTGGCACGGCGCTGGCGCTGATCCGCCCAGGCTCGACCGAGGAGGTCGCTGCCTGCATGCGTCTGTGCCATGCCGCTGAGGTGCCGGTCACACCGCAGGGCGGCAACACCGGCCTTGCGGGGGGCGGTGTGCCCGATGGCGGCATTATCCTCACGACCGACCGGCTGAACCGTATCCGCGCGGTCGATCCGACCAATGCGACGATGACGGTCGAGGCGGGCTGCATCCTTGCCAATATCCAAGCGGCAGCGGATGAGGTCGATGCGCTCTTCCCGCTCTCGCTCGCCTCTGAAGGGTCCTGCCAGATCGGCGGCAATCTTTCGACCAACGCGGGCGGGACGGCGGTGCTGCGCTATGGCAATACCCGTGACCTCGTGCTGGGGATCGAAGCGGTGCTGCCAGATGGCCGGGTGCTGAATGACCTGAACGGCCTGCGGAAAAACAACACCGGCTTTGACCTCAAACACCTCTTTATCGGCGCCGAAGGCACGCTTGGCATCATCACGGCGGCGGTGATCAAACTCTTTCCCAAACCCACCGCCCGCGCCACCGCACTGGTGGCCTGCACCGGCCCCGATCCGGCGCTCGCCCTCTATGCGCGGATGCGCGGCCAGACCGCCGACACGCTTTCAACATTCGAGTATATCGACCGGCTGGGCCTGCAAATGGTGATCGACCACGCGCCCGGCTGTAGCGATCCGATGGCCGAGGCGCATCCCGCCTATTGCCTGATCGAACTCACCGGCAATGGCGCGCAGACAGACCTCGACGCTCGACTGGAAACCGCATTGGAAGCGGCTTTCGAGGCGGAGGAGATCATCGACGCCGTGATCGGCGCCTCGGAGGCGCAGAAAGACGCGCTTTGGGCGCTGCGAGAGAACCTGTCAGAGGCCCAGAAACCCGAAGGCGCGTCGATCAAACATGACGTTTCGGTCCCGGTGTCGCGCGTGGCGGATTTCATCCGCGAGGCGACCCAAGCCTGTATGGATCACATGCCCGGCCTGCGCCCCTGCCCCTTTGGCCATTTCGGCGACGGCAACCTGCATTTCAACCTGTCGCGCCCGGTGGATATGGCGGATGCGGCGTTCCTTGCCGAATACGGGACCTTCAACCGGATCGTGCATGATATCGTGCACCAGATGGGCGGCTCTTTCTCGGCGGAACATGGCATCGGCACCTTCAAACGCGCCGAGTTGCGCCGTTACAAGGATCCGGTCGCGCTGGAGTTGATGGAGCAGATCAAAGCCACCCTCGACCCGGGCCAGTTGATGAACCCGGGCAAGGTGCTTTGACCGCTTAACCGCGCCCCGCAAAGGGCATCTTGGTAGCCATCACGGTGATGAACATGGCGTTGGAGTCGAGCGACAAGCGCGCCATGTAAGACAGCGTTTCGGCGACATCATTCACGTCCATCCGCGGCTCCGACATCCGGCTGCCGTTGGGTTGCAGAATGCCTTCCTTCATCCGCTCGGTCATCTCGCTCGCCGCATTGCCGATGTCGATCTGTCCGCAGGCGATGTTATGCGCCCGCCCGTCGAGCGACAGCGCGCGGGTCAACCCGGTGATCGCGTGTTTCGTCGCCGTATAGGGCACCGACAGCGGGCGCGGCACATGGGCGCTGATCGAGCCGTTGTTGATGATCCGCCCGCCCTTGGGGCTCTGCCGTTTCATCAGGGCAAAAGCCGCGCGGGCGCAGAGGAATGACCCGGTCAGATTGGTCGCGACGATGTCGTTCCACTCCGCCACGCTTAAGCCGTCCACCTCAACCGCCGAGCCATTGCGCCCGGCATTGTTGAACAGCAGATCCAGCCGCCCAAAGGTCGTCTCCACCCGCTCGAAGAGCGCGCCGACCTCCGCCTCGACGCCCACATCGGCAGCCGCGGCGATATGCCCCTGCCCGTCGAGCCTCGCGCAGGCTGCGTCGATCTTATCCTGCTGCCGCCCCGTCAGCACGAGGGTGAAACCGTCCTTTGCCAAACGCTGCGCACAGGCAAGGCCCACCCCGCTTCCGGCCCCCGTGATTAGAGCAATCTTTTGATCCATCTTCTCATTCCATCCCTGTCATCGCCCTGCGGGCCGTTGTGTGGAATCTAATATATATGATCGCGCAAGAATAGGTTTTTCCCGCTATTTTCCAGTTTGGCGCGTCCTTCAACTTGCCCGCCTCACATTCGCGCGAGCGCACTAGACGACCGGTCTATTATTGCTTAGATGCCCGGTATGTCAGAGACAAAGAAATCAGATCAGACGCGGCAACGCATCTTGGACATAGGGCGCAGCCTCGTGCTGAGGCACGGGTTCTCTGGCGTTGGCCTGTCGCGCATTCTGAGCGAAAGCGGCGTGCCCAAGGGCTCGTTCTACTATTACTTCGCGTCGAAAGAGGCTTTTGGCACCGCGATGTTGGCAGATTACGTCGAGGCCTATCTCGACCGCGTCGATGCGCTGATCGCGGCCCCGGGAACGGCGGGCGACAAGCTCGACAGTTTCTGGGATGCATGGCTCAGCCAATCCAGCGCCCCGGGGATCGCCAGCGCCTGTTTGGTGGTGAAACTCGGATCCGAAGTTGCCGACCTGTCGGAAACGATGCGCGAAACCCTCGATCAGGGTGTCGATGCTTTGGTCGCCCGGATTGCCCAATTGCTGCGCCAAGGCGCAGAGGATGGGACCGTTCGTGCGCTCGAAGACACTGAGACCACAGCTCGCATGCTCTATGCGAAATGGCTCGGCGCTGCGGTGCTGGCTAAGCTGGCACGCAGCGATGCGCCGCTGCGCATGGCGCGCGCTGAAACCTCTGCCCAACTCTCCCCGACCGGGGGCCAATTCCCAACCTGAAAGGAAACAGCATGTTCGCTGCCATCCACGACACATTCGGCGAGCCCGCCGAGGTTCTGACCACCCGCGAAACCGACAAGCCTGCGCCCGCCGCAGGCGAAGCGCTGCTGCGCATGGTGCTCTCGCCCATCCACAACCACGACCTTTGGACCGTGCGCGGCAACTATGGCTACAAGCCCGACCTGCCCGGCGCCATCGGCGGCTCTGAAGCGCTTGGTATCGTCGAAGCCGTGGGCGAAGGTGTTGATGAGGCGCTGATCGGCAAACGCGTCACGGCTGCCGGGTTCCACGGCGCATGGGCCGAGTATTTCACCGCCCCTGCCGCGGGCCTGCTGCCCCTGCCCGAGGCGATCTCGGACGAAGCGGGCGCGCAGTTGATTGCCATGCCCTTCAGCGCCCTGTCTTTGTTGGAGACCCTCAAGGTCGGCGAAGGCGATTGGCTGATCCAAACCGCCGCCAATGGCGCGGTCGGCAAGATCATGGTCGGTCTGGCCAAGGCGCGCGGCGTCAACCTGCTGAACCTCGTCCGCCGCGAAGGCGCCGCCGAAGAGATGCGCGACACCGGCGCGGAACATGTCCTCTCCACCGAAGATGCGGATTGGCAAAGCAAAGCGCGTGAGTTGATCGGCAAAGAGGGCGCGGTCTCGGCCATCGATTCCGTCGGTGGCGAGTTGGGCGGCCAGCTGGTCGAACTGCTGGGCAAGGACGGTGAGCTGATCGTCTTCGGCACAGCGACGGGCCAGCCGCTCACCATGTCTTCGGGCGAATTGATTATGAAGCACATCACCGTCAAAGGCTTCTGGGGCTCGCGCGTCAGCGGCGAAATGGCGCCCGATACGCGGGGCCGCCTGATTGGTGAATTGGTGCAACTGGCCGCGCAGGGCCAACTGCCCCTCGACACCGGCGGCATCTTCCCGCTGGCCGAGGTGACCGAGGCGATGAAAGCCGCGCTGACCACGGGCCGTGGCGGCAAGGTCATGCTCCGCCCGTGATCGGGATTTGACGACAGCGGCGGCCCTCCCTCCCCGGGGCCGCCGCCCCATGCGCGGAATGCCCAAGTTTAGGACAGCCCCGCGATTTGCCGCCCATTTTTCAGGCAAACCCGCCGTGTATGCGGCTCCGAACCGCCTCGGCGATGACTCTTCCCCGTCTCTATGGTGATTAAAAAATCATCAGACTTTACCGGGCGGAGCGTTCCTCATCCTCATCGACAGCAGCATAAACAGCCCCCAAGCGACCCCGGTGCAGCCGCGCGCCATCGGTGCTGCGATGGTCTCGGCCAAGGCTGCGCGGGGCGGGTCGACAATCGGCGAACTGCGCCAGTCGGGCGCGATGAAGCTACTCTTCCCCCGCCCCGACCCCGCGCTGTTGCAGGCAATCGTCATCAACTCCGCAGGCGGCATCACCGGCGGCGATAGTTTTTCCCTGACGGCCCGCGCCGAGGCGCAAGCGGCGCTCAGCCTCACCACGCAGGCCGCCGAACGCGCCTATCGCGCGCAACCGGGGCAAGTGGCGGCGCTGCGCAACACCCTTACCGTCGACTCCGGCGCGACGCTGCATTGGCTGCCGCAAGAGACCATTCTCTACGACGGATGCGCTCTGCGGCGGCATCTGACGGTCGAACTGGCGCAAGACGCCTCTCTCCTGCTGGTGGAGCCGCTGGTCTTTGGCCGCGCCGCTATGGGCGAAACCCTGCGTCATGCCCATTTACGCGACCGGATCGAGGTCAACCGCGCGGGCCAGCCGCTTTTTCACGACGCGATGACGCTCAGCGGCGATGTCACCGCCCATCTCGCGGCGCCGCACATCGCGGCCGGGGCCGGTGCCCTTGCCACGCTGATCTATGTGGCCCCCGATGCCGAAGCGCGGCTGCCCCGGCTCCGCGCCCAATTGCCCGACAGCGCCGGGGCCAGCCTGATCGGCCATGACCTGCTGGTTGCCCGGATCCTCGCCGCAGATAGTTTCGACCTTCGCCAATCGCTCGTCCCGATTTTGGGCGCGTTGAGCGGTGACACCCTTCCCCGATCATGGATGACCTGACGTGCAACTGACCCCGCGAGAAAAAGACAAACTGCTGATCTCCATGGCTGCCGAGGTCGCCCGCAAGCGCCTTGCGCGGGGGGTCAAGCTGAACCACCCCGAGGCCATTGCCCTCATCACCGACACCGTCGTGGAAGGCGCGCGGGATGGCCGCAGCGTGGCCGATATGATGCAGGCCGGTGCCCATGTCATCACCCGCGACGACTGTATGGAGGGGGTGGCCGAAATGATCCCCGAGGTGCAGGTCGAAGCCACTTTCCCCGACGGGACCAAACTGGTCACCGTGCACAACCCCATCAGATAAGGACATTTCATGCCGCGTTTTGCCCCCCTTCTTGCCCTGCCGCTTATGTCGCTCGCCATGGCGGCCTTCGCCCATAGCGCGCCGCTCCCCCACAGCCATGGCGGAGAGGGCGACGGATCGCTCGCCGTCTACCTGATCGCCGCCGCGGCCTTTGCGCTGTCGGGGGGGATCCTCGTCCTGCGGCGTCTGAAGACCGCCAAAGCATGATCCCGGGAGAGATCATTCCGGCGGAGGGCCTGTTGACCCTCAATGCCGACAGCACGGCGATCACGCTGATGGTCGCCAATACCGGCGACCGCCCGGTGCAGGTCGGCAGCCACTACCATTTTGCCGAGAGCAACCCCGCGCTTGAGTTCGACCGCGCCGCCGCGCGGGGCCTGCGCCTCGACATCGCGGCGGGGACTGCGGTGCGTTTCGAGCCCGGCCAACGGCGCGAGGTCGCGCTCATCCCGATCGGCGGGGCGCGGCGGGTCTTTGGCTTTAACAGCGCGGTGATGGGATACCTCTGATGCCTGCACAGATCAAACGCGGTGACTATGCCGCCATGTTCGGCCCCACGGTGGGCGACCGGGTGCGGCTGGCCGATACGGACCTTATTATCGAAGTCGAACGTGACCTGACCACCGGCGAGGGCCGGGCCTATGGCGAAGAGGTCAAGTTCGGCGGCGGCAAGGTGATCCGCGACGGCATGGGCCAGTCGCAGGTCACCCGCGCGGGCGGGGCCGTCGACACGGTCATCACCAATGCGCTGATCGTCGATCATACCGGCATCTACAAGGCTGATGTCGGCCTGAAAGACGGGCGCATTGCCAAGATTGGCAAGGCAGGCAACCCCGACACGCAGCCGGGGGTCGATATCATCATCGGGCCGGGGACCGAGGTGATCGCGGGCGAGGGGCGCATCCTCACCGCCGGGGGGTTTGATAGCCATATCCATTTCATCTGCCCGCAACAGATCGAAGACGCGCTGCATTCGGGGCTGACCACCATGCTCGGCGGCGGCACTGGCCCTGCGCATGGCACTTTGGCCACCACCTGCACGCCGGGCGGCTGGCATATCGGGCGCATGATGCAGGCCGCCGACGCCTTTCCGATGAACCTTGCCTTCGCGGGGAAAGGCAACGCCTCGCAACCCGCAGCACTGGAAGAGCAGATCAACGCGGGCGCCTGCGCGCTGAAACTGCATGAGGATTGGGGCACCACCCCGGCGGCCATCGACTGCTGCCTTGGCGTGGCCGATGCGATGGACGTGCAGGTGATGATCCACACCGACACGCTGAACGAAAGCGGCTTTGTCGAACATACCGTAAAAGCCATGAAAGGCCGCACGATCCATGCCTTCCACACCGAAGGCGCGGGCGGGGGCCATGCGCCAGATATCATCAAGATCTGCGGCGAAGAGCATGTGCTGCCCTCCTCGACCAACCCCACGCGGCCCTTCACGGTCAACACGTTGGAAGAGCATCTGGATATGCTCATGGTGTGTCACCACCTCGACAAATCGATCCCCGAGGATGTGGCCTTTGCCGAAAGCCGCATCCGGCGAGAGACCATCGCCGCCGAAGACATCCTGCATGACATGGGGGCGTTCTCGATCATCGCCTCCGACAGTCAGGCCATGGGCCGGGTCGGAGAGGTCTTGATCCGCACATGGCAGACCGCTAACAAGATGAAAAAGCAGCGCGGGCGGCTGCCCGAGGAAACGGGCGACAACGACAATTTCCGTGTGCGCCGCTACATTGCGAAATACACCATCAACCCCGCCATCGCTCATGGCATCTCGACCCATATCGGCAGCATCGAAGAGGGCAAGCGCGCCGATCTGGTGCTCTGGAACCCCGCCTTTTTCGGGGTGAAGCCCGAGATGGTCTTGCTCGGCGGCAGCATCGTCTGCGCGCAGATGGGCGACCCCAACGCCTCGATCCCCACGCCGCAGCCGGTCTATTCGCGGCCCATGTTCGGCGCCTATGGCCGGGCGGTGGAAAATTCCGCCGTGGTCTTTGTCAGCGAAGCGGCGGAGGCCGCGGGAGTGGGCGGCAGCCTCGGCCTTGCCAAACAGACGCTTGCGGTGCGCAACACCCGTAAGATCGGCAAGCGCGATCTGAAGTTGAACGACGCGCTGCCTGAGGTCGAAGTCAACCCCGAGACCTATGAGGTGCGCGCGGATGGTGAATTGCTGACCTGTGAACCCGCCTCTGTGCTGCCGATGGCGCAGCGCTATTTCCTGTTTTGAAGAGACCGAGATGACCCCAATCCTTTGCCAAGAGATGCGCCGCGCCGGAGCGTGGTCCGATGCCAGTGATCGGGTCGAGCTGACCTATGACGGGCGCTTTCTGCGCCGCAAGGTGCTGACCACGGCGGACGGGCTGACGTTTCTGGTCGATCTGGCGCAGACCACCTCGCTCGACCACGGCGATGCTTTCGTGCTGGCCGACGGGCGTCTGGTCGAAGTTGTGGCTGCCGACGAAGCCCTGCTGGAGGTGACCGGCCCCGACCTGCCGCGCATCGCGTGGCACATCGGCAACCGCCACACCCCCTGTCAAATCGACGCCGACCGGCTGGTGATCCAGCGCGATCATGTGATCGCCAAGATGCTCGGCCAGATCGGTGCCACCGCGCGAGAGATCACCGGCCCCTTCCGCCCCGAAGGCGGTGCCTATGGCCATGGGCGCACCCATGGGCATGACCACGGCCATGTCCACCACGCTGTTCACAATCACGACCACCCGCATGACCATGCGCATGGCTGACACCCTACAGGCCGACGCGCTTCTGACCTTGGTGCAGTTGCTGTCGCCCTCCTACCCGGTGGGGGCCTTCGCCTATAGCCATGGGTTGGAATGGGCGGTGCAGAACGGGGATGTGACGGACCAAGAAACGTTGGACGGCTGGCTGCGCACGGTGTTGCGGCACGGGTCGGGTCAGGCGGATGCGCTGTTCCTCGCAGCCGCGTACCGCGCCAACGACCCATCGGAGATCGACGCGCAGGCCCGCGCCTTTGCCGCCTCTGCCGAGCGGTTGAAAGAGACCGTGCTACAGGGCAAAGCCTTTGCCCGCACCAGCGCCGCGATCTGGCAGCAGGACATGCCGCCGCTTTGCTATCCCGTGGCCGTCGGACGCGCCGCACGGCTGCAAGGGCTGCCGCTGCGCCAAACGCTTGAGATGTTCTTGCACGCCTTCACCACCAACCTCGCCACCGCGGGCATGCGCCTTATCCCCTTGGGGCAGACCGAGGGGCAGATCGTCATCCGCGACCTTGCGCCGCTCTGTCTTGAGGTCGCCGCGGCGGCAGAGGAAGGCACGCTCGACGATCTCTCCTCCACCGCCTTTCTCAGCGACATCGCCGCGATGAAACACGAAACCCAATATTCAAGGATTTTCCGCACATGAAACGCAACAACGGCCCTTTGCGCGTCGGCATCGGCGGCCCGGTAGGCGCGGGCAAGACCACTTTGACCGCCGCGCTCAGCCGCGCGCTGCGTGATCGGTTGTCGATCGGCGTGATCACCAATGACATCTACACCCAAGAGGACGCCGAGGCGCTGATGCGCATGCAGGTGCTGCCGCAAGACCGGATCATCGGGGTTGAGACCGGCGGCTGCCCGCATACCGCAATCCGCGAGGATGCCTCGATCAACCTTGCCGCCGTGGCGGAGATGGTCGCGCGGCACCCGGATGTGGAAGTGGTCTTGATCGAAAGCGGCGGCGACAACCTGTCGGCCACCTTCAGCCCTGAACTGGCGGATGTGACGCTCTATGTGATCGATGTGGCGGCGGGGGAGGAGATCCCCCGAAAGGGCGGCCCGGCGATCACCAAATCCGACATTCTGGTCATTAACAAGACCGACCTCGCCCCTCATGTCGGCGCCTCGCTCGAGGTTATGCAGCGCGACAGCGCGCGGATGCGGCCGGACCTGCCGACGGTCTTCTGTGCGTTGAAGTCCGGCGAGGGGATCGACGCGCTGCTGGCCCATCTGGCGCGGGTCGGGGGGCTCGACCTCGCCCCAATGGACCCGGTGAGCGCGGCTTAACCGCGGTAGACCTCTGACAGCCGGTCGCGAAATGCGGGCAAAAGGCTGCCATCATAACCCCGGTGCGGCACCCCATGCCAAAGCGCGTTGAGGATCGCCTCCTCAACCGCTTCGACCGCGGCGATAAAGAAGGCATCCATCCGGTCTTCGTTCAACCGCTCGCCGCTCTGCGTGTCGGCCCCCCCACGGGTGATGCGGTTGGCGGTTGAGAAGGCCAGCGCGATGTCGCCGCTTTGATGGCCGATGTGGCTGCCCAACCGGCCAAGGGCTGCGGCGCTGCGCCGGGCCATGCGGGTCAACTGCCGCGAGCCCATCGGCGCGTCGGTCGCCAGAATGATGATGATCGAGCCCTTGTCTGGGTCATCCCCCGGCCCCGGCGGCGGCAGCTGTTGGCCAAAGACCCGCAAAGCGCTTTGTTGGCCAAAGTTCGACAAAACCAGCGCGCCAAGGTCGAACCCGGCGCCGCCCGGCAGGGTGACCCGCCGCGAAGCGGAGCCGAGACCACCGGCATAGCCGAAGGTCTTCATCCCGCTACCGGCCCCGACCGTGCCCTGCGCAAACGCTGGCCCGCAAGTCGCAATCGCCGCCTGCGCGTGATCCTCGGTCACCGCCAGCGCCTGAATGTCGTTCACCGTGCCGTCGTTGCATTCCAAAACCAGCGGGTTGACCGTGCAAATGCCCCGCCCGATCTCGGGGTTTTCTGCAATCGCCCGCCGGATCAGTGCCGTGCTACAGGGGCCGACGCCAAAGGTGTTGGTCAGCAGGATCGGCGTCTCGATCTGGCCCAGTTCGGCCAGTTGCATCAGGCCTGCGCTTTTGCCGAATCCGTTCAACACGGCGACGCCCGCAGGCACCGGATTGCGAAAGAGATCACCTTCATGCGGCAGAACCGCCGTCACCCCGGTGCAAAGCCCCTCCCCGCGTAGGTCTTGGCTGCCCACGCGCACCCCGGCGACATCGCAGATGGTATTTTGCGGCCCCGTGGGTAGGGTCCACCAGTTCTTGCTGTCGATCGTATTGCGCATTTTGCCTTCGAGAGTTTGGGGTGCCGTTGGTGCGTCAATCCGCACCGAAAAGATCGCGGGTAAAGACCTTGTCGGGGACATCCGCCAGATCGGGGTGATTGCGGTTGGCCACGATCACATCCGCGCGCGTCTTGAACGCTTCCAAATCGCGGGTGACTTCGGAGCCGAAGAAGCGTTCCTCTTGCAACACCGGCTCATAAACGATCACCTCGATGCCCTTGGCCTTGAGCCGCTTCATGATCCCTTGGACCGAGCTTTGCCGGAAGTTGTCCGACCCGGCCTTCATCACCAACCGGTAGATGCCCACCCGCTGAGGATTAAGCGCCAGAATCTGCTCCGAGACGAAATCCTTACGTGTGCGGTTCGCCTCGACCACGGCGTTGATCAGGTTTTGCGGCACGTCAGAGTAATTGGCCAGCAACTGCTTGGAATCCTTTGGCAAACAGTAACCGCCATAGCCGAAGGACGGGTTATTGTAATGCCCACCGATGCGCGGGTCGAGGCAGACACCGTCAATGATCTGCCGCGTGTCCAACCCATTGGTCAACGCGTAGCTGTCCAACTCATTGAAATAGGCCACCCGCATGGCAAGGAAGGTATTGGCGAAGAGCTTGACCGCCTCTGCCTCGGACGCACCGGTAAAGAGCATGGGAATGTCGTCGTCGATTGCCCCCTCGGCCAGCAATTCCGCAAAGCGCCGGGCCCGCGGGCTGTCTTCGCCGACGACGACGCGCGAGGGGTGGAGGTTGTCGTAGAGCGCGCGGCCCTCGCGCAGGAATTCCGGGCTGAAGATGACTTGGTCGCTGTTCACCTTGGCGGAGAGGCCCGCAGTATAGCCCACCGGGACGGTGGATTTGATGACGATGGTGGCCGTTTTCGTGACCGCCAAGACATCCCGCACCACCGCCTCAACACTTGAGGTGTCGAAGACATTGGTGCGTGGGTCATAGTTGGTCGGCGTGGCGATGAGCACATAATCAGCGTTGCGATATGCCGCCTCGGCATCGGTCGTGGCCCCGAGGGTGAGGGGCTTTTCCGCGAGATATTGCTCGATCTCAGGATCGACGATTGGCGCGCGGCGGGCATTCACCTGCGCCACCCGTTCTGCGTTCAAATCGACCGCCGTCACGTTGTTGTGCTGCGCCAGAAGCACCGCATTCGAAAGCCCGACGTAGCCGATACCGACAACGGCGATCCTGGTCTTGGACATAAGCGTGGGCCTTTCTTGCGCGGCGTGGCGTGATGTTAAACTGCGGCTTTCGTTTTGAAAAGGCTCCGCTGACAGGGAGTTAGGGCGGTTTGGCGAAAGTGAAGGCCGCAGCGCGAACCTTTCGCCCGTGCCGTGCGATGTGGCAGAACCGCCGCTTGTTGCGCGTGGCCCGAACGGTGGGTTGTCAGGCTGGCAAGACTTCCTTCTCACAGTCTCAGGCGACCCATAACGCGGAGAGCCCCGATGCCCGACACCTCTGAGCGCCTATCCCTGCCCTATTTGATGCCCGCACAGGCGCAAAAACATGTGACCCATAACGAAGCGCTGCAACGGCTCGATCTTCTGGTGCAGCTTGCGGTCGAAGGCTTTGACGCCAACACGCCGCCCGCCCTGCCGCAGGCGGGGGAGATTTACGCCCTCGGTGATGCGCCGACAGAGGTTTGGGCGGGTCATCCCGGTGAACTGGCCGCGTGGGTCGGAGAGACCTGGCAGTTCACCGCCCCGCAAGACGGCTGGGTCGCTTTGGATAAATCGACCGGGATTCTGCACCGTCGGGGGGCTGGGGCTTGGACCGAAGTCTCGCCCCCCGATCTGGCGAACCTCTCCGGGCTGGGGGTTAATACGGGTTACGACAGTGGCAATCGCTTGTCGGTCTCCTCCCCGGCGAGCCTGTTTACCCATGAAGGGGCGGGGCATCAGTTGAAGCTCAACAAGGCCAGCGCCGCCGATACCGCGAGCCTGCTGTTCCAAACCGATTGGTCTGGCCGTGCCGAGATGGGCACGGCGGGGCAGGATGATTTCGCCATCAAGGTCAGCGCCGATGGCAGCAGTTGGACCACCGCACTGGCCTTTGACGCGGCCAGCGGCATCGCTTCAGGCGCGGCGCTGACGCAGGACGTGGGTGATGCGACGGTGGGTCGGCTGCTGCGGGTCGGGGATTTCGGCATCGGCGCTGACGCGGGGCCGTTGGTGACGGACCTCGACGCGCATGATCTTTCGGGCAGTTTTTCAAGCTATGGCGGCGCCCATGCGCAGGCGCCTTCCGGCGCCAACCCTTTCCCGGCGCTGAATGGGGTCTTCGGCCTGCTCTGCGGCAATAGCACCTTAGGCGGGCAGAGCGCCTATCTGTGGCAGATCGCACTGGGCATCGACACGCCGGGTCTGGCCTTTCGCGTGCGGGCGACGGGGGCTTGGGGCGCGTGGCAGCCTTTGTGGTCCGGCGCGAATACGACCGTGGATGCCAATGGGTTCATCAAAGAAGCCAGCCCAATCGTGCGCCTTTTCCGCGATGGCAGTGAAGAGCCTGCGGTGCCTTTGGGTGCAGGGTTCGAACGGATCGGGCTCGGCCATTACCGATTGTCGAACGTCCCAGCCCTCGCCAGCCGCGGCTGGCAGATCGAAGCGCCGCAGGATGCGAATGGCAACCGGCTGGTTCATGTCGCGTGCAGCTATGATGCGGGGACGCTCGATATCCGCACCCGCGAGGTGATCTGGCAGGACGGCTGGGCCGGCGGTGCGCCGCGTGACATTCCCGATGGCCGCTGGGTCGACCTGCGGTTCGACATGGACTGAGGGGAAATGGCCGGGTGGCCGTTAGATGATGCCGCGCAACTGCTCGACCTCATAATTGCCGCCGCATAGCAGAACGACAGAGGTCTGGCCCGCGTAGTTCCGCGGCCCTGCCAGATAGGCCGCCAGCGCCAAAGCGGCGGCCCCTTCGACCAGCATATTCTCTTCCCAAGCCAATACTTTCAGCGCCTCGGCGATCTGATCCTCGCCGCAATGGATGATCTCGTCGATCACCGCGCTTGCGAGCGGCAGGGTCATCGAGCCAGCATCGACCCCGCCCGCCACGCCATCGGCCAGCGTGTCGAGATGTTCCGTTTCGACGATTTTCCCCGCTCTGATCGACGCGGCCAGCGCGCAGCTATTCGCAGCGCTCACACCGATCACGCGGGTCTGCGGCGAGAATTCCTTGATCACCGATCCCATGCCCGAGATCAGCCCACCGCCGCCCATCGAGACGAAGACATTGTCGATGCCTTCGATCTGGTCGAGCAGTTCCAGCGCGGCGGTGCCCTGCCCCGCGATTACCTCGGCATCGTTGTAGGGTGAGATATAGGTATAGCCCTCTCCCTCAGCCAAACTCTGCGCGTGCAGCTCTGAAAGCGAGGCATCGGCCCCATGGATCACGACCCTAGTGCCGTAGCTTTCAATGATCTTGCGTTTCTTGGCGACGACGGTTTCGGGCAGTACCACGATCAACTCATGCCCCGTGGTCTGGGCCGCAAGCGAGCAGGCAATGCCGTGGTTGCCGGAGGATGCGGTGATGACAGGCCGGTCGAGCGGCACCGTCGTCAGCTTTGCACTGGCGCCGCGCAGTTTGAATGACCCGGTATGCTGGAAGTTCTCGGTCTTGTAGAACAGCCGCGAACCCTCTGCCATTGGCAAGCGGGAGGCGATCACCGGCGTGCGGTAAACCGCGCCCGCGATTTTGCGATGAACCACGCAGGAACGGGCGGCGCTTTGGGCGATCAGGTCTGAGGCTGACGGCATAATGGGCTCCATCTAGCCCGACTGTGCTGCGCCGTGACGCGCGAGGAAGGCCGAGACACGCGCCAACCCATCGTGCAGGTCCGCCGTCGAATTGGCGAAACCGATGCGCAGCCAGCCCTCCATGTCCATGGCGCTGCCGGGGGTGAAAAGAACGCCCTCTTCCTCCAGCAGCTGCGTGCAGAAATCACGGCTCGGCAGCGGCAGGTCGTATTTCAGCAGCGCCGTGGTGCCCGCTTGCGGCTTCACCCATGAGATCAGCGGCTCGGCCTCGACCCAATCCGACAGGATTGCGAGGTTCTCACGCGTGATCCGATGCGCGCGGTCGAGAATTTGGGCGCGGTTTTCGAGGGCGTGGGCCGCGAAATACTCGTCAATCCGCCCGACAGAGATCGTATTGTAATCGCGGTGGATCATGATGTCTTCCAGCAGGGTCTTCGGCCCTGCGACCCAGCCCACGCGCAGCCCGGCCAGCGAATAGGCCTTGGACATGCCCGCCGTGCTGATACCACACTCGTAAAGATCACAGATCGAGGCGGTATAGCCGTTCCCCGCCTGATCGGTGCCGCGATAGACCTCGTCGCAGAGCACCCATGCGCCGCTGCCGCGCGCGATCTCGGCAATCTCAGCCAGCATCGCGCGATCCATCAGCGCCCCGGTCGGGTTGTTGGGATTGTTAGTGGCGATCATCCGCGTGTCGGGCCGCATCATCGCGCGCAGCTCGTCAAGATCGGGCAGAAAGCCGTTCTCCGGGCGCAGATGCAGCAGTTCGACCTCGGCACCGATGCTTTCGGGGATCGAGTAATGCTGCTGGTAGGTCGGCACGATGGCGATGACATGATCGCCGCGACTGACCAGCGTCTGGTGCACCAGCGCATTGGCCCCGATGGTGCCGTGGGTGGTCAGCACGTTCTCGCGGGACTGGGTCTCGTAGAGCCCCGTCACCGCGTCGCGCAGCCGGTCCGAGCCCTCGATCGCGCCATAGCCCATGCGCATGCCGCGCAACTCGCCCAGCACGGAATTGTCGACGCCCGCCATGTCGATCAGCTCACCCAAGGTGATCGAGTCCACGCAGGTCTCGGCGAGGTTGTAGCGGCAGTGGTTCTCGAATTCGTTCATCCACATCTCGACGCCGAAGGTCTTGATATGCATTGTTTTTCCTTTCGTGTCAGCTCTCAGTCAGCGCGGCGAAGAGCCGGCGGAGGAATTGCGGCGTGGCGGTCGGCGCGAGCCAGCGCATCACCGCGACGATTTCCTGCTCGGGCGCGATCCAGATCGTATGGCCGCCCGCGCCCTGCGCGCTGAAGGCGGTATCGGGCAGTTTCGGATCGGCTTCCGCCCCGCGGTTCAGCCACCACAGGAAGCCGTATTTGCCGAGCGTCGGCGTGGGCGTCAGGGACCGCTGCATCCAGTCCACGGGCAGAATTTGTTCGCCGTTCCACGCGCCGTTCTGGCAGATGAACTGGCCGAATTTTGCGTGATCCTCGGCAGAAATGAAAAGCCCGCCGCCCCAATGCCCGCCGCCGGTGACCGATTGCATCCGGGTGCCATCCACCTCGACCCATGAGGTCGAATAACCCTCCCACCGCCAGTCAGCGGAGGCCCCGATCGGGTCCATGATCCGCGCGCGCAGCACCTCCGGCAAGGGCCGGCGGAAGCGCATCATCAGCGCATAGGCCAGCGCGTTCACCCGCACGTCGTTGTACTCATAGTGGCTACCCGGTTCGCCGACCTGCCGCAGCTGCCCCTTGCGGCTGTTGTCCGCCCCGGGGCCGATTTGGCGGTAGTGGTCGACCTGATCGTCCTTGCCGAAAATTTCGCCGCGCCATTCGCTGTTCATCTGCAACAGATGCCGCCAGGTGATCCGCCCGTTGTGATCGCCCGAAAAATGCGGCCCTGGCACGCTGTCGCCCACGGGCGCGTCGAGGTCCGCGATCAGCCCGTCTTTCACCGCCAGCCCCGCCAGCACCGACAGGTAGCTCTTGGCGATGGAGAAGGTCATGTCGGCCCGTGTCGTATCGCCCCAGTCGGCCACGCGCTGGCCGCGATGCAGGATCACACCGGCAGGGCCGCCGCGCGGTTTGACGGGGCCCACGATCTCGGTCCAGGGGCCGCTTTCGTTCCACTCGCGGTTGCCGACATAGGCGCCGTCGGGGTGGTACATCGAGCGGGGCCAGTCGGTCTCATGCGCTTGCGCATGGTCGACGACGGCTTGCAGGGCGGGGGTGGCGGCGAATGTCATGGGGGCTCCTCGGGGCTTCGGGCGAACATTTCCCAAGGGGGGCGGAATTGTAAACCGGTTAAATGTCTCCACGCCTCAATCGCCGATGTCGGGATAGACCTGAGAGCGTTTGACCACGCCATAGACAAAACTGGTGTCGATTGACCCGATGCCGCCGATGGGATGCAGCCGCGCCCGCACGAAGCGCTCATAGTCCTCAAGATCGCCCACCACGACGCGCAGCAGGTAGTCCGACAACCCGCTCATCACGAAACATTCCAGCACCTCCGGGATCGCGCGGATCTGGTTCTCGAAGCGTTTCACCGTGCCCTCGTCGTGCCCGTCCAGCGTCACCCGCACCATGACCGTGACCGGCAGGCCGTAGGCCTTGGCATCGACCTCCACGCTGTAGCCCCGGATCGCGCCGTTTTTCTCCAGCGCGCGCAACCGGCGCAGGCAGGGCGAAGGCGAGAGGCCCACTTCCTCGGCCAGATCGAGGTTGGTCATCCGGCCATTGCGCTGCAGGGCGCGGATGATGCGGCGGTCTGTGGCGTCCAATCGGGGCGTTTGGGGCATGATATGCCAAATCTCCTGCAATTCGCGCATATATTAGCAACCAAATGCCCCTTGCGCCATCGGATCATGCCGGAAAATCAGACAGGGGCCAGCCATGACCGAGAACCAGAAATCCTTTGCCACCCGCGCCATTCACCACGGCTATGACGCGCAGGACGAACAGGGCGCGCTGAACCCGCCGATCTTCATGAGCTCGACCTTCACCTTCGAGACCGCGGAGGCGGGCGGCGACATGTTCGCGGGCGAGCGTGCAGGGCATTTCTACACCCGCATCAGCAACCCGACGCTGGACCATCTGGAAAAGCGCATCGCCAACCTCGAAGGGGCCGAGGCCGGGCTTGCCACCGCTTCGGGCATGGGGGCGATCACCTCGACGCTCTGGACCTTCCTGCAGGCGGGCGACGAGATCATCATCGACAAAACGCTTTATGGCTGCACCTTTGCTTTCATGACCCACGGGTTGCCGCGCTTTGGCGTCAAGGTGACGCTGGTCGACATGACCGAGCCTGCAAACCTCGCCGAGGTGATCAGCGACCAGACCAAGGTGGTCTATTTCGAGACCCCCGCGAACCCCAACAACCGGCTGGTGGACATCGCCGCCATCTCAGACATCGCGCATCGCGCGGGCGCCAAGGTGGTGGTCGACAACACCTATGCCACGCCGGTCATCACCCGGCCCATCGAACATGGCGCCGACATCGTGCTGCATTCGGCGACGAAGTTCCTTTCCGGCCATGGCGACGTGGTCGCGGGCCTCGTGGTGGGCAATGCCGAGGACATGATGCAGGTGCGGCTCGTGGGTCTGAAAGACATGACCGGCGCGGTGATGTCGCCGCTCACCGCCATGCTGCTGCTGCGCGGGATCAAGACGTTGGAGCTGCGCATGAAGCGTCACTGTGCCACCGCCGCCAAGGTCGCCGAGGCGCTGGAGCAGCACCCGGCGGTGCTGCATGTCGCCTACCCGGGGCTGGCAAGCTTCCCTCAGGCCGAGCTTGCGCGGCGGCAGATGGGCAACTTCGGCGGCATGATCCCCTTCGAGGTCAAGGGCGGCAAGGCGGGCGGCATCGCTTTCATGAACCGGCTGAACCTCATTCAGCGCGCGGTGAGCCTTGGCGATGCGGAGAGCCTGATCCAGCATCCCGCCAGCATGACCCATTCCACCTATTCCCCCGAGGAACGCGCCGAACACGGCATCGCCGAGGGGTTGGTGCGGCTTTCGGTCGGGCTGGAATCGGCGGAAGACATCATTGATGACCTTTACGCCGCGCTCGGGGCGCATAACATGCAAGCGGCCTGATCCGGCACGAACCGGACCAGTCGCGGGTGGTGTCGAGGAGGGCACCGCCCGAGGGATCCTCAGAATGAAAGACCTGCCATGACCGCTCTCGCCCCTGAACAGCTGAAGACCATCGAACAACGTCTCCTGTGGCTGTCGCACTGGATGATCCACAACGCGAACCACATTCGGCCCAAGGTCGACGGCATCAAAGTGGGCGGGCATCAGGCGTCTTCGGCCTCGATGGTGTCGATCATGACGGCGCTTTACTTCAGTGCCCTGCGGCCCGAGGACCGGGTGGCGGTAAAGCCGCATGCCTCGCCGATCTTCCATGCGATGCAATACCTGATGGGCAACCAGACCCGCGAGAAGATGGAGGATTTCCGCGGGTTCCAAGGCGTGCAGAGCTACCCCAGCCGCACCAAAGACGTGGATGACGTGGATTTCTCCACCGGGTCGGTCGGGCTTGGGGTGGCGGTGACCTCCTTCGCCTCGCTGGTGCAGGACTACATCACCGCGAAAGACTGGGGCGGGGACGTTGATCTGGGCCGCATGGTGGCGCTGGTCGGCGATGCCGAACTCGACGAGGGCAATATCTACGAGGCGCTGCAAGAGGGCTGGAAGAACGACCTGCGCAACACCTGGTGGATCATCGACTACAACCGCCAGTCGCTCGACGGGGTGGTGCGCGAGGGGCTGTTCAAACGCATCGAGCAGATTTTCGACGCCTTCGGCTGGGACGTGGTGAAGGTGAAATACGGCGCTTTGCAGCGCGCTGCCTTTGACGAGCCGGGCGGCGACAAGCTGCGCGACTGGATCGACAATTGCCCCAACCAGCTCTACTCGGCGCTGACCTATCAGGGTGGCGCGGTCTGGCGCGAGCGGCTGATGGAGGCGCTTGGCGATCAGGGTGATGTCACGGCGCTCATCGACGCGCGCAGCGATGACGAACTAGCCGAGCTGATGGAAAACCTCGGCGGCAACTGTGTTGAGACCATGGCCGAGACCTTCGCCGCCATCGACCACGACCGCCCGGTCTGCTTCCTCGCCTATACCATCAAGGGGTGGGGCACACCGATTGCGGGGCACAAGGACAACCACGGCGGTCTGATGACCAAAAGCCAGATGGCCGACTGGCAGAAACACATGGGCGTGGCCGAGGGGGAGGAATGGGAGCCTTTCGCCACCATCGAGAACCCGCAAGCGTTGCAAGCGGCACTCGACCGCGTGCCCTTCTTCGCCAAGGGCCGCCGCCGCTACAATGACACGACACTGCCGGTACCGCAGATCGAACTGTCGAGCGACCGCGAAATCTCCACGCAGATGGCCTTCGGCAAGATCCTCGACGATCTGTCGAAGGGCGACAGCGATCTCGCCTCCCGCATCGTGACCATGTCGCCGGACGTGACCGGCACCACGAACCTTGGGCCATGGGTGAACCGGCGCAAACTCTTCGCGCGCAGCGAACAGGCCGACACTTTCATCAACGAGAAGATCCCCTCCACCGCGAAATGGGAATTCACGCCCGAGGGCCAGCATATCGAGTTGGGCATCGCCGAAATGAACCTCTTTCTGCTTTTGGGCGCGGCGGGCCTGTCGCATTCGCTCTTCGGCAAACGGGTCATTCCCATCGGCACGGTCTACGACCCCTTCGTCGCGCGCGGCTTGGACGCGCTGAACTACGCCTGCTACCAAGACGCGCGCTTCATGATCGTCGGCACCCCCTCGGGCGTGACGTTGGCGCCCGAAGGCGGGGCGCATCAATCGATCGGCACGCCGCTCATCGGGATGAGCCAGGACGGGCTGGCGAGCTTTGAGCCGGCCTTCGCCGATGAGCTAGCCGTCATCATGCAATGGGCCTTCGACTACCTGCAACGCGACGGCGAAGGCGACCCGGACGAGCGCACTTGGCTGCGGGATGAGACCGGAGGTTCGGTCTATCTGAGGCTGACCACGAACCCCATCGAGCAGCCCGGCAAACGCGTCGACGAGGACTTCCGCCAAGGCGCCATCGACGGAGCCTATTGGTTGCGCAAGCCGGGGCCGAACTGCGATGTGGTGATCGCCTACCAAGGCGCCGTAGCACCCGAAGCGATCAAGGCCGCGGGTAGCATCGCCGAAGGCCGCCGCGACGTGGGTGTGTTGGCGGTGACCTCCGCCGACCGGCTGAATGCCGGCTGGACCGCGGCACAGCGCGCCCGGGCGCGCGGCAATCACGCGGCGCAGAATCATATCGAAACGCTGTTAGGTCAGCTGCCGCGCGACTGCAAGCTGGTGACGGTGATCGACGGCCATCCGGCGACGCTGTCCTGGCTGGGCGCGGTCGTGGGCCATCAGACGGTGCCGCTCGGGGTCGAGCATTTTGGCCAGACCGGCACCATCGCCGACCTCTACCGGCATTTCGGCATCGACGCGCGCTCGATCGTGGAAAAGGTGCAGGGCCTGACCCCGGGCCGCCAGATGTTGCACCGGGTAGCGGGCTAAGGTTCGAAGGGGGGGGGCAAACTGCCCCCCTCATCACCTGCCGAACTTGGCTTCCAGATAGGCCAGATAGGCCGTCGGGTCGTAGGCCCCGGCCCCGATCCCCGCGAGGATCTCGGCCCGGCTGCGCGACCGACCATGCTGCCAGACCAGATCGCCCAATGCCGCGTGAAGCGGCGCGTAGTCGCCCGCCGTCACGCCCGCGCGCACCTCGGGCTGCGTGGCATCCAGATGCGCCATGATCTGCGCGGCGGTCGAATTGCCCACGGTATAAGTCGGGAAGGAGCCGATGTAGCCGTGCGACCAATGCACGTCCTGCAGACAGCCCGCGCCGTTGTCCGGCACCTCCAGCCCCAGATCCTCGCGCATCGCCGCGTTCCACGCCTCGGGAACGTCGGCGACCTTCAGCGAGCCGTCCATCAGCGCCATCTCGATCTTCACCCGCAGCATGACATGCAGATCATAGGTCAGCTCGTCCGCCTCGACCCGGGTGAGGCCGGGGGAGACGCGGTTGATGGCGGCGACGAATTCCTCTTCGCTCACGTCGCCGAGCTGCTCGGGGAAGGTGTCGCGCAGGCGCCCGTAATGCACTGCCCAGAAGGCGGGCGACCGGCCGATGTGGTTTTCCAGCAGGCGCGACTGGCTTTCGTGCATCCCGAAACTGGTGCCCGCCACGGCATAGAGCCCGATCATGTCGGTCGCATGCGCCCCGCGCGTGAGCGCCGGATCGGCGCCCATCTCGTAGAGCGCATGGCCCGCCTCGTGGATCGTGCCGAAGATCGACATTGGCAGGTAGTTCGGGTTCCAGCGCGAGGTGATCCGCACGTCGTTGCGGGTCATGGAGATCTCGAAAGGATGCACCGCCGTATCGAGACGCCCGCGGTCCATGTCATAGCCCAGGGCCTCGGCGATATAGGCGCAGAAGGCCTGCTGGCCGGCGACGGGATAGTCGCGGAACAGGAAATCGCTGCGCGGCGCGGGCCGGGCAAACGCCGCGTCGAGGATCGGGCGGATGCCGTCGCGGAGCTGGTCGAAGAACCGGGTGAGCTGCACCGCGGTGGCGCCGGGCTCGAAAACATCGGCCATTGGATCGTAGGGGTGGCCGTCATGGCCGAGCGCCTCAGCCTTCTCGCGCGCCAGATCGACGATGCTCTGCAGATGCGGCTGGAACAGGGCGAAGTCGCCAGTGCGGCGGGCCTCGGTCCAGGCGGCGCCGGCGGTGATGGATTGCTCGGCCTGTCGGCGCAGCAGGGCGGCGGGGATGCGGGCGTGATGGGTGCGCGCCTCCTGCACCGATTGCGCGGCGCGGCGCTCGATCTCGGGCGCGTCGCTCTTGAGCACGGCTTCGGCGGCCTTGCCCATCTCGGGGTCGAGGATCATCTCACGCGCGACGCCCATCAAGGTGGCGATCTGGTGGCCGCGCGTCTCGGCCCCGCCCTTGGGCATCATTACCCGCGCGTCCCAGTTCAGCAGGTTTACCGAGACGAGCACGTCGTTCAGCCGCCCCACGCGGTCGGTCAGGGTCAGGCTCATGCGGCGGCTCCTGTTTCGGCGCCGGTGCCCCCGTCATGCAGGTGGCAGGCGACGCTGCGGTTGTCTTTCGGGTTCACGAGGCGCGGCACCTCGGTTTTGCAGCGGGGCCCTGCAAGCGGGCAGCGCGGATGGAAAGCGCAGCCCTTGGGCGGGTTGATCGGCGAGGGGATCTCACCCTTGATCGGGTGGAAGTTGGCGCGCCCGGTGCCAAGGGTCGGCACGGAGGCAAAGAGCGCCTCGGTATAGGGGTGCAGCGGTTTGGCGTAGAGTTCATCCGCCGGCGCGGTCTCGACCACGCGGCCGAGGTACATGATCGCCACCCGGTCGCAAACGTGACGCACGACCGACAGGTCATGGCTGATGAACAGCGCCGTGAGGTCGAGCTCGCGCCGCAGCTTCATGAAGAGGTTCAGCACCTGCGCCTGAATAGACACGTCGAGCGAGGCCACGGCCTCGTCCAGCACCAGAAGCTCGGGCTGCATGGCGAGCGCGCGGGCAATGGCGACGCGCTGGCGCTGCCCGCCGGAGAACTGGTGCGGTAGGCGGTTGGCATAGGCGCCCTCCAGCCCCACCTGCTCCAGCAGGCTGCGCACGCGGTCCTGCACGTCGCGCGCGGGGATCAGCCCGTGGATGCGCGGGCCTTCGGCGATGATCTCGCCCACCTTCATGCGGGGGTTGAGGCTCGCGAAAGGGTCTTGGTGGATCATCTGCACGCGGGTGGTGAGCTTGTCGACATTCCCGCGATGGTCGCGCGCCACCGGCTTGCCTTCGAGCGTGACGCTGCCCGCGCTCGGTGCATAGATGCCCGAGACGACGCGGCCCAGAGTGGACTTGCCGCAGCCGCTTTCGCCGACGATGCCCAGCACCTCGCCGCGCGGAACGCTTAGATTGACGTCGTTCACGGCATGGACGGTCTGGGTGGAATCGCGCCCCGACAGGCGGTCAAGCCCCCGGACGACCAGCCCCGGTTTGCGGGTGAACCGCTTGGAGACGCCGTCGATTTTCAGAATGGGATCGGTCATGTGGCCTCGATCGGATGGTGGCACAGGACGGAATGTGCCGCGGTTCCAGTGTTGGGTGGGATCGTCGCGCAAACCTCGGTTGCGCGCGGGCAGCGCGGGCGGAACGGGCAGCCCGAAGGCAGGTTCGCCAGCTGCGGGGTCGAGCCCGGGATCTGCGGCAAATCGCGGCCCGGCTCGTGCAGGCCGGGGACCGAGTCGATCAGCCCGCGCGTATAGGGATGACGCGGATGGGCGATGACCTCCTCGGCGCTGCCGCTTTCGACGATCCGGCCTGCGTACATCACCGCGATGTCGTCGGCGAGCGAGGAGACCACGGCGAGGTCATGGGTGACCCAGACGATAGCCGTGCCGGTCTCATCCGCCAGCCGCCGCACCTCGGCGAGGATCTGGCCCTGGATCGAGACGTCGAGCGCGGTGGTCGGCTCATCGGCGAGGATCACGGCAGGCCGGTGCAGCAGGGCCGTGGCAATCGCCACGCGCTGGCGCATCCCGCCCGAGAGTTGGTGCGGATAGGCTTGCAACCGCTCGGCGGGGGCCGGAATGCCGACGATCTCCAGCGCCTCGCGGGCGCGTTCCCATGCGGCGGCCTTGCTGACCTTGTCGTGCACCCGCACCGCCATGGCCATCTGATCGCCCACCCGCAGCACCGGGTTGAGGGTCATCATCGGGTCCTGAAACACCATCGAGACGTTGCGGCCCCGCATCCGGCGGCGGCCCTCGGCGCTGAGGCTGCGCATGTCGGTGCCCTGCACCAGAACCTCGCCAGCGGTGATCCGACCGGGTTCGTCGATAAGCCCCATGATCGAAAACCCGGTGACGCTCTTGCCGGAGCCGCTTTCTCCCACCAGCCCGAGGATGCGCCCCGGCTGGACCGAGAAGCTCACGTCGTTGACAGCGGTGACATGTCCCTTGCGGGTGCTGAATAGCGTGGTCAGTCCCCTGACCTCCAGTGCGGCGCTCATCGGCTGTTCCTCGGGTCGAGCACCTTGCGGACCTGATCGCCCACGAGGTTGATTGCGACAACGGTCACCATCAGTGCCAATCCGGGATAGATCGACAGCCAGTAGCGGTCCGAATGAATGTATTTGAACCCGTTGGAGATCAGCGATCCCAGCGAAGGTTCAGTGAGCGGCAGGCCGACGCCGAGGAAGGACAGCGTCGCCTCCAGCGCGATTGCGCTCGCCACCTGCACCGTCGCCACGACGATGAGCGGCGGCAGCACGTTGGGCAGCAGGTGCTTGAAAAGCACCCGATGCGTCGGCAGCGGGGTGGAGCGCGCGGCCTCGATATAGTCCTTGCCGCGTTCGACCTTGGCCGCGCCATGGGTGGTGCGCGCGAAATAGGCATATTGCGCGACAACGAGGGCGAGGATGATCTGACCGATCCCCTGCCCCAGCATCGCCACCAGCACCAATGCCAACAGGATCGCGGGCATCGACAGTTGCAGATCGACGATCCGCATCAAGAGCGCCTCGATCCGACCTCCGAAATAGGCCGCCGTGAGACCCACGGCGATGCCCACCAGCAGCGCCAGCGCTCCCGCCGACAGGCCGATCACGAAGCTGGTGCGCAGCCCGTAGAAGATGGCCGAGAGCATGTCGCGGCCCGCGTTGTCGGTGCCCAGCAGATGGACATAGCCGCCCGATCCTTCGGTGCCCGGGCGCAGGAAGGCGTCGAGCCAATCGAGCGCGGCCATGTCATAGGGGTCCTGCGGCGAGACCAGCGGCGCGCCGAAGGAGAGGAACAGAAGCAAGGCAATCACGATGAGCGCGCCCACGGCGACCCAGCTTTCGCGGAAGTCCGACCAGAAGTTGCGCAGCCGCTCGGCGCGCGTCTCCACCGGCGGGGCCGAGGGCACGGCCATGGTGTTTTCAGCGACGATCTCGGGCATCATGCGCCTCCTTTCAGGCGGACCCGCGGGTCCAGTCGGGCGTAGACCAGATCAACCACGAGGTTGATGAGGACAAAGAGGATCACGACCATGATGAGGTAAGAGACCATCACCGGCCGGTCGAGTTGCAGGATCGAGTCGATGATCAGCTTGCCAACGCCGGGCCAGTTGAACACGCTTTCGGTCACCACCGCGAAGGCCAGCGTCGAGCCGAGCTCAAGCCCCAGCACCGTGACGATCGGGATCGAAATATTGCGCAGGATGTGGCGGAAGACGATCTGCCGGTCCGGCAGACCCTGCGCACGGGCGAATTTGACGTAGTCGGTACCCATCGCCTCGACCATGCCGGCGCGAGTCAGGCGGATCATCAGACCCATCTTGAAGAGCGACAGGTTGATCGCGGGCATGATGACATGGCTCCAGCCATCGGGGGTAAAGAGTGAGGACGTCATGCCGAAGACCGTCGCCTCATCCCCGCGCCCGCCTGAGGGCAGCCAGCCCAGTTCGACCGCGAAACCCATGATCAGCAGCATGCCAATCCAGAAGGTCGGCACCGAGAAGCCCAGAACCGACAGCGCCATAATCATCTTGGCGCCGATGCTGTCAGGCCGGTAGCCAGCCCAGAGACCGGCGGGAATGCCCACACCCACGGCGATCAGCACCGAGGTCAGCACCAGTTCCAGCGTGGCGGGAAAGCGCGAGAAGACGAGGTCGACGACCGGGATGTTATAGACCATCGAGGTGCCCAGATCGCCCTGGGCCACGTTCTTGAGGAAGGTCCAATACTGCACGACCAGCGGTTGATCGAGCCCGTATTGCTCGATCAGCTTCTGGCGGATCTCGGCGGTGGCGCCCGGATCGATCATCACGTCGATCGGATTGCCGATGGCAAAGACGCCGACAAAGACGATCACCGACATGGCAAAGACCACGACAACCGCCTGTGCCAACCGGGTTACAAAATAGCTGAGCATTCGACCTCGCCCATCAGACTTGAAAAATAGAGGCACCCGCCGGCAAGCAGCGGGCGCCCGGTGCGTTATGCCGCCTTATTCGACCGGGGTGATCGCATAGGCGCGGGTTTCCTGATCGACGCGGGGCGTCATCTCGATGGTGTCGGCATTGGCCGCCCAGACGGTCTGCAAGATCACCGTCGGGATCAGCGCGCGGTCTTCCATCGCGATGAAGGACGCCTCTTCATAGAGCTTTTTGCGCGCTTCCGGATCGAGGGTCTGGGCGCCTTCGCCGAAGACCTTGTCGAACTCGGGGTTGGAGTAGCCCGCGCGGTTGAAGTTGCCGAAGCCCTTCTCGGGGTCCTTGGTGTGCACCAGCGCGCCGTAGGTATAGGCGGCCTCGCCGGTCAGCGTGCCCCATGCGGACATGGTCATGGTGTATTCCTCACGCGCGGCGGCGGGGAAGAAGACCGTGCCGTTCAGCGCCTGCGCGTTCACCTTCAGACCCAGACGCGACCACATCTGCGCCAGCGCCTCGCAGACCACGGCATCGCCGGGCACGCGGTTATTGGTGCAGGTGAAATCGATCTCGAAACCCTCGGGGTAGCCGGCCTCGGCCAGCAGTTCCTTGGCTTTCTCGATGTCATATTCGCGCTCGCCCAGTTCCGGGCTGTAGCCGAAGAAGCCTTCGGGCATCAGCTGGTTGGCGGGCGTGCCGAGACCTTCGAGTACCACGTTGACCAGCACGTCGCGGTTGATCGCCAGGTCCAGCGCCTTGCGCACACGCAGATCCTGCAGCGGGTTGCCCTCGACCTCTTCGCCGTCGACCTTGATCGGCTGCGGCTCTTCGTCCTTCACCGACGGCGCGATGTTCAGGATATAGACCGAGTCGGAGACGAATGTTTCGATGTCGCCATCATTCTTCATCGCGAGGTAGTCGGAGGCGGGAACGTAGTTGATCAGGTCAACTTCACCCGACCGCAGGGCCGCAACGCGCGAGGTGTCCTCGGGGATCTCGCGACGGGTGACGGTCTCCCAAGTGGCCTGACCGCCCCAGTAGTCGTCGAAACGCTCAAGCACCAGATCGCCTTTGGGCTGCCAAGAGACGAAGGTGTAGGGGCCGGTGCCGATCGCCTTCTCGCCCGAGTTGAACTCCTCGTTGCCCGCTTCCATGCCGGTTTCAGAGGGCACAACGAAGAGACGGGTGAAGTCGTTGGGCAGCGACGGCGCCATGCCCTTGGTCTTCACGCGCAGGGTGTAGTCATCGACCACTTCGACGCTGTCGACATATTTGGTGTAGAGGGTCATCGGCATCGGGCCGGTCACCTGCGGAATACGCTCGATCGAGAATTTCGCGTCCTCGGCGGTGAAGTCGGTGCCATCATGAAATTTCACGCCTTCGCGCATCTTGAATTCCCAAGTGGTATCGTCGATCGGCTCCCAGCTCACGGCGAGGCCGGGCTTCAGCTGCAGCTTCTCGTCGACATCGACGAGCGTGTCGAAGACATGGCGCAGGGCTTCGGCCTGCGAGCCCAAGGTCGACCAATGCGGGTCAATCGAATCCGGGCCGGCGCGCAGGCCGATCACCAGATCGGCGGCCATCGCTGCTGGCGCGGCAGCGATCAGCGCCAATGCGGCGACGGCGGATTTCAGGGTAAGCTTCTTCATTGGTCAAAACCTCCATGTGTTATATCTTGCAGTTACACTAGACAGCTATAATTGTGACGGTCAACACAAATATGTAACATTGCAACCTTCGCATGCCGTATAAGCCCAATATATAAGCTTGTCGCGCTACTGTTTTTGAGGCAGTGTTACAGACATGAGTGACAAACAGGCAAAATTTGAACGGGCAATGGATCGAATCGTACAGGCGATGGATCGCAGTTCGTCCGTATCTCTTTCCGTTCAGCTCCGCGGAGCGCTGGAATTCGGGATTGCGTCGGGCGAATTGCCCTCCGACGCGCGCCTGCCCTCGGTCCGCGCTTTGGCCGCGCGGATGAAAATTTCCCCGGTCACGGTCAGCAATGTCTACGCCGCGCTCCAATCCTCGGGGTTGGTCGAGGGGCGCGTCGGCTCGGGTACATTCGTCAGCGGCGGTGGTAGCCGCGCCCACGACGGGCGCTTTCGTCAGCTTGATCAACAGATCGCTGAACTGTTGAGCCTCGCGAAATCCTGTGGCGTCAGCGCGTCGGAACTGGCTGTGCGCATTTCCATGGCCAGCAGCGCCAGCCCGCGCCCGCTGCGCATTCTGATGGTCGGCAATTTCATCGACGCGACCCGCGCTTATGCAGATGAACTGCGCCAGCATCTGCCCGAGGGCGATGAGATCGACGCCGCCGTTCTGGATGAGATCGCACCCAATCCACCCAAGGACATCGACCTGATTATCGCACCCAAAACTCTGCTGTCCAAAACGCGAGAAATCTTGCCGAATGTCGAAGTGCTCGGCCTGACGCTCATCCCCAACGAGGCGACCCGCGTGGCACTGGCTTCGATCCCGCCTGACGCCAAGACGCTCGCTTACTCCTATTTTCCCGGCTTCGTTACGATCATGAAAGCGGGCATCCTGCGGTTTGCCCCCCATGTCACGCAGTTGACCATGAAGGTCCGTGACGAGAATGGCCTGTCATCGGCCATGCGCGAGGCAGATGTGGTCATCTATGCCACCGGTGCCGACTACCTTCGTGGCGCGTTGCGCCCCGAGCAGACCGCTTTTGAATACCGTCACACCCCAGACGTACACGCCATCCGTTCAGAAATCCTGCCCGCCATCGAGACATGCCGGGCCTCTCTCAAATCCGCAAAGGCCGCCGAAGAATGAAGATATCCGAAAGCAATTGGTTCGAGATCGAAGAATACCTCAAGACCGACGACCGCTGCGTCCTCCCCTTGGGCAGCACCGAGCAGCACGCCTACCTCAGCCTCTCGGTCGATTCGATCCTGTCGGAAAAGGTCGCCGCCGATGCCGCCGAACCTTTGGGCGTGCCGGTCTTTCCGGCTGTGGCTTATGGCCTGACGCCTTATTTCATGGGTTTCCCCGGCTCGGTCTCGCTGAAGCTTTCGACCTATGCGGCACTTTTGCACGACATCCTCGACAGTCTCTATGCCACCGGCTTCCGCCGCGTGCTGATCGTCAACGGCCATGGCGGCAACAGCCCGGTGCAGCCCGTCACGATGGAGTGGATGGAGGCCAATGAAGGCGCCCGCTGCCGTTTCCATGACTGGTGGCGCGCGCCCGAGACGTGGAACTGCGTGCAGGAGATCGACCCCGTCGCCTCTCACGCGTCGTGGATGGAGAATTTCCCCTGGACCCGCCTGCCCGGTCGTGAGCTGCCGGACGAGCAGAAACCCTTCGTCGACTTCGACCGCCTGCGGGACCGCAACGCCGCCGGCGTGCGCACGCTCATCGGGGACGGCAACTACGGCGGTGTCTACCAGAAGCCCGATGCCGACACCGACCGCCTGTGGGAGATCGCCGTGCGCGAGACCCGCGCGCAGCTCGAGGGGGACTGGGCATGAGCGAGACCCCGATCCTGATCTGGGGTGCCGGTGCGATCGGCGGCATCCTCGGCGCCTATTTCGCCCGCGCGGGCCATGCGGTGCATATGGTCGATGTGGTCGAAGAGCATGTCGCGGCAATGCGCAGCACCGGCCTCAAGATCGAAGGCCCGGTTGAGGAATTTACCCAAGTCCTGCCCGCCAGCACGCCCGCGGAACTCACTGGCCAGTTCGACCGCATCTATCTTTGCGTGAAGGCGCATCACACCGAAGCGGCGCTTGAGATGCTCACCCCGCATCTCGCGCCCGGTGGCTATGTCGTCTCGGCCCAGAACGGCCTCAACGAAAAGGTCATCGCCGCGCGCATCGGGGCCGAGAATACGGTGGGCTGTTTCGTCAACTACGGCGCCGACTGGCTGGAGCCGGGGCGCATTCTCTTTGGCAACCGCGCCGCTGTCGCCGTGGGCGAATTGGACGGGCGCATGAGCGACCGCGCGGCCGAGGTGCATGGGCTGTTGAAACTGGTCGAGCCCGAAGCCGTCGCTACCGACAACATCTGGGGCTACCTTTGGGGCAAGATGGGCTACGGCGCGCTGCTTTTTTGCACCGCCCTCACCCCCGACAGCATGTCCGACGCCATGGCGCGGCCCGAACACCGCGCCGCCTACCGCGCGCTTGGCCACGAGGTGATGACACTGGCCGCGCATGAGGGCGTCTCGCCGCTCGGTTTCAACGGATTCGACCCGGAAGCCTTCCGCGCCAATGACACCGCCGCCATCGACGCGGCGATGGAAAAGATGATCGCCCACAACCGCAAGACCGCCAAGACCCACTCGGGCATCTGGCGCGACCTCGCGGTGCGCAAGCGCAAGACCGAGGTCGACGCGCAAATCGGCGTCATGGTCGAGTTGGGCCGGGAAGCGGGCATCGCGGTGCCGACACTGGCGCGCATGGTGGACCTCATCCACGACATCGAGGACGGCAAGCGCGCACAATCCGCCGAGCTTGTCGACCTGTTGGTGGCGGCATGAAGATCGATCTGACCGGCAAGGTCTTTGCCGTAACCGGCGCGGCGCAGGGCATCGGTGCCGCCATCCTGTCCGAGTTGCGCGCCGCCGGGGCCACCGTGGCCGCGATGGACATCGATGCCGAAGGCCTCGCTCCGCTGGAGGCCGAGGGCGTGACGCTCCATAGCGGCGATCTGGGCAACCGCGAGACAACCCTCGCGCTCTGCGCCGAGATCCTCGAACGTCACGGGCGGATCGACGGGCTGGTGACTTCTGCCGGCGGTGTACGCGGTCAGGTAGGACGCCCTCTGGAAGAGATCAACGAGGCCGACTGGCAGGCGATCTTTCAAGCCAATGTCGATGCCGCCATGTGGTGTGCGCAAGGTTTCGCGCCCGCGATGAAGAGCGCGGGATCGGGCCGGATCGTCACCATCTCCTCCGGCGCGGGGCTGAAGCCCAGCCTTACTGGCATCCAAGCCTATGCGGCGGCGAAACACGCGCTCGTGGGTCTCACCAAGCAGCTGGCGCTTGAGCTGGGACCGCAGGGCATCACGGTGAATTCCGTGGCCCCCGGCTTCGTCCTGTCGAACCCCTCGACGGAAAAGCAATGGGACGCCTTCGGCCCCGAGCGGCAGAAGCAGATCATCGGCGGCATCCATATGCGCCGCTTGGGCCGCGCACAGGACATCGCGGATGCGGTCACCTTCCTCTGCTCCGACCGCGCCGGTTGGATCACGGGCCAAATTCTTTCCGTCGATGGAGGCCACGCATGAGCGAGCCGCATGAATGGGACGAGCCGCATTGGCGCGGGCTGGTCGAACAGGTCCGCGCGGGGCAGAACCTGCTGCCGAAATCCTGGCCCGACGGCGCTCGTTGTGCCGTGGCGCTGAGTTTCGACAGCGATCACGAAACCAACGAGCTGCGCGACGGCGGCACAAGCATCGCCCGCCTCGGCTGGGGCGAATACGGCGCGCGGCGCGGCATTCCGCGCATCCGCAAGGTGCTGGACCGTCATGGCGTGAAGGCGAGTTTCTTCGTGCCCGCCGTCTCTGCCCTGCTGCACCCTGAGGAGCAGCGCAGCCTCGCCGAGGAGGGCCACGAGATCGGCCTGCACGGCTGGATCCACGAGCGCAACACGCAGGTCCCGCCGGAGGCTGAACGCGATCTGATGCTGCGCGCCTCGGACACGCTGGAAAAGATCACCGGCACCCGCCCCGTCGGCATGCGCACACCGTCGTGGGACTACAGCGCCCACACGCTCTCGATCGCCCGCGAGATGGGGCTTCTCTACGACAGCTCTCTGTTCTCGGACGACGACCCCTACGAGATCGTCGAGAAGGGCGAAGCGACCGGGATTGTGGAACTCCCCGTGGAGTGGATTCGCGACGACGCCGTCTATTTCATGATGAACCGTTTTGGCGCGCAGCGGCCCTATACGCCGCCCGCGGATGTGCTCGACATTTTCCGGCGCGAGTTCGACGGCGCTTATGACGACGGCGGGCTCTTCCTCTTGACCATGCACCCGCATGTGACAGGCTACCGCTCGCGCATTTTCATCCTCGACGAGCTGATCGACCACATCAAATCCCGCGGCGATTGCTGGATCGCCACCCATGCCGAGATCGCCGCCTATTGCGCCGAACAGGCCGGATTGAAAGGACACACATGACCTATTCCCTTGCCATTCACGGCGGTGCCGGAACCATCCTCAAGGAAAACATGACGCCCGAGAAGGAGGCCGCCTATCACGACGGCCTCGCCCGGGCGCTAGAGGCGGGCGAAGCGGTGCTGCGCGACGGCGGGAGTGCGATGGACGCGGTGGTGGCCGCTGTCTGCGCGCTGGAGGACGAGCCGCTGTTCAACGCAGGGCGCGGCGCGGTCTATACCTCCGAGGGCGTGCAGGAGATGGACGCCGCCGTGATGGACGGCGCCGACCGGCGCGCGGGCTCGGTCGCCGGTGTTTTCGGGCCGAAGAACCCGGTGAAACTGGCGCGCGCCGTCATGGAGCGGACCGAGCATGTCACCCTCATCGGCCCCAACGCGCTAGAGATCGCCCGGCAGGCGGGCCTCGAGTTCGCCGACCGTGACTATTTCTTCACCCAGTCCCGTTGGGATGCCTTGCAGGAGACGCTCGCGATGCGCGCCCGGGGCGAGGTTTCGGACGATCCGGCGCGGCGGCATGGCACCGTGGGGGCCGTGGCGCGCGACGCAGCGGGCAACATCGCCGCCGCCACTTCCACGGGGGGCATGACCGCCAAGGCCCCGGGCCGGGTTGGCGACACGCCGATGATCGGCGCGGGCACCTTCGCGGACAACGAGACCTGCGCGGTCTCCGCCACCGGGCATGGCGAGATTTTCATCCGCTGGAACGCCGCCGGGGAGATCGCCGCGCGGATGCGCCACGCGGGCGAGGATCTGGCCACCGCCGCCGAACATGTGGTGATGCAGGATCTGGCGCCCAACGACGGCTCGGGCGGGATCATCGCGGTGGATGCGGCGGGCAATATCGCCATGCCGTTTAACTCGCAGGGCATGTACCGCGGCATGGTCCGCAAGGGCAGCGCGCCCGAAACCAGTATCTACTGAGCGGCGCGGCCCTTCGGTTGCCTTCCTGCCACGGGAAGGCGCCAAATGCAGCCGGGAAGAGCCGCCCGCCATCTAAATCTTGACATTTTGTCCCCTCCCTTTGATTGACGATCAAACGAACTTGACGGGAGAGGGGACAAGGTGCGTTTTTTAGCAGCAATGGCCAGGGTGATCTGCGCGGTGAACTTGGTCATCGGCAATCTCTTCTCATGGCTCGCACTCGGCATCGTGTTGGTCTGTTTCACCGTGGTTGTGCAGCGCTATGTATTCGCGATCAGCTTCGTTTGGATGCAAGACCTCTATATCTGGCTCAACGGCGCGATGTTCACAGCCGTGGCCGGTTTTGCGCTGCTGCGCGATGACCATGTGCGCGTCGACATCTTCTACCGCCCCGCCACCATGGCCCGCCGCGCGCTGATTGACCTGATCGGCGTCATCGTCTTTCTGCTGCCCTTCTGCTGGATCGTCTACACCTATTCGATCCCCTTCGTGATCCGCGCTTGGGGCTATCAGGAAGGGTCGGCCAATGTGGGCGGCATGCCGGGGCTTTATATTCTCAAAGCCTTCATCATCGGCTTCGCATTTCTACTCGCAATTCAAGGGATTGCATGGATCATCCGCTCCATCCTCGTGCTCAGCGGCAATGCTGATCTGGTGCCCAAATCCATGCAATACAGCCGGGACCAAATCCCCGCAGACCATCCGCAGGGAGCCGTTTGATGGACCCGATTTTCATTGGCGAGATGCTCGCCGCGCTCATGTTTTTTGGCGTGATCGGCTTTTTGCTGCTCGGCTTTCCGGTGGCTTTCACCCTTGCGGGCGTGTCGCTGCTGTTTGGCGCCGTGGGCATGGGCTTCGGCGTTTTCGATCCCTCCAACTTCGGCTCGCTGCCGAACCGCTATATCGGCTTCATGACCAACGAAGTCTTGGTCGCCGTGCCGCTCTTTATCTTCATGGGGGTGATGCTGGAACGCAGCCAGATCGCCGAGCAGCTTTTGCTCACCATGGGCAAGCTTTTCGGCAATATGCGCGGCGGTTTGGGGATTTCGGTGGTGCTCGTGGGCGCGATGCTCGCGGCATCCACCGGCGTCGTGGGGGCCACGGTTGTCACCATGGGCCTGATCTCTCTGCCCGCCATGCTGCGGGCGGGCTATGACCCCAAGCTTGCCACCGGGGTGATCTGCGCCAGCGGCACTTTGGGGCAGATCATTCCGCCCTCCACCGTGTTGATCTTCATGGGCGACATGCTTTCGGGCATTAACTCTCAGGTGCAGATGGCCAAGGGCAACTTTGCCCCCACGCCCGTCTCTGTGGGGGACCTTTTCGCCGGGGCGCTGCTACCGGGGATTTTGCTGGTCTCGCTTTACCTGAGCTACGTTCTCTTCAAAGCCGCGACCGCGCCCGCCTCCTGCCCCGCGACGCCGGTTCCGGCGGATGAGAAAAGCCAGCTGGTGCGAGATTTCTTTGTCGCCCTGATGCCGCCGCTCTTGCTAATCCTTGCCGTGCTGGGGTCGATCCTCGGCGGCATCGCGACCCCGACCGAGGCGGCCTCTGTCGGTGCTGTGGGGGCGATGGTGCTTGCGGCCATGCGCTGGCGTCTGTCCTTCCGCATCCTGCGGGAGACGATGATCGCCACGGCCACGATCACCAGCATGGTCTTTGTCATTCTGCTGGGGGCTTCGGTCTTTTCCATCGTGTTCCGCATGATGGGCGGCGACAATCTGGTGCATGAGTTCCTCAGCAACCTGCCCGGCGGCCCCTTGGCGGCGGTGGCGGTGGTGATGATCATCATGTTCTTCTTGGGCTTCATCCTCGATACCTTTGAGATCATCTTTATCGTGATCCCGATCACGGCGCCGGTGCTGTTGATGCTGGACATCGATCCGATCTGGCTGGGCGTCTTGGTTGGGGTGAACTTGCAGACATCCTTCCTGACGCCGCCCTTCGGCTTTGCGCTGTTCTATCTGCGCGGGGTGGCCCCGGCGGATCTGCCGACGAGCGCGATTTACAAAGGTATCCTGCCCTTCGTGATGTTGCAGGTGGTGGCGATTGCGATCCTCTTTGCCTTCCCGCAGATCGTGACTTGGTTGCCTAAGGTGATCGCGGGGTGAGATAGCCCCCCCGACGTTCAAAGGCCCGGCAGCAACGCCGGGCCTTTTTTTGTTTTCCAAACATCCGCCAATGTCCCGCCCGGCGGCACGCCGGGCATCGCCCTCCCTCCCCCCGGAGGGCGATTTTGCAACCTTGCGGCAGCCAGCAAGGTAAGCAACGGAGGAACCGGGCCAGCCCCTTGCTACGTTCAGATCGCCCCCCAGGGAGGGCGATGCCCTTCGCGCTCAAACGAAAAAGGGCCCGGCGTTACCACCGGGCCCTTCCGATCAGCGCGAAGCTCAGTACTTCAGGAACTTCTGACGCGCCTGCACATAGGGGCTGTCGATGTTCTCGGTCCGAGTACGGACGAGGTTCAGCGCTTCGACAAAGCTCTCGGCGGTCTTCTTGACCAGCGGGTCGTCGCTGTTGCGCAGTTCTTCGACCACTTCGACCGAGGCCTTGGCACCGGCTTCCATGATGTCGTCCGGGAAGTTGCGCACGGTTACGCCATGCTCTTCCTGCAGGGTCTTCAGTGCGCGCGGGTCGTTGGCGTAGAAGTCCGCAGCGACTTGGTCGTACTCCGCTTGGCTGACGTCACGGATGATCGCCTGCAGGTTCTCGGGCAGTTCCTGATACTTCTTCTTGTCGACGACAAGCTCGGTCGCCAGACCCGATTCCACGAAGGACGGCATGTAGTAGTTCTTGGCCACCTGATGGAAGCCGAGCGCCAGGTCGTTGTAGGGGCCGACGAATTCCGCAGCGTCGAGCGTGCCCGACTGCAGCGCCTGGAAAATCTCGCCCGCGGCCATGTTGGTCACGGTCGCGCCCAGTTTCTCCCACACGCGGCCACCAAGGCCCGGCGTCCGGAAGCGTACGCCTTTGACGTCGTCGAGGCTTTTCAGCTCATCGCGGAACCAGCCGCCGGTCTGCGTGCCGGTGTTGCCCGACAAGAAACCCTGAACGCCGAACTGGTCATAGATCTCGTCCCAGATTTCCTGACCGCCCATGTAGCGCATCCATGCGGTCAATTCCGGCGTCGTCATGCCGTAGGGCACGCCGGTGAAGAACGACAGCGCGGGGGATTTGTTCTGCCAGTAGTAGGCGGCGCCATGGCTCATCTCGGCGGTGCCGTCGATCACGGCGTCGAGCGATTGCAGCGGGGGCACCATCTCACCAGCCGAGAAGACCTGAATGGTCAGCTCGCCACCCGAGGCGGCGGTGATCCGGTCGGCCAGACGCTGCGCGCCGACACCCAGACCGGGGAAGTTCTTGGGCCATGTGGTGACCATGCGCCAGGTGATGTTGCCCTGCGCAATAGCGGGCGCTGCAAGTGTCGTGGCGGCGGCACCTGCCCCCATCACACCGGCTTTGCGGATAAATGAACGACGATCCATGTTTTTCCTCCCAAACGGATATTTGCTTAGCCTCCCCCGACGTCGACGCGGAGGGCCATGCGCAGCAGATAATCGTCGCTTTTCGAAAATGTCCATGGCTTAGGCAAATTGAAATCTCACCTTCTGGACAATCCCGCCCCAAGCCGCATACGTAGTGCTACTTAAAGCAGCATTATTAATGGTCTTTTGCCTTGTTTTCGGCAGAAAGGCCAATAATGTGCGAGCTGCCAGGGAGGGCTCAGATCTTGATAAAATTCATCGACCAGATGAACGAATTCGTCGGGCGCATCGTGTCGGTCGTCGCCGTCATTTTCGCCGCAATCATCATCTATGACGTCTTCATGCGCTATGCGCTGAATGACCCGACCCGCTGGGCCTTTGACGTCACGAAACAACTTTATGGCTTCTATTTCGTGATGCTGGGCGGCTATGCGCTGCGCCATCAGGCCCATGTGCGGGTCGATCTGATCACCGAAACCCTTGGCCCCAGCCTGCGCCGCTGGGTCGAAGCGGCGGGCTATGTGATCTTTTTCTTCCCCTTCGCGTGGATCTTCACCACCCGCTCTTATGAATTCGCCATGCGCTCCTATGCCCAAGGTGAGACGACATATGGCTCGGTCCAGCTGCCGGTCTATCCGCTGAAAATGGCCATGGCCCTCGCTGCCGGTCTTTTGCTGCTGCAAGGTGTGTCGGAATTTTTGAAACTCGTACTTAACCGTCAGGAACTGCCCCGTGACGCCTGAACTCATTGCTCTCACCATGTTCGGTCTGCTTTTGCTGGGCCTTTTCATGGGCCACCCACTGGCCTTCGTTCTGGGCGGCACCGCCGTTTTGGGCGCTGTCATCGCCGGCAAACCGATGGTGCTGGGCATAGTCATTAACCGGATTTTCGGCGATGTGCTGGACAACTTCACGCTGATCGCGATTCCGCTCTTTATCTTGATGGCAAGGTTCCTCTCCGATTCGGGCGTGACGGATAAGATGTTCGAATCACTGCGGCTTTTGATGTCGAACATCCGCGGCGGTCTGGCGCTGGCGGTGGTTTTCATCTCGATCCTGCTGGCCGCGACCACGGGTATCATCGGCGCCTCGATCACCGTGATGGGCGTGATGGCCCTGCGCCCGATGCTGCAATATGGCTATAGCCCGACCCTGACCACCGGGGTCATCGCCGCCTCTGGCTGTTTGGGCATTCTGATCCCGCCGTCGATCATGCTGATCCTCATGGCCTCTTATTCCCCCCTCTCGGTGGGAGAGCTTTTCGCGGGCGCCATGGTGCCGGGCGTGGTGCTGGGGCTGCTCTATGCGGTCTGGGTTTTCGTCGTCGCTGTGGTCCGACCCGACATGGCCCCCGCCGTTGAGCCGGATGAGAAAATCTCGAAACCCGCCCTCCTGCGCATGTTGCTGATCGAAGCCGTGCCGCCGCTGGTGCTGATACTCGGCATCTTGGGCTCTCTGCTCGCGGGCATCGCCACGGCGACCGAAGCTTCCGCCATCGGTGCGGCGCTGGCACTGGTGATCGTCATCATGCGCGGCAAGTTCAGCTGGGCCTCCTTCTACGGCGCGATGCTGGAAACCGGGCGCACCTCGGCGATGATCCTGTTTATCGTCGTTGGCGCCACCGCCTTTACAGGCGTGTTCAACATCACCGGGGGTCTGCGCGCCACGCAGGAGATCATCCGCAACCTCGACATGGCGCCTTGGCTCTTGATCGCGATGATGATGTTCATCGTCTTCATCCTTGGGGCCTTCCTTGACTGGACCGGCATCGTGCTGCTGTCCTTCCCGATCTTCCTGCCGATCGTGCAGGAGATGGACGTGAGCCTGTTGTGGTTCGTCGTGCTGATGTCGGTGGTTCTGCAAACGTCCTTTTTGACCCCGCCCTTTGGATATGCGCTCTTCTACCTGCGCGCCATTGCCCCGCGTGAGGTCAGGACGTCGCATATCATCGTCGGCGTGCTGCCTTTCATCGGTCTGATCCTGATGATGTGCGTGGCGATCGCCCTGTTCCCGCAGCTTGTCACCTGGCTGCCGGAAACGCTCTATACAAAATAATCAACGGAGGAGAGAGATTATGAAATGGAAATCAACCCTTGCCGGTCTGGCACTCTGCGCGGGCGTTGCCACGCAGGCCGCGGCCCAAGACAGCTGGACCATGACCACCACATGGCCGACCTCGCTGGAACTGATCGAGATCGACAAGCATTTCGTCGATCTGGCCAACAAGCTGACCGGCGACGACCTGACAATCGAATTCTTCGAAGGTGGCTCCCTCGTGCCCGCGGGCGAAGTGTTTGGCGCGGTTGAATCCAACACCGTGCAGGCTGGCGCCGACTGGCCCGGTTACTGGGCGGGCCGCAACTCTGCCTTCTCGCCGCTGGCCACCACGGCGAGCCTGTTCAACGCAGTCGACTACGTCAACTGGATCGAGCAATGGGGCGGCAAAGAACTTTATAACGAGATCTACGGCAAGTTCGGCATGGTCTATCTCCCCTACGGCGTGACCAACAACGAATCCGGCTTCCGCACCAACGAGCAGATCGTTACGCTGGAAGACCTCAAGGGCAAGCGTCTGCGTCTGTCGGGTCTGGAGCAGGGCCGTCTGTTGGAAAAACTGGGCGGGTCGCAGGTCTCCATGGCCGGTGGCGAAATCTATCAGTCGCTTGAGCGCGGCGTGATCGATGGCGCGGAGTTCTCGACCCCGAACGTCGACTTCTCTGGCGGTTTCCAGCAGGTTACCAAATACTGGGCGACACCGGGCTGGCACCAGTCTGCCTCGATCTTCGGTGTGATGATCAACAAAGGCGCATGGGACGCCCTGTCGGACGAGACCCGCGAAGCGCTTGAGATTGCGGCGCAGGCCAACCTCGTTTGGTCGCTGTCCTTCACCGAGAAGCGCGCGACCGAAGCCTACCAGCAGTTCCTCGACGCGGGCATCGAAATCAACCGCTACGATGACGAGACGCTGACCAAGGTTCAGGAGATGGCGAACGAGACCATCGAAGAGACCGCCTGCGAGAATCCCGATTCCGCCAAGGTCTACCTGAGCCAGCTGGAGTACCTGAACGACTACGCCAAATGGCGTGACGCTTCGGCGCCGTTCAACCTCGGCCGCACACCGAATGGTCCAGACATCGAGAAGATCCGCGCCTGCGCGGAGTGATTTGAGCCGTCAGGTTTAAACGGAAAGGCCCGCCAAATGGCGGGCCTTTTTACGTTTGGGGAAGAAGATCGAGGGCCATCGCCTGCCCGCGGGTCGGCGATCTGACAGATGTTCGGTCGCACTTCATGGTTCAACCATGATGTGCCTTCGCGAGGTTGCACCCAGCCTCACCAAATCGCCTACCCGGGGGGCGGGCAGGCGATGGCCCGGCGCCTGCGGCTTGTCCCGGGCCCGGGTGGCAAAATCACCCTACCCCTCAACCCGTTTCAAGAACTTCTGCAAACGCGCATCCTTCGGCGCGCCAAAAATCTCCGACGGCGCACCGCTCTCAACAATCTTCCCGCCGTCCATAAAGATCACCCGATCTGCGATCTCGCGGGCGAACTGCATCTCATGAGTCACGATCAGCATGGTCTGCTTGCGCTCCGCCACCGCGCGCATAAGGTCGAGCACCTCCCCCACCCATTCCGGATCGAGCGCCGAGGTCGGCTCATCGAACAACATCAGTTCCGCCCCGAGTGCCATGGCGCGACCAATGCCAACACGCTGTTGCTGCCCACCGGACAACGCCGCCGGGAAACTGTCAGCCTTATCGGCCAAGCCGGTCTCAGCCAAAACCGCGAGCGCGCGTTCTTCGGCCTCGGCCTTGGGGCGTTTCTGCACCGTGACGAGCGCTTCCATGATGTTCTCTTTCGCCGTCCTATTGGCGAAAAGCGCGTAGTTCTGGAACACCATCGCCGTCCGGCGGCGCAGCGCCAGAATATCCGCTTTGCGCGCCTTGGCGGCGTCGACGGTCACATCGCCGATGCGAATGACCCCCTCTTGCGGCACGTCGAGAAAATTGAGACAGCGCAACAGGGTCGACTTGCCGGTGCCCGAGGGGCCAATCACAACCACCCGCTCGCCCTCGGCAATCTGCAAATCAATGCCGTTCAGAACCGGCGCGCCGCCGAAATCTTTGGTCAGGCCAGTGATATCGATCATCGCACGAACGCCTTATTCAGATAGGTTTCAAGCCGCTTTTGCACTTGGCTTAGCGCTTCGACGATGACCCAATAGATCATGGCGACAACGAGATAGGCCTCGAAATAAAGGAAACTTCCGGCGGCTTCTTTCTGGGCCGCGCCCATCATCTCGGTCACGCCGAGGGTAAAGGCGAGCGACGTGCCTTTGATCATGTCGATGAAATAATTCACCAACGTCGGCGCGGCGATCCGGGCGGCCTGTGGCAGGATGATCCGCCACATCATCTGACCTTGGGTCATGCCGATGGACTGGGCGGCCTCCCATTGGCTGCGGTCCACCCCCATGATCGCGGCGCGGATGCTTTCGGCCATATAGGCGGCGAAATGCAGGGTCAGCCCCATGATGGCGGCAGTCACACCGCTGATATTGGTCAGGAACGACAGCACCTGCGGCAGACCGAAGTAGAAGAGAAACAGTTGCACCAGCAGCGGCGTGCCGCGGAAGAAGCTGATGAAAACGATCACGAGCCAGTCGAGCACGGGCACTTTCACAACCCGTTCAACCGCCAAAAGCGAGGCAAGGATGAGTGCGAACACCATCCCCGCCACCGCCATGAACAAGGTCAGCGGTACGTAGCCCAATATGACGGGCACCAGCCCCAGCATGTAGTCAAGGTCTAGCGCCCGCATGGGTTACTCCGCTTTGGTGATGTCTGTGCCGAACCACTTGTCCGAGATTTTGGCCAGTGTACCGTCTTCGCGCAGGGATTCCAGCGCGGTGTCGACACGGTCACGCAGCGCGCGGCCTTCGTCATTGTCTTGGAACGGCAGGGCGTTGCGGATCTCAGAGAAAGGCTTGCCCGCCAGTTGCAGCGGCAGGGGGCTTTCCTGAATAAGCTGCGCCGAAGAAACCCGGTCCATCACAAAGGCATCGACCCGGCCAAGCGCGGTATCTTGGGCGATGTTGGACTCATAGGTCTTGATCTCGATCTCATCCGCGAAGGAGAGCTCGTTCAAAAGTTGCTCGAAGTTCGACCCAAGGTTCACCGCAACGGTTTTGCCGCGCAGGTCTTCGACGCCGCCGATCTCTTCGTTGCCCTCTTTGGTCACGACCTGCGCACCGTCAAAAACATAAGGCGCGGTAAAGGCGAACTTTTCCTGACGCTCGGGCGTGATGGTGATCTGGTTGGCGATCGTATCAATGCGGCCCGCGTCCAACGCGCCGATCAGGCCGGAGAATGCCATGGTCTCGAACTCGACCTCGAAACCCGCCTCTTCGCCGACGGCGTTCATGACATCGACCTCAAACCCCTGAAGCACGTCCTGCTTCACAAAGGTGAAGGGAAAATAGCCGCCCGACATGCCGACGCGGAGCGTGTCATTGTCTTGGGCAAAGGCTGCGGTGCCATTGACCGCGGCGAGCGCGGTGGCGGTAACGATCTGTTTCAGCATTGAATTTACTCCTCTAACGCTTGCGCTTCAGATGTCACTGGGCGCCGCCCGCTTCAACACCGTCGCTGAAACAGGAACGTTTGACGGGCAGGATCGGTTCAGATGGAATAACGGGTTTAGAAGAGCGGCCCCGGCAGGGATGTCCTCCCTACCACAGGGCCCGTAACAGAATGAAATTCTGCGAATCTGAAGAAGATTCCCCACATGCGGAACAGATATGCGCGTTTCGCATAGCTTTATCCGTCAAAGCGCCTCGATATCCAACCCTTCGGCGGCCCAAGCGGCGAGCTTGCGGTCGACGGTTTTGCGCGACACGCCCAAGCGGCGCGCGGCCTCGGCCCGGTTGCCGTTCGACAGATCAAGGATGTGCAACATATGGCGCTGCGTGACCAGTTCGAGGTCTTCGATCGCCCGTGGCCCATCGACCGCGCCATGGCCCGCAAAGGCTTCGGGCAGGCTGCCAAGGATCACCGAGCGTTCGATCAGATTGCGCAATTCGCGCACATTCCCCGGCCAGTCGTAACGGCGCAGTTTCAGCAAAGTCTCCGCATCCAAACGCAGCGCGGGCATGCCTAGCGCGGTTGAAAACTGCTGCATGAACATCGCCGCCAGTTCGACGATATCCTCAGACCGGTCCTTGAGCGGGGGCATCGCGACTTCAACCACGTTCATGCGATGATAGAGGTCGGCGCGGAAACGCCCCCCTTCCACCGCCTTGGGCAGGTCGGCGTTGGTGGCGAACAGGAACCGCAGGTTCAGCGGAATCTCCCGCTCCGCCCCTTCGGGCCGGATGCGCTGGTCTTCCAACACCCGCAAGAGCGCCGCCTGTAGCTGCTCCGGCATCTGCGCCACTTCGTCGAGAAACAACGTGCCGCCGTCGGCCAAAAGGAACAGCCCCGGTTGCAGGGTCTCGTTCCCCTCCACCGCGCCAAAGAGTTCGGGCACGATCCGGTCTGGCGTGATGGCGGCGCAGTTCACCGCGACGAAGGGATTATCGGCGCGGTCGGACATCTGGTGCAACTGCCGCGCGGCCAACTCCTTGCCCGTGCCGCTGGGACCGGTGAAAAGCACCGGCGTCGGCACGGGAGCAAGACGGTTGAGCATGCCGCGCACCTTCGACAGCGCCTCGGATTTGCCGAGCATTTGCACCGCCGTGCCACCCTGCAACTCCCGCCTGAGCAGGGTATTGTCACGGCGCAGGTTCTTGCGGTCCAATGTGCGCGACACCGCGCCGAGGATTTGGTTCGCCCGGAAGGGTTTCAGCACGAAATCACTCACGCCCGCCCGGAGTGCGGCAATGGCGGTTTCAAGATCGGCATAGGCGGTGATCAGGACCGTGTCGGCGTAGAACCCCTTGCGGCGCTGTTCGACGACCCATTCCAGACCGGTCTTGCCGGGCATGACATTGTCCAGCACGACCACATCGAAATGCGCCTCGTCCAAGAGCTTGGTGGCCTCCGCAGGAGAAGCCGCTTGGGCCACGCGTTTGACGCGCGGCTCCAATATCTTGGTGAGGAAATGGCGCATCCCCGGTTCGTCGTCGATCACAAGGATCGACGCGCCTTCGAGCGTGCCGCCGTATTCATCGCCTGCCGCCATGATATGCCTCTTTGGTGTCAGTCCAGCCGGACGTTTTCACCTGAATAGACCTCGGCGGAGGAAAAGCCTATCTCATGCAGCCCGAAATAGGCCACGACGCCGATCACCGCGACGCCCAGAAACCCTGCCAACATGGCTTTCATCGCGCGACTCCTTTGATTTGAACGCCGCCGCCCGTCATTCTGCGGGGGTCCGTTTGTCTTGTTTGACCTCATCAAGCCAGAGCGAGTGGTGCTGTTCGGCCCAACGCTCATCGACCTCGCCATTGCCCATGGCGTCAAAGGCGCCTTCCATGCCGAGCGTCCCGATGTAGATATGGCCCAAGATCACCGCCATCATCAGAAAGCCGATGATCGCGTGCCACAGCTGGGCATATTGCATTTCGGCATGGGGCGTCAGATCGCCCTGAAGCGGACCAAAGCCTGCGGCCTCGGCCATGCCGATGTCATTGATGATGTTGAACGTATGCCCGAAAAGCTGGATCTCGAAGGGAAAGAGCAGCGACAGTCCCGAGAGCGAGACCGAGAAGCCCAGCAGGATCACAGCCCAGAAGACGATCTTTTGGCCGAAGTTGAACTTCTTGGCGGGCGGGTGTTTGTCACCGATGAAACCGCCGCCCTGTTTGATCCAGACCCAATCGGTCTTGTTCGGGATATTGTGCCAAATCCACATGACGAAGACCATGACGAGCGCAATCATGAAGGCCCATGAGACGTTATTGTGGATGAACTTCGACCCGGTCAACAGGGTCGAGTTGAACTCATGCCCCAGCAGAGGGATGACGACCTTGCGACCAAAGAGCGTGGCCAAGCCCGTCAGCGCGAGCAGGATGAAAGACCCCGCCAGCATCCAATGCGCGAAACGCTCAATGGCTTTAAAGCGGGTGACGGTGCGCCCGACCTTGCCGCCCTCGATACGGATCCGGCCTCGTAGGAGGTAAAAGAGCAGCAGCACAGCCAGCGTCCCGGCGAGCAGCCAAGCGCCATATGTCGCCAGTGGGCCTTCGCGGAATTGCTGCCACCACATCCCGTTGTCTTGGACAAGGACGCGGCCCGTCTTGTTCATCGTACTCACGCGCACGGGCAATTCGTTATAGCGGATGCCACGCCACAGGTCGGGGTCAGAGCGTCCGCCGAGCGGGCCAAGGCTTGGCACCGTGGCCGCATCGCCGCCCAAATTGTTGCGCCGGAACCCGTCGTCGATCTCTGCGCCGTTCTGACGCCGTTCGATATCGGCCAAGTTCTGCGCGCCGCCGGTGCTAGCGCGGTCGATGGCCGAGGGGGTCGCGTTCTCAGGCAGGCGCACGTCCTGCGCCGTGACGCTGACCGGCAGCGCGGCCAAGGCGAGAATGAAAAGAGCCATCAGGTGGCGCAGCATGGGAAATCCCCCGGCTAGACAGATATGGAGAAAAGGGACGGCCCGATCAGGCCGCCCCCGAAAGCCGTTACTGGCCCTTTTGCTCGTAAGCCGTGCCCCAGCCCCAAGCGCCGGAGCCGAAGCCGCGTGCGACCACGCGCTCGCGGTAGATGTCCGAGACCATGTCCCCGTCACCGGCCAGCAGCGCCTTGGTCGAGCACATTTCGGCGCAGATCGGCAGCTTGCCTTCCGCGATCCGGTTGCGACCGTACTTCTGGAACTCAGCCTGAGAGTGGTTCTCTTCGGGGCCACCGGCGCAGAAGGTACATTTGTCCATCTTGCCGCGCGACCCGAAGTTGCCAGCCTGCGGGTACTGCGGCGCGCCGAAGGGGCAGGCGTAGAAGCAGTAGCCGCAGCCGATGCAGAGGTCTTTGGAGTGCAGCACGATGCCGTCGTCGGTCTGGTAGAAACAATCCACCGGGCAGACCGCCATACAGGGCGCGTCTGAGCAGTGCATGCAGGCGACCGAGATCGAGCGTTCGCCCGGCTGGCCGTCCTGAATGGTCACCACGCGGCGGCGGTTGATGCCCCAAGGCACCTCGTGTTCGTTCTTACAAGCCGTGACGCAGGCGTTGCATTCGATGCAGCGCTCGGCATCGCAGAGAAACTTCGCTCTTGCCATTCTCTTGTCTCCTTACGCTGGCATGATCTTGCAGAGAGTCGCTTTGGTCTCCTGCATTTGCGTGACTGAATCGTAGCCGTAGGTCTGCACGGTGTTGGTGCTTTCGCCCAGCACGATCGGGTCGGCCCCATCGGGGTATTTGTCCCGCAGGCTGACGCCGCCCATGTGCCCGCCGAAGTGGAAGGGCATGAAGGCCACGCCCTCGCCCACCCGTTCGGTCACCATCGCCATCACCTTGATCTTGCCGCCCTCCGGGCCTTCGACCCAGACATCGGACCCGTCGCGCACACCAAGATTGTTGGCGTCACGGGTATTGATCTCGATGAACATGTTCTGTTGCAGCTCGGCCAGCCATGGGTTCGACCGGGTCTCATCCCCGCCGCCCTCATATTCGACCAGACGGCCAGAGGTGAGGATGATCGGGAATTCCTGCGAGAAGTCGTTCTTTTGGATCGACGCATAGAGCGTCGGCACCCGCCAGAAGGTCTTGTCGTCATAGGTCGGATAATCCGCCACCAGATCACGCCGGTTGGAATAAAGCGGCTCGCGGTGTTTCGGCACCGGATCGGGGAAGGTCCAGACCACGCAGCGCGCCTTGGCGTTGCCGAATGGGGCGCAGCCATGCGCGATCGCCACCCGCTGGATGCCGCCCGACAGGTCGGTCTTCCAGTTGATGCCGCCGACTTGGGCCACATAATCGGAATCGATCTCACCCTGCTGCGAGGTTTCGCCGACTTCTGCTTGCCCGTCATCCGCGTTTTGTGGCGCTTCGTAGCCGGCGACGGCTTCGATGATGCGACGCTCATCCGCTGTCAGATCACTGTCCCAACCCAAGTCAATCAGCATCTGCATGGTGAATTCGGGATAGCCGTCCTTGATCTCGGACCCTTTGGAATAGACGCCCTCGGCCAGCAGGTTCTCACCATCACGCTCCACACCGAAACGGGCGCGGAAGGTCAGACCGCCATCTGCCACCGGCAGCGACATGTCATAAAGGTTCGCCGTGCCCGGGTGCTTCATCTCGGGCGTGCCCCAGCAGGGCCACGGCATGCCGTAGTAATCGCCATCCGCCGGGCCACCAACGGCACGCAGGGTGGTTTTGTCGAAAGTATGCTGGTTCTGCATGTGCATCTTCATCCGCTCGGGCGACTGCCCGGTGTAGCCGATGGTCCACATGCCCTTGTTGAACTCGCGCGTCAGGTCTTCGATGAGCGGCTCTTCACCATTCACCTCGATGTTGCGGAACATGCGATCTTCAAAGCCGAACTTCTTGGCGAACTTATAGAGGATCGTGTGGTCGGGCAGGCTCTCAAACAGCGGCTCCACGACCTTCTCGCGCCACTGGAGCGAGCGGTTGGATGCGGTGACCGAGCCAGAGGTTTCAAACTGCGTACAGGCCGGCAGAAGATAGGTGTCTTCGGTGCGGTCATGCAGAACGGCGGAAACGGTGGGGTATGGGTCGACCACGACCAAGAGGTCGAGTTTCTCCATCGCCGTTTTCATCTCGCCCTGACGGGTTTGCGAGTTCGGCGCGTGGCCCCAGAGCACAATCGCTTTGGTGTTGTCGGGCTGTTCGAGGTTCTCACGATCCTCAAGCACGCCGTCGATCCAACGCGATACCGGGATGCCGGTGAGGTTGATCATGCGCTGCTCTTCGCCTGCGCCATCGGTCCAAGCGGCGAAACGGCTCTGGATCCATTCAAGATCCTCGCCCCAAACGCGCGCCCAATGCGCCCAAGAGCCATCGGACAGACCGTAGTAGCCCGGCAGCGTATCGGCCAGAACGCCAAGGTCGGTGGCACCCTGCACGTTGTCGTGGCCGCGGAAGATGTTGGTGCCGCCGCCCGCGGTGCCCATGTTGCCAAGGGCCAGCTGCAGGATGCAGTAGGCGCGGGTGTTGTTGTTGCCGTTGGTGTGCTGCGTGCCACCCATGCACCAGATCACGGTGCCGGGACGGTGGTTGGCCAGCGTGCGCGCGACGCGCTCAAGCTGGGAGCCGGGCACGCCGGTGACGCGCTCGACCTCGTCCGGGGTCCAGTTGGCGACTTCCTTGCGGATCTCATCCATGCCCCAAACGCGGGTGCGGATGAATTCCTCATCCTCCCAGCCGTTCTCGAAGATGTGGTAGAGGATGCCCCAGACCAGCGCCACGTCCGAGCCGGGACGCATGCGCACATATTCGTCGGCATGGGCCGCGGTGCGGGTGAAACGCGGATCGCAGACGATGAGCGGCGCGTTGTTTTCCTCTTTCGCCTTCAGCACGTGCTGAAGCGAAACGGGGTGCGCCTCGGCAGGGTTGCCGCCGATAATGAAGATCGCACGCGACTTGTGGATGTCGTTGTAGCTGTTGGTCATGGCGCCGTAGCCCCATGTGTTCGCCACGCCCGCCACGGTGGTGGAGTGGCAGATCCGCGCCTGGTGGTCGACGTTGTTGGTGCCCCAGTAGGCCGCGAACTTGCGGAACAGATAGGCCTGTTCGTTGGAGTGTTTCGCCGAGCCCAGCCAATAGACCGAATCCGGGCCGGAGGTGTCGCGGATCGACAGCATCTTGTCGCCGATCTCATTGATCGCCTGATCCCAAGAAATCCGCTGCCATTCGCCGCCGACCTTTTTCATCGGGTACTTCAGGCGGCGTTCGCCATGGGCGTGCTCACGGACCGAAGCACCCTTGGCGCAATGCGCACCGAGGTTGAAGGGGCTGTCCCAACCGGGTTCCTGACCCAGCCAAACACCGTCCGACACTTCGGCGATGACGGTACAACCGACCGAGCAATGGGTGCAGACGGATTTCTTGACTTCCATCTTGCCGCTGACGGCGGCGGTGGCGGCGCTGGCCTGTTGCACGCTGCCCGCGGTGCCCGCGATTGCGGCAAGCCCACCGATGGCAAGTCCCGAGCCGCGCAGGAACGCGCGCCGGTCAATACCGCTGCGCGCCACATCGGACAAGATGCCTGTCCGCTGCGCAGACCGCGCGACCCCATTGGTCTTTTTCCTCAACATATCTTCACTCCCTATGCGCGGGCTGGCCCCGCCTGAGGTGGCTATTGAACGGCGGGCGTTGTCGCCCTGCCAATTTTCGGGGCCGCGCCCCGGTTATCTGGTCAGAACCGCGCAGCGGCGTAATAGGCGCGCGTGTGTTCGGTGTCTTGGATACGGTCCGAGGACAGGTCGGGCGCCTTGGCCGCTTCGGCCTCGGTCCCGGTGGTGGCCACGGCGACGGCGGCCAAAGGCGCGGCGCTGCCCGCGAATTTCAGGAAGTCGCGCCGATCCTTGCGAACGGCTGTGTCGGTGGATCCCTCTGGCTTGCGTGTCATCTTCTCTCTCCTGTTACGTCTTTGGTTCAGGGGCGTGCGGCCCCGCCTGTCTCATCCTGCTTGGTCTAGTCGTCGTTGCTCAGCCGGAAGGCTTCGGCCTCGATCTGCATGAAGGCGCGGCCGATCTTGCCCACCGGGGCGTAAAAAACCGAGTTTTTCGCGCCTTCGAGGTCGGCAAAGAAATGCCCGGCCCAAGGCGCGATATGCCGGTTAAAGAATGTCTTTTGCTGCGCCACCGTGGCGGGGGCCGAGAAACGGCCTGCGATCATCGCGCCCATCATCTCCATCAATGAGGCGATGTTGTCTTCGGGCTCGAACACATTCGCTGCACGCTCCAACCCGCGCGCGACCATGTCCTGGCGCAGTGCCGCCAGCGGCTTTTCGTTAAGAAAGCCGGTGAGGTAGAAGCTGGCATAGGGCAACAGTTCGCCCCGCCCCAAACCGATAAAGAGCCGGTTAAACTCGCTCTCCGCGCCCAAGGGTTTGGTCTTGCCCGCCAGTTTGGAGAGCGCTTTGAACCCCTGCCCCAATTCGCTGTCGTCGCCCGACAGAGCGGCACATTGATCCAGCAGGATCTGATCCGGCGGGCCGGAAAGGATGAGCCCCATGAAGTTGTAGAGGTCCGCGCGTAGGCGGTCTTCTTCGGGCAGGGGCGTCGCGGCCAATTGGGTCATGCGCTGCTACCTTCCATGTCCTGTGCCAGATCGCTGGCGAAGTGAAACCGCATGCGGCGGTGGGTCGGCGCAGGTTGCGCCTCGGCGTCTTCTTCGGGGGTCACCGTCTGCGCCTCGTAAGGTGCGTCTTGAGCCAGAGCCGTTTCGGTCCGCCGCGGGCCCGGCACGACGACATCATGGGTCGGTGCCAGCGCGGGCGCTTCTGCCGCAACCGCCTCTTCCGGCGCGTCGCCCTCGGCGGTCAGCACCTCTTCGACCTTCGCGACCATGCCCCGGCCAACTTTGTAGATCGTGTTGACCGGCTTTCCAGCGGTGGCTGCCGCTGTGTAATCGTCGTCATAGTCGTTCAACCCGTCAAGGCAGGCCAGCACCGGGTTGGTTTTCCAAAAGCTGCGCAGCGCACGGGTCTTGAGCCGTTGCGGCAGTTGCGCCTTGAGAAAGGCGCGCAGCTGTTCGCCGCTCACCAGATCCTCGGGCGCGGGCAGGTCGAACTCGGCCAGCAGATCATCATCGCTGCGCTCAGCCAGCGCGGCCTCTTCGGCGGCGGCTGCGCGGGCTTCATGGAGGCGCGCTTCTGTCTCCGCCTCGGCGGCGACGGCGGCGCGGCGCTTTTGCCAGAAACCGCTCATGCCAGACGCTTTCGTTTCAACGCGGGCGAGGCGTAGATGTCAGCGGGCTTTTCGATGCGCGGGTCGCCGATACCGTCTTGCTTGCGATCGGTGCGCAGACGATCCCGGCGGCGTTTGACGAAGGCTTCCTCTTGATGGAACTCTTCGACGAATTCCTGCACCCATGCGATCAACCCCGGCGTCATCGCGACCTTTTCCACGACCTCTTCGGCGCTGTCGCAATAGTCCTGCGCCTCATAGGGCGAGGCCGTGACGAGGGCGAGTTTGAAGGGTCGGTCCGTCGCGCCGGGAATGGGGCGCATCACGACATAGACACATGGCACATCCGCGCCCAGCCCGTGCACATAGGCCTCAGTCTCGGCGCCGTGGAGCTCCAGCTTGAGGGTCGCGGCGTGGTATTCGACAGTCTCACCCTCGCGGCGCAGCTCACGCCAATCCGCTTTTTCAGCACCGGGCAGCACGGCGGTCGCTTTCCAGCTCCACTTGGCCCAACGGGTCACACCCGGCGCGCGCCGCAGCACAATGCCCAAGGGCATCGTCCGATACATTGTCGGGTTGTGAATCAAGTCGCTCCTCCGTTTCGAAGACCTTCGCCGGAAAGCCCGGTCCGGGGGAAGCGCTAATCCGCGCCGAGGCCCGAAAAACCCGGCTTTCGAGACAAGATGGCCCGCCGGTTCTGCCCGTCAATGGCGCCCCGGCCTATTTGTCTAACTTGAGTATTTTGATCGGAAAACAGTCGAATTGCCGATATCGAATCACCCGAGCCGTAAGGAGCCGCGCCGCCCCGCCGATCGCCCCTGTCGCGGCGCGAATTTCGGTTGTAGGGGGTGGCAAATCCCGTCTAGCTTGGGGCCTCAGCCGCCGCCGGAGAGGCCGCGGATTGACGGGCGAGATAAGGGAAAATTCATGGCCAAGACATTGATAACATGCGATTGCGCAGGGTCGCAGCGTATCGATTCCGATGCATTGGCCGAACGTACAGGTTTGGCGATCACCCCCCCCTGTTCGGCCCTCTGCACCACCCAGATCGACCGCGCGGCCAAGGCGCTCACCGCGGGCGATGCGATTTTATGCTGCACCCAAGAAGAGCGGGTCTTTACCGAATTGGCCGAGGAATTGGGCCTGCCCCCTGCCCCCCTCTTGGACCTGCGCGACCGGGCCGGATGGTCCGATGACCCCCGGGACAAACTACCCAAAATGTCCGCCCTCGCGACGGAAGCGCTGTTGGACGTTCCGGCTGAGAAAACCATCGACGTCGCCTCGGAAGGTCTTTGCCTGATCGTCGGGCGTGGCCCCGCGGCTCTGGAAGCGGCAGCGCAACTGAAGGACCACCTCAGCGTCACGCTGTTGATGGACGACGCGGTGACCGAGGCCGAGGACAACCTGCCAGAGGTTCGCGATTTTGACCTAATCTCCGGCAAGCTGCGCCGCGCCAAGGGCGCGCTTGGCCAGTTCGAGGTGGTGATCGACGCGCTGCGGCAGGTCGATCCGCGGGGCCGTGGCCCGCTGACCTGGACCGAACCGCGCGACGGCGCGCGCAGCCAGTGCGACATCATCCTCGACCTGCGCGGCGAAACTCCGCTTTTCCCCGCGCATGAGAAACGCGAAGGCTACCTGCGCGCCGATCCGGGCCATCCGGCGGGCGTGGCCGCCGCCGTGCTGGCCGCCTCGCATCTCACCGGCACCTTCGAACAACCGCTCTACGTGCGCACCGAGCCGCTGCTCTGCGCCCATTCCCGCGCCGGGCAGACCGGCTGCACTGCCTGCCTCGACCTCTGCCCCACCGGCGCGATCACGCCCGACGGCGATCACGTCACCGTTGATCCGATGATCTGCGCGGGCTGCGGCGCCTGTTCCTCGGCCTGCCCCTCGGGCGCGATCAGCTATGACGCACCGCCCGTCGATTTCACCATGCGCCGGGTGCAGACCCTCGCGCAGGCCTACCTCAAAGCGGGTGGTGACGCGCCGCGCCTGCTGGTCCACGACGCCCACGGGGCCGAGATGATCCGCCTCGCCGCGCGCCATGGCCGCGGACTGCCCGCCGACGTCATCCCGATGGAACTCGACGCGCTCGCCGCCTTCGGCCATGCTGAGGCGCTCGCCGCCCTTGCCGCCGGTTTCGCCCATGTCTCGCTGCTGCTCGGCCCCAAGGCCGACCGTGACGCCATCGAGACCCAGACCGCGCTGGCCCGCGCCATCGCGGGCGAGGCGCGCATGTCCCTGATCGACACGCCCGACCCCGAGGCGCTGACCGACATCCTCTACGACGGCGCGGCCCCTGCCCCCGTCGGCCAGCCGGTGCGCCCCATGGGCAGCCGCCGCCAGATCGCCCGCCAATCCGCGCGTGCGCTGAACCCCGAGGCGGAGGTGCTGGACCTGCCCGCCGGTGCTCCTTACGGCGCCGTGCTCGTGGACAAAGACGCCTGCACGCTCTGCCTCTCCTGCGTCTCGCTCTGCCCCTCGGGGGCCTTGGGCGACAACCCGGACCTGCCGCAGCTGCGCTTTCAGGAGGACGCTTGCCTGCAATGCGGCCTTTGCGCCAATGTTTGCCCCGAGGATGCTATCGCGCTCGCGCCGCGGCTCGACCTGACCGAGGCGGCGTTGAGCCAGCGTGTGCTGAACGAGGAGGAACCCTTCGCCTGCGTGGAATGCGGCAGCCTCTTCGGCGTGAAATCCACCGTCGAGCGGATCACCGACAAGCTGCGCAGCCATTCAATGTTTGCCGACGAGGCCAAGCTGCGGATGATCCAGATGTGCGATGACTGCCGCATCAACGCGCAGTATCATAGCACAAACAATCCGATGACGGGCGCCGAGCGGCCCCGCCCCCGCACCACCGACGATTACCTCTCCAAACGGCGCGACCACTAGGCCGCCCCCAACACAGGAGCCATCCATGAGCGAAGACTTCAACATGTCAATGCGCAAGTTTCTCAAGCAGGTCGGCGTGACCTCGCAACAGGCCATCGAGAAGGCCATGCGCGAGCATGACACGAGCGGCAAGAATTTCCCGGTCAAGGCCGTGATCTCGATCCCGGAACTCGGTCTCGAACATACTATCGACGGCACCATCGCCGGCGCGGACAAGGGCGAGGCATAAGCGACGTGACTGCCAGCAGAGACGCGGTCCTGACCGCCTTGAAGACCGTGACCGATCCGGCCACGGGCACCGACATCGTGGCCAGCGGCGTGATGCGCGCGCTCAACGTGGACGCCGCGGGCGCGGTGCGTTTCGTGATGGAAATCCCGCCCGCGCAGGCCAAGGCCTATGAGGAAGCCAAGGCCCTTGCCGAAGCGGCGTTGGCGCAGGTCGAGGGGGTCTCGAAAGTCTCCATCGTGTTGACCGGCCATAGTGAGAAGGCCCCGCCGCCCGATCTCAAGCCGCAGCGCAAGGCGGAGCCTACGGGCCCGCAGAAAATCCCCGGTGTCGATCGCATCATCGCCGTCGCTTCTGGCAAAGGCGGCGTGGGTAAATCCACCGTTTCCGCGAACCTCGCCTGCGCGCTCGCGGCCCAAGGCCGACGCGTGGGGCTCCTGGATGCCGATGTCTACGGCCCCAGCCAACCGCGGATGCTCGGCGTCTCGGGCCGTCCGGCCTCGCCCGATGGCAAGACCATCCTGCCGATGCGCAACCACGGCGTCACCATGATGTCGATCGGGCTCATGACGAACGAGGATCAGGCCGTGGTCTGGCGCGGGCCGATGCTGATGGGCGCGCTGCAGCAGATGATGACGCAGGTGCAATGGGGCGCGCTCGACGTGCTGATCGTGGACCTGCCGCCGGGCACCGGCGACGTGCAGATGACGCTGGCGCAAAAGGCGCAGGTCGACGGCGCGGTGATCGTCTCTACCCCGCAGGATGTGGCCCTGATCGACGCCCGTAAGGGCATCGACATGTTCAACCAACTCAAGGTGCCGATCCTCGGCATGATCGAGAACATGTCGACGCATGTCTGCTCGAACTGCGGCCACGAAGAGCATGTCTTCGGCCACGGCGGTGTCGCCTCCGAGGCCGAGAAATGGGGCGTGCCGCTTCTGGCCGAAGTGCCGCTCGATCTGCAGATCCGCCTCGCCTCCGACGGCGGTGCGCCGATCACCGTGAGCCAGCCCGACAGCAAGCAGGCCGCGGCATTCCACACCATCGCCAAGCAGCTTGTGGACGCCGGCGCGGCATGAGCGATGGACTGTCCTTCCCGCCGCTGATGTCGGGCGAGGCGGTGACGGGTGACGCCCTTGGCGCCGCCTGCGCCCGCGCGGCCGAGGGCTGCGACGCGGGGCTGATTTGCTACCGGTTGGGCGAGACGGAGATCGAGGCCGCGCTGGTCTTCGCCCCCGAGGTGCCGCTGGCGCGCGCCGTGACGATGCTGCCGCTCTGCGGCGTCGGATTTCAAAACGCCCTCGGCGCGCTGTCGCCGCCCGAGGTGGCGGTTCAGCTGGACTGGGACGGCGGCATTCGCCTCAACGGCGCTTCCTGTGGCCGTTTTCGCATGGTAGCATCCACGAGTGACGCTCAGGCGGTGCCCGACTGGCTCGTCGTGGGCTTCACCCTGCCGCTCTACCCTGAAGACGATCCCGAGATGACCCGGACCGGCCTCACCCCCGATCAAACCGCGCTCTATGCCGAAGGCTGCGCCGAGATCCAGCCCCCTGCCCTCGTGGAATCCTGGGCGCGGCACAGCTTGCATTGGATCAACCGCTGGGAGGACCTCGGCCCGAAAGCGCTGCACAGTGAATGGCGCGGGTTGGTCTTCGACCTCGACACACAGGTGACCGTACAGGGCCAAAGCGGTACATTCATCGGTGTCGACGAGAATTTCGGCATGTTACTGCGGGACAAAGAGACCACCCGTCTCATCCCGGTCACCACCCTATTGGAGCCCGCCCCATGACCCTCAAACTCGCCCGCGCGATCCATTTCGACGAAAGCGACCGCAACGTCTTCGCCTCCCCCGCCCGCACCGGCGAATGGTGCATCTCGGGCGGGTTCGAGTTCTCGGACTGGACCGAGGGTGATCTTACCGGCAAGGCACGGCAAGCTTTCGCCAACGGCTGGCTGGGGCTGGAGACCTTTGGGCGCGTCACCTTCGTCGCTGTCACCCAGATCGAAGAGGCCGAGGTCGAGGCGCTCACCGCCCTTCTGGCGCCGCATTTCGTGACCTACTACGGCGCGCCCTCTGTCGATGCCGCGCGCCCCGTGGCGAAAGAGGAACTGGCGCAGATGGTCGACCTCTGCGCCGATCACGCGCCCAACTGCCTGCTCACCGTGGCGCGCGAGTTGACCGAGGCGGGCGTGCGCGAAAGCTTTCGCATGATCCAGCCGCAGGACGCAGGGCTCGAGCAATTCGCGATCCACGGCGACCTGCCCGAATGAACCACCCGCGCCCCGGCTGGCGCGGATCGTCTCTAACAAAGGCTATTCAGCCTCTGCCGCGTTGAAGACAAAGAGCGTCTCACCGTTGATCTTGTAGTCATTGATCAAGGTTTTCGCGCGGTCTGATGTCAGCCAATCCTCCAACTTCAAGGCCAGTTCGTTTTTCACATGGCCATGCATTTCAGGGTTCACCGGCAGATAGGCATATTGGTTAAACAGAACCGGATCGCCCGCGTAGAGCAGCGCCAGATCGCCCTTATTGCCGAAGTTCAGCCAGCTCGCGCGGTCCGACATGACATAGGCGGGCATCCCCGACGCGGTGTTGAGCGCGGCGCCCATGCCCGCACCGACAGCATTGTACCAATCTCCGAATGCCGCCGGGTCAAGGCCCGCTTCGACCCAGAGGGACAGTTCCTTCTTATGGGTGCCGCTGTCGTCCCCCCGGCTCACGAAGGCAGATTCCGCCTCGGCGATTGCGCCCAATGCTGCCGTGGCCGCCTCTGACCCTTCGATGCCCGCCGGATCGTCTTTCGGCCCGATGAAGACGAAATCGTTATACATGATCTCGGTCCGGTGGCTGCCAAAGCCGCCTTCGACAAAGGCTTCTTCCGCCTTGCGCGAATGAACGAGGATCGCATCCACGTCGCCCGCCTCGCCCAGTTTGATCGCTTGGCCGGTGCCGACGACCAGCAGTTGCACGTCCAGATCAAGGTCCGCCGCGATCTCCGGAAGGAGCACGTCGGCAAGGCCCGAGTTGTTGAACGAGGTGGTCACCGCCATCTTCATCACATCCGCGGCCTGCGCGGCACTGCTCATCGCCAGCGCGGAAATTGCGCCGATCATCCAATGTTTCATTCTACGATATCTCCTCTTAGAAATGCCTGAGCCTCTGCGGTCTCAGGTTGGTTGAAAAACACATTTGCGGGACCGGCCTCATGCAGACGGCCCCCCAGCAGAAACAAAACGTCATCGGCCAAACGGCGGGCTTGGCCAAGGTCATGTGTCGATAGGATCAGCCGCGTGCCGGTCGATTTCGCCGATTGCAAAATCGCCTCGATCTCTCGCGTCGCGCGCCCGTCCAATGCGGCACAGGGCTCATCCAGAAACAGCAATTTGGGTTTGCAGATCAGTGCACGGGCAAGGGCCAGCTTTTGCTGCTCACCGCCCGAGAGCACCGGGGCCGCGCGGCCCAAAAGCGGCTCTAACCCGACGCGGTTGGCCCATTCCTCGGCTTCTTTTCGCGCGTGGGCCTTTGACACGCCGCGCAGACGCAAGGGGTAGATGAGGTTCTCAAACACCGTCCGCCGCAGCATGACCGGGCGCTGAAAGACAAATGCTTGGTGATGCCGCGCCTCCTCGGTCGAGCAAGCCCACTCGATCTCTCCCGCCGAGAGCCTTGCGGTGCCGTGCAGCAATTGCAACAGCGTGGTCTTCCCCGCCCCGTTCGGCCCCATCACAACCGTAGCGCCCTGCCCGTCCAGCGTCAGAGCAATTGGCCCCACCAGCCGCTGCCCCCGCCTGCGGCTTTCGATCGCTTTGGCCTGCATTGGGAAAAGCTGCGTCACCACCGGCCCTCCCGCTCCGTCCGGCCCAGCCAATGGATGGCGAGGTTCACCGCCACCGCAAGCCCGATCAGCACAAACCCAAGGGCGAGCGCCAAGGCGAACTCCCCCTTCCCGGTTTCAAGCGCGATTGCCGTGGTCAACACGCGCGTCGCATGGTCGATGTTGCCGCCGACGATCATGATCGCTCCGACCTCGCCAATCGCGCGGCCAAACCCCGCAAGTGCCGCAGTCAGCAACGCGCGGCGCGAGTCCCAGAGCAGGGTGCGTATCTTCTGGCCCTGCGTGACATTCATCGAAATCAGAAGGTCATGATATTCCTGCCAAAGCTCACGGATCGACTGATGCGCAATGGAAGCGATGAGCGGCACGATAATGATCACTTGGGCGATGATCATCGCCGTGGGCGTGAAGAGCAGCCCAAACACCCCAAGCGGTCCGGAGCGGGAGAGAACCACATAGACGATCAGCCCCACTACGACCGGCGGCAGCCCCATGAGCGCGTTCAATATGGCAATGACCAACCGCCTTGCGCGGAACCGTTTGACGGCGACTAAGGCCGCGAGGGGTAGCGCGATCAGGCAGGCGACAGCCAAAGCAGAGAGGGTGACACGAAGGGACCGGCCGGCGATCTCCACCAACTCGGCATCGAAGGTAAAGACAAGCCAAAAGGCCTGCGTGATACCGCTCCAAATATCGACCATCTCGCGGAGGCCTCCCCCGATTAGGAGCCCGCGGCCCCATCGCCCGCGCAGAGTGTCAGGACTATCATTCGGACGCCAGAGCCTGTCGGCGTGAAAATACCTAGGAAGACAGGCTGACTTTGATTTTACCTCGCTCAGAAGAACAGAAGGTCAAGTTGACCCACCTGTGATTCCCGCGAAAGGAAGGATGTGGCTCGAATAAGGGGGAGCGGACGCGCGCGTGGGGTTAACTCGTGGTTGGCGAGGGCCTGTTGCCGCAAGAATAATTTTATTATTTATTTACAGTCATTTCTGTCGAGTGGGACATTCTATCTTTGCGTTTGGCCCAGATAATTAATGCCGCCTTGCCCTCTCCTTCCGCAAGAATCTATTGCAAGCTTCGCTCCAATCGCATTAAGTAACGGAAACAAAAGCGCTACCGAATAATAGCGTTACTGAGAGCGAGGGCAGATGTGACGGACACGGTACACATCAATACACGGATCCGCCGTAATGCGGAAACGCTTTCCGAGGCGTTGGAAAGTCACATGCTGAAGGTCTTTGCGCCCGACGCGCGCAAGGAGTTGCGCCGGTTCTCCGCAGGGGAAGCGGCTGAATTGCTTGGCATTTCCACGAGCTTCCTTCGCAAACTCCACTTCGATAATAAGATCGTCGATGTCCAGACCAGCCCCGGCGGGAGGCGGCACTACAGTGCGGACGATCTGCTCTCGATCCGGCGGACATTGGAATCCACCGCTAAATCCCGCGGCGCCTATCAACGCGGTCGTCGTGAGGGAGACAAACTTCAAGTATTGTCCTTTTTGAACTTCAAGGGCGGTAGCGGCAAAACCACGAGCGCGATCCACGCGGCACAGCGGTTGGCCCTCAAAGGCTACCGCGTGCTCTGTGTCGATATCGACCCTCAAGCGTCTCTAACAACTCTGTTTGGCTATCGGCCGGAGTATGATTTCCTGAATTCTGGCACCATTTACGATGCGATCCGCTATGATGATCCCGTCCCCTTGGCCGATGTGATCCAAAACACCTTCTTTACGGGTATTGATCTTGCCCCCGGCGGATTGATGCTACAGGAGTTCGAGCACGAAACGCCTCAGGCACTGCTCAACAACACGCAGCCCCCGTTTTTCGCGCGTTTGGCGACCTCCTTGCAGGATGTAGAGCAGAATTACGACGTGGTGATCTTCGATTGTCCACCGCAATTGGGCTATCTGACCATGTCGGCGCTCTGCGCCTCGACGGGTGTGTTGATCACAGTGGTTCCGAATATGCTCGACGTCGCATCCATGTCGCAATTCCTACAGATGAGTGCCGATCTGCTTGATGTCGTCTCTAATGCAGGGGCGAGCATGGAGTTCGACTTCCTGCGCTTCCTTATCAACCGTTATGAGCCGAATGATGGGCCACAACAGCAGGTTCTATCCTTCTTGCGGCAACTCTTTGACGAGGAAGTCATGGTGGCCTCGATGCTGAAATCCACTGCGATTTCTGACGCGGGGCTGACCCATCAGACCATTTATGAGGTGGACAGGTCGCAGTTTCATCGGACGACCTATGACCGCGCGGTGGATTCACTTAATCTTGTGAATGATGAGATCGAAAGCATGATCCAGAAAGCATGGGGGCGGTAATGGCACGTAAAGGTATTCTATCATCCGCTCCGACGAAACCTCTAAAGACGGAGCCGCCGAAAACGCCCGCGTTAGAGCCGAATAAGAGCCGGAGCAAGCCTAGCGTCATGCCCCGCGGGGCTGTTGGGGCGCTTCAGTCGTCGTTGAACCGGATGCAAGAGAATGCAGTTCAAGAATTGGACGGCAGTCTGATTGATATGGCCGGCGTCGAAGACCGCTTAGGGACTGATACGCAGGCTCAGAAACAGCTTCACGATAGTCTGAAGACCTATGGCCAGCAGGTCCCGGTTCTGGTTCGGCCGCATCCGGAAACCCCGGGCCGGTTCGAAATTGTCTACGGGCGGCGGCGACTTCAGGCTCTGAAAGCGCTTGGGATGCCGGTTAAAGCGATGGTGCGTCAATTGGATGACCACGCTTTGGTAATGGCGCAGGGCCAAGAGAACACGGCCCGTCAGGATCTCTCTTTCATCGAAAAAGCCAGTTTTGCGGCGCAACTCGATGCGGGGGGCCATGACCGGCAGACAATCGCTGATGCGCTTTCGATCGACCTGCCAATGGTCAGCCGGATGCTCAAGGTCGGCCATGCGTTCGATCTGCCCTTTTTGCGTCAGATCGGGTCGGCGCCATCCATCGGGCGTGATCGCTGGATGGCGCTGGTCAAATTGTTTGAACAACCGGGCGCGAAAGAACGGGCAGTAAAACGAATGGCGCGGCCCGATTGGGAAAGGTTCACTTCGGATGAACGGTTTGAGGCGATTTTCGCCGAGGCTTTGACGACCCCTGAAAAGTCTGCCGACTCCCCTGCCCCATCGGCCAAACCCCGCACGCTGCGGAGCCGAGATGGCAAAGCGCTCGCGGACATTCGCAGCGGCAAGCGTGGTGTCACGGTCACCGTGCCCGCCCGCGCAGCGCAGGGTTTTGATAAATGGCTCGACGCACATGCAGAAGAGCTTTTGCAGGAGATTCACGACCGCTGGCAGAAGACCCGCGCGTGAGACATTGAGGAAGTAGCAACAGGAGGCACATCCAAGACCACAAAAGAAAAGCCCCCCAGGATAAATCCCGGAAGGCCCTTCTCAAACTTTGCACCTTCGAGATAGCCCCAAAGATTTATCGATGTCAACTCTACCCGATGGGATAGGGCCGGTATTTTGTTGTCTTTCGTGATTTTAGATGGAAAACACGTTCCGAACTGCGTTCGGGCGGCCGAAATCGGCTACCCAAGTGGAATGCGAGGGGCCGGACAAATGGGCTTTGCTCGACCGGCTGACAACCGCGGCAGAGGCCTTCGATCTGTCGCACCGCACTCTCACCGTATTGAAGGCTTTGCTGAGTTTCCTACCAAGCCGGCATATTCCGGATGGTGCGGCGGGCATTGTATTTGCCTCAAACGCCCGGCTCTCTGAACGGCTTCACGGTATGCCGGAGAGCACTCTAAGGCGGCATCTGGCGCAGTTGGTCCGCGTGGGCCTGATTGCGCGACATGATAGCCCCAACCGAAAGCGTTTTGCACGAAACCAGGGGGGTGCAATTGCGCTGGCCTTTGGGTTTGATCTCGCCCCTCTTGTGGTTCAGGCAACGATGATTGAGACGGCAGCTCAAGCAGCCGAGGCAGAGCAGGAACGTTTGCAGGCGCTGAGGGACCGCGTGCTGGTCCTCCGCCATGCGCTGATCAGGAAGGGTTGCGGCGAGGGATTGGCTGATGAGACGGGCCGGGTTCTGCGGCGCAAACCGGATGAAATGGCGTTGTCTGAACTTGAGGAGGCGCTCCGTGTAGCACTTGAAAATGCCTGTGGAGAAGAACCTGTGGGCGAAACAGCACCCGTCCCCCCTGCCCCGCTCACGGACCAAATGAGCGCCAACGACGGTGAAAATGAGCGGCACATACAGGATTCAGATAAATCCTATTTTGACTCTGAAGAGCGCGGCCAAGGCAATAAGAACCCGCGTACGGCTGACAAAGCCGAACCTGATTATTCTGAGAAAGAAGAAGGCGTATCATTCGCGGATGTTGTGGATGCCTGCACAGAGGCTCGCAGCTTTTTCCCGGATGCGATGGGAAACTGGGGAGACCTTGTGCGGATCGGAGACCGGATTGCACCGATGCTGGGGATTGACCCGCCTGTGTTAAATGAGGCAAAACGAGACATGGGCGCGGAGAGCGCTGCGGTCACGGTGCTGTGCTTGCTTGAGAAAGCCGCGACGATCCGTAGCCCCGGAGCTTATCTAAGGCGTTTGACGCAGATGGCCCGAAATGGTGCGTTTTCCCTTGGTCCGATGGTCTCAGCCTTGGCAAATAGGCAAAATTGTCAGCTGGCAATTTGAAAACAATAGGTTTTACAGTGACTTAGATTAACTTGCGCCTGGCAATTTGAGAAACTGGGCCTTCTATCGGGCAAAATCCCTCCATATGCTTCACCCTCCTCGGCTCACCGGCTAACTTAGGTGAAGCTCTCCGGGAAAACCCATGACCTCTGTCCGCCTCCGCCTGCTTATCCTCGCGCTCACACCGCTCATTGTGCTGATGCCGCTTCTGTTGGTTCTGGGCATGTCACGTTGGACGGCGGATTATGACGAAGTCCTCATCGCGAACGTTGAAAGCGAATTAAGGATCGCCAACCAGTATCTAGCCCGGTTGTTGGCGCAGACGGGGAATGAGTTGGACGCCGTCGCCGGGTCCGTCGAATTCGCCCAGCAGGTTGATAGCCCGGCGCCAGAACAGGCGGCTTTCTTTGCCGAGATACAGGACCGGCTGGGATTGGATTTTCTGCAATTCCTCCCTATTGAGGCCGCCATCGAAGACGGAGAGGATTGGCCGGTGATCGCCCGCGCCGCGCGGGGCCAGAGCGGCGCGGAGATCGACGTATTTAGCAACGCACGGCTGACAAGATTGAACGACGCCCTCGCGCTCCGCGCGCAGGTGCCGGTGATCGATACGCCCGCCGCCGTCCCCACGGACCGAAAGATCGAAGACCGCGGCATGGTGGTTCACGCTGCGAGCCCGGTTGATTTGGACGGACGGCAAGGGGTCTTGGTGGGCGGGATGCTGTTGAATCGCAACCTCGACTTTATCGATACGATCAATGACCTCGTCTATCTCAACGCGGTGACCGGTGGGGACAGGCAGGGCACGGCGACGCTTTTCCTAGATGACCTGCGCATCTCGACCAATGTGCGTCTTTTCGAAGATGTGCGCGCCCTCGGCACCCGGGTCTCGGCAGAGGTGCGGGAGGCCGTGTTGATTGAGGGGCGCACTTGGCTCGACCGGGCCTTCGTGGTGAACGATTGGTACATCTCTGGCTACCAGCCGATCACGGATAGTTTTGGCGAACGGGTGGGGATGCTTTACGTCGGCTTCCTCGAAGCACCCTTTGCGCAGGCGAAGCGGGAGGCGTTCTGGTGGATGCTGGCTGCTTTCTTTGCCGTGCTTGCGCTGTCGGCGCCGGTGTTCCTTTGGCTGGCACGCGGTATTTTTTCGCCCCTCGAACGGATGACAAAAGTCATGCACCGGGTCGGCAAGGGGGAACTCTCGGCGCGGATCGGCGCGGTCCCCGCACGGGATGAGATAGGGGCAGTCGCGCATCACCTCGATTGGTTGCTGGAGCAGGTGCAGGAACGCGACCGGCAGTTGCGCAGCTGGAATGACGCGTTGAACCAGCGGGTCGATCAACGCACTGCCGAACTGCGGGAGGCGAACGAGAAGCTGGAGCAGACCTTCCGCCAATTGGTGATGAGCGAGAAGCTCGCCTCCATCGGTGAAATCACCGCGGGGGTGGCGCATGAAATCAACAACCCCGTCGCGGTCATCATGGGCAATGTCGATGTCATCCGGGAGACGCTTGGCGCGGATGCAGAACCGGTGGCCACGGAACTCGGCTTGATCGACCGGCAGCTGTCACGGATCGAGGTCATCGTCGGCAAATTGCTCAAGTTCGCCGCGCCATCCGAGTTTTCTGATTGTGAACATAATATTGCGCTGCGGCCCTTGGTGCAGGACTGTCTCGTGCTGGTCGATCACCTCATCAGCCGGGGCGGGATCGAGGTGCATTGCGATCTGTTTGAGGTGCCGCCAGTGCGCGCGGACTCCGGTGAGATTCAGCAGGTCGTGGTGAACCTTGTGGTCAATGCGGTGCAAGCGATGCAAGGGGCAGGGCAGCTGGTATTGTACCTTAGCCCTGAGGATCGCGATGGCGTGGCCGGTGTGGCGTTGTCGGTGCATGACAGCGGGCCGGGGGTGCCTGAGGCGTTGCTCGGCTCGCTTTTCGATCCCTTCTTTACCACCAAACCGGGGGAGGGAACGGGCTTGGGCCTGTCGATCTCTCAGACGCTGATCCAGCGGGCCGGCGGGATCATCACGGTCCGCAATCGGGCGGAAGGGGGCGCGGCCTTTACCGTTTGGCTGCCGCAAGCCCCCGAGGATGCGGGCCCCCCTGAACGCCCATGACGTTCAAGGGGGCAGGGGGCTTTAGGCTGCCTTGCCGTCAAAGCCCTCAAGATAGGCCACGAGGATGTCGAGTGCGGCTTGCAGGTCGCCTTTCGACACCATCTCGGTCACCGTGTGGATGTAGCGGGTGCCGACCACGATCCCCACGGCCCGCGCGCCAGCGGCGGCTTGCTGCGCCGCAGCACCGTCTTGCCCGCCTGCGGCAAGCATGGTGCGTTGGAAGGGGATGTCGCGGGCTTCGGCCAGCTTTTCGATGTCGCGCACGAGGTCCATATCGGCGATGAAGCTGCTGTCGCGGACGTGCAGGCCAAAGCCTTTACCGAGCCGCGTGGTCGAGAGGTGCTCGGGCACGCCGGGCGTGTCACAGGCCAGCGTCGTGTCGATGCCAAGGCCGATGTCGGGCTGCACCTTATAGGCCGCCGTGCGCGCGCCCCGCAGGCCAACTTCTTCCTGACAGGTGAAGGCCACATGAATCTCCGCGCCACGCCCCTTTTCGGCCAGCTTGCGGATCGCCTCGATCCCCAGCCAGCAGGCCACGCGGTTGTCGAGCGCTTTGGAGACGAACTGCTCACCCATCTCAAGGAATGGCTCGTCCATAACCACGAAGTCACCGACCTTGACGATCTCCTTCGCCTTCTCGCCCAGCCCGAGGTCGACGAAGAATTCCGAGACTTCGGGGATCTTCTTGCGGTCTTCGGGGGAGGAAATGTGAATGGGCTTGCCGCCGGGGTTCATCACGCCCTTCAGATCGCCCTGATCGGTGCAGACCAGCACCCGGCGCGAGAAGAGGTTGCGCGGATCGAAACCGCCGACGGGCTGGAGGTAGAGGAACCCGTCTTTCGACACATGGCTGACCAGAAAGCCGATCTCGTCCATATGGCAGAGCAGCATGATCTTGGGCGCCTTGCCATCGCCCGCCGTCGCATCCCGGCGGCAGAGGAGGGAGCCCATGGCGTCGGTCTCCACATGGTCAAACAGCCCTTCGATCTCACGGGTGATCAGATCGCGCACGCGGTGTTCGCGCCCCGGAACGCCGGGGGTTTCGCAAAGGTCTTTGAGTAGGTCGATGTTCATGCTGGCCTCATCCTTGGTGATTTGGCCGCACTATCGCGCCGCGCCTGCCGAAGTGCAAACAGGCGCGGCCCGATGAGGCTGAGAGGGCAGGGGGCTACATCTGACCCGGGAGGAACAGCACGAGCGCGGGGAAGACGAGCAGCAGGATCAGCCGCAGGATATCGACAAGCCAGAACGGGGTGACGCCGCGAAAGATCGTCCCGGTGGAAACATCGCCCACCACGCCTTTGAGGACGAAGACATTGAGGCCGACGGGCGGGGTGATCAGACTGATCTCGGTCACGACGACGACGATGATGCCGAACCACACCGGATCGAAGCCAAGGCTCGTGACCAGCGGGAAGAAGATCGGCACCGTCAGCAGCAGCATCGACATGCTCTCGAAAATGCAGCCGAGCGCGATGTAGATCAGAAGGATTAGACCCATCACCACCCAAGGCCCGAGGTCAAGCGCGGTCACGGAGGCCAGCAGCCCTTCGGGCAGCCCCGCGAGGTTCACGAAGTTGGAGAAGATCCACGCCCCGATCAACACCGAGAAGAGCGAGGCCGAGGTGAGCGTCGTCTCCTCCAGCACTTCACGCAGGCCGCGCCAGCTGAGCCCGCCGCGCGCCCAAGCGATGAGGAAGGCCCCCGCCGCCCCCATGCCCGCGGCCTCGGTCGGGGAGAAGGCGAGGTGGATCGGCCAGAAGTCCAAGACCCCATAGAGCCCGCCGATGACCAGCGCAAAAAGCGCCAGCACCGACCAGACGTGATTGAGCGCACGCAGCCGCTCCCCCCATGTGGCACGGGGGCCAGCGGGGCCGGCCTCGGGGTTCATGGCGACGGAAAAGCGCACCGCGCAGAGGTAGAGAAAGATGCCAAGCGCGCCCGGTACGATGCCCGCGATGAACAGCGCGCCGATCGAGGTCTCGGTCAGCAAGCCGTAGATCACGAGGATGACCGACGGCGGGATCAGGATGCCGAGCGTGCCCCCGGCGGCGATGGAGGCGGTCGAGAGGCTGTCGGAATAGCCGTATTTGCGCATCTCCGGCATGGCGACCTTGGACATCGTGGCGGCGGTGGCAAGCGATGAGCCGCAGATCGCCGCGAAGCCTCCGCAAGCGACGATGGTGGCCATCGCCAGACCGCCCCGGAAGTGGCCCAAAAAGGCGTTGGAGACTTGGTAAAGCTCGCGGCTGATCCCGCCTTTGTTGACGAAAAGCCCCATGAGGATGAAGAGCGGGATCACCGACAGCCCGTAGTCTTGGCTGGTGTCGATGATCAGCCGCGACACCATGGAGATCGATGCGCGGTAGCTGGTCTCATAGACCAGCCCGATCATCCCGACGAGGCCCATGGCAAAGGCAATCGGCAAGCGCAGCAAGACGAGGACGAAAACGGCGGCAAAGCCGATGGCAGAGGCGATCATGTGGCAGGGTCCAGAAGTTGCGGCGCAAAGAGGCGCAGAAGCCCGCGCAGGATCAGCACGACAGCGGTGAGATAGGTCATCACCGCGATGAACATGCCGATGTAGAAGGTCGGGATTTCAAGATATTCGGTCACGTCGCCATAGCTCAGCGCGCGGTAGGCGAGGTCGACGACCCGCCCTGCCGGAAACCACAACATCACCCCGCAGCCCAGTGTCACTAGCCCGTCGCGCCAGCGTTGCAGCCCCCAGTTTTCAAAGGGGCGGTCCAAAAGATCGGCGGCGATATGCCCCTCGCGGCCCGAGAGGACCGGCAGAGCAGAGAAAACGATCAGCGCGATGCCGATGCGGATCAGCTCCGTCGCGGCTTCGATGGGCGCGTTGAAGACCGACCGCATGATGACATCGGCAAAGGTCAGCACCATCAGCGCGAAGAGCGCGAGAGAGGCCATCGTCATCGGCAGGGCCGAGAGGGCGGTGGTTAGGCGGATTAAAGAGCGCATGGCGGTTCCCTGGCTGGGGGCCGACCGCGTTTGCGCCCGGCCCCTTTGGCGGTGGGGGTTATTGGCTGGCCTTCGCCATTTCCTCACGCATCATCTCATAGGCGGCTTGCCCATCGACACCGGCCTCGTCGAGCTCTGCGATCACCTTGTCGCGCACTTTGGCGGCCATCTCGGCAAAGCGGGCTTGATCCTCTTCCGAGGCGGTGACGATCTTGTTATCGCCCGCGGCCTCGGTCGCCTCACGCGCGTCGACGTCGCTCTGGTCCCAAACCGCACCCATCATGCGGCTCGCCGTCTCGCCAAAGACTTCGCTATCGAGCTTTTGCTGCACGTCTTCGGGCAGGCTGTCGAAGGTCTCTTGGCTCATGATGACCGAGAAGGAACCGCGGTAGAACCCGCCGGGCATCTCATAGACGTTCTTGGCCACTTCGTTGAGCTTGAAGCTGATCCGCTCGCCCATGTTCATCGCCACCGCATCGGCGGCGCCGGAATCGAGTGTTTCGTAAACCTTGGGCGCGGGCACCTGAATGCCGACAAGGCCAAGTTCCGCCCCCACATCCGCCGAGACACCACCGCCGAGGCGGGTTTTCAGCCCTTGCAGATCGTCGAGGGTGTTCACCTCTTTGTTGGAGTGGATTTGCCCGGGGCCGTGGGTGGTCAGCGCGATCACCTTCACGCCACGGTGCTCGTCGAGCTCGGCCAGCATCGCCTCATGCACACGCCAATGGGCGACCGATGCGGCCTCGGCATTGCCTTCGTAGCCGGGGATTTCGACCAGTTTCGTCCCGACGAAACGACCGGGCGTGTAGCCGTGGAACAGAATGGCGATATCGGCGGCCCCGTCCAGCAGCAGGTCCATCTGCGCGGGCGGCGGGGCGAGGCCGTTTTTCAGCTCGGTCTCGATCAGCCCATCGCTGGCCTCGGCCATCATGTCGGTCAACTGGGTGAACATGCCGGTGTTGACCGGGTGGCTTGGCGGCAGCCATGTGGAAATGGTCAGCGTCTCGGCGGCGAAAGCGCCGGTCGCGGTGCAGAGCGCAAGCGCACTTGTCGTGAGAAACTTGGTGAATTTGGTCATTTTGGGCTCCTCCCCATACCGTTTGATATGCCTTGGCGGGGTTCTCCCAAACCCGTATCGCCAAGTATATGCTTTTTCATGTATTCACATTTACAGCACGATTGGAACCATTTTTTGCGCCCGGGGCAAGGGCGCTGATCAGCCGCGAAGATCGCCCGTGTCGTCCAAGGCGGCGAGCAGCGATTTCAGCGCGGGCTTCAACTGGGCGCCCTCATTGCCCTTCAGCATTTCCATCAAGGCCGCCTCATGGCGGCGCGCTTGCGGCACCAGTTCGGCGGCCAGCGCGCGGCCCGCGTCGGTCAGATACACCCGCACGCGGCGGCCATCGGCAGGGTCGCTGCGGCGAAGCAGCAGGCCGCGTTCCTCCATCTGGGCGATGATCCGCGTAAGGCGGGATTGTTCGGCCAGCGCCCGGCGCGCGAGCTGCGTGATCATCGCGCCATCAGTGTCCGACAGGCAGGCCAACACCCGCCATTCCGGCACCCGCAGCCCCGCCTTGCGCACCTGCGCGTGGAACTGCGCGCTCGCCACATCGCTGGCCGCCGCCAAGAGATACAGCAGGTAATCCGAGACGAATCCCCCCTCCTGACCCGTCTCCTTTTGGGCGGTTGCATCGGTCTTTTGCTGCGTCACACCAGTTAACCCTTTGATGGAAAGAGGGCTCCTTGCGCCTCGGCCTCCCTAAATGGCGGGCAAATTCGCGCTTGGCAAGAAAACCCTTGACCGAAACTATATGAAAAATCATATTGTTTGGCAGGGGAGGACATCACATGTCGAAGATCAACGCCATCGTGCGCAGGGTCACAGCGCTAACCGATCGCATCAGCGAGTTCGAGATTGCAGCCGCCGACAGCAGCCCGTTGCCGCATTGGGACGCCGGGGCGCATGTGCTTTTCGATCTGCCCGATGGCGACAGCCGCGCCTATTCCCTGATCACCTTCGATCCGATTGCCGAAGCCCCAGAAAGCTACCGCATCGCGGTCCAGCGTGAGCCCGATGGCAGGGGCGGCTCGACCCATATGCACGGGCTGAAATCGGGGGCAGAGATCACCTGCGCCGCGCCGAAGAACGATTTCCCCTTGTCCCCGGACGCGCCCGCCGTGCTGCTGGCGGGGGGGATTGGCATCACGCCGATGATCTCGATGGCGGCGACGCTCAAGGCCGCGGGGCAGGACTTCACCTTTCACTATACGGGCCGCAGCGCGCCCGTCATGGCCTACCGCGATGCCCTGCGCGACAGTTTCGGCGATGCGCTGCATCTGCATTGCGATGATGACGCCACGGCGCTGGACCTCGGCGCGGTGATCGACAGCCTCGGAGCCCAAGCGCATCTCTATGTCTGTGGCCCCAAAGGGTTGATCGACGCGGCCAAGGCAAAAGCCGAAGCCGCGGGCATCGCCGCCGAGCGCATCCATTTCGAACTCTTCGACGCGCCGCAGGAGCAAGAGGGCGACAGTGCCTTCGAGGTAGAAGTCGCTTCAAGCGGAGAGGTTTTCACCATCCCCCCCGGCCAGTCGATCATCGACGTGCTGGAGGCGGGCGGTGTCGATGTCATGTACGACTGCCAGCGCGGCGACTGCGGCATCTGCCAATGCGATGTGCTCAGCGGCACGCCCGATCACCGCGACGTGGTCCTGTCCGAGGCCGAGCGCGCGGCAGGCAATGTCATGCAAATCTGCGTCAGCCGCGCGAAATCTCCGCGCCTTGTGCTCGACATCTGAGGGAGGAACTCATGGGACGTTACGACAGCCCGGCGGCCTTGGCCGCCCTCGTGCAGCCACATCAGGTGCACCGCGATATCTACACCGACCCAGAGGTGTTCCAGCAGGAGATGAAGCATCTCTTCGCCAATGCTTGGGTCTTTGTCGGCCATGAAAGCCAGACCCCGAATAAGGGCGATTATTTCAGCACCCATATCGGCACCCAACCCGTCATTCAGGTGCGCCATTCGACGGGGGACATCCATGTCCTGTTGAACCGCTGCCCTCACAAAGGCACCAAGATCGTGATCGACCGACAGGGCAATACCGGCAAATTCTTCCGCTGTCCCTATCACGCATGGAGCTTCAAGACCGATGGCTGCCTTTTGGCGATCCCACTCAAGAAGGGCTACCAGAACACCGGGCTGGAAGAGACCGACAGCGGCAAGGGGATGTGCAGCGTCGGCGATGTGAAAAACTACCGCGGCTTCATCTTTGCGCGGCTGGCCGAAGAGGGCATGAGCTTTGAAGAGTTCTTTGGCGAAAGCCTGTCCTCGCTCGACAATATGGTTGACCGCTCCCCCGCCGGACGGCTCGAAGTGGTCGGCCCGCCGCTGCGCTACATGCATCATTGCAACTGGAAGATGCTGGTCGAAAACCAGACCGACACCTGCCACCCGATGGTGGCGCATGAAAGCTCTGCCGGGACGGCGGTGAAGCTCTACGAAGAGCTGGGCCTGCCTGAGGACGCGCCCAAACCCCCCGCGATGGAGATCATCGCCCCCTTCATGTCGCCTTACGATTTCTTCGAAGGCATGGGCATCCGCACATGGCCCAACGGGCATGGGCACACGGGCGTAAACCATTCGATCCACTCGGACTATTCCGCGATCCCCGGCTATTTCGAAGCGCTCTGTGAGAGCTACGGAGAAGAGAAGGCCAAGGCGATCTTGGACGAAAACCGCCACAACACGGTCTATTTCCCCAACATCATGATCAAGGGGCCGATCCAGCAATTGCGGGTCTTCATCCCCATCGCCGCCGACCGGACCGTGGTGGAAAGCTACATCTACCGCCTTGTCGACGCGCCCAATGAGCTGACCGCCCGCACCGCGATGTACAACCGCATGATCAACGCGCCCACCTCCATCGTCGGCCATGACGATCTGGAAATGTACGAGCGCGCGCAGGAAGGGCTGATGGTCGACGGGCTGGAATGGGTGAACATCCAACGCCTGATCGAAGAGGACGAGGATTTCGAGGTCGAAGCGGTCGAAAACGGCACCACCGAACGCCAGATGCGCAACCAATTCCACGCATGGGTCAAGTTCATGACCATGGGCCAAAAGACGGAGGCGGCGGAATGAGTGTGACGCGCGAAAGCCTGATCGACTTCATCTATGACGAAGTGCGCATGCTGGACGAGGGGCGCTATACCGAATGGCTCGACCTCTGGCTGCCGGACGGGCACTATTGGATGCCGTTGGACTATCAGCAAAAAGACCCGATCAACGAGACCTCGTTGATGTATGAGGATATGTTCATGCTCAAGCTGCGCGTCGAACGTCTGAACGGCGCGCGCACCTTCAGCCAGAAACCCAAAAGCCGCTGCCACCATGTGATCCAGCGCCCTTTCGTGGATGAAATGGATACGGACGCCGGCCGCTTTATCACGACCACCTTCATGCACTACGTCGAGACGCGGCTGGATGAGCAGCAATTGCTCGCCGTCACCGCGCGGCATGAGTTGGCGCTGGTCGAGGGGCGGCTCCGCATTGCCAACAAACGGGTCGATATCGTGAATTGCGACGCGGCCTTCCGCAATATCCAGTTGCTGCCATGATCGGGGCAGAGACTGAGACGGTCTTCGCGGCGTTTGACGACACCGCCGCGCGGCACCCCGAACGGGGTTTCCTGAATGTCCTGCCGGAAACGGCGGACATCTACGGCATCGCGGCGGGGGAGGTGAGTTATGCCGAAGCCGCGCGCGAGGTTGCCGCCCTGCGCAAGCGCATTTCGGCGGCGGGCTATCTGCCCGGGCAGCGCGTGATGCTGCTGATGGAGAACCGCCCGGCCTTCTTCCTCTGGTGGCTGGCGCTGAACGGTCTGGGCCTGTCGGTCGTGCCGGTGAACCCCGATCTGCGTGCGGCGGAGCTGAGCTATATGATCGACCATGCCGAGCCGGTCTTGGCCGTGGCGATACCCGCGCGGGGTGAGGACCTGCGCGCGGCGGCGCGGCGAGCGGGCCGCGACATGCCGGTGATCGCGCCGGAGGAACCCCTGCCCGCACCCGCAACGCTTGAGACCATCGCGGCACGGCATGGCGGGGCGGAGGAGGCCGAGGCCGCATTGCTCTACACCTCTGGCACCACGGGCCAGCCCAAGGGCTGCATCCTGACCAATACCTACTTTCTGGACGCCGGGCGGTGGTACGCCGACACCGGCGGGCTTTGCGCCCTCTCGCAAGACGGCGAGCGCATGATCACGCCCCTGCCGATCTTCCACATGAACGCGATGGCCTATTCCTTCATGGCGATGATCGCAGTGGGCGGCTGCCTGACCGCGCTTGACCGCTTCCACCCCCGCAGTTGGTGGTCCTCGGTCCGGGCCTCGGAGGCGACCTGTCTGCACTACCTCGGCGTGATGCCGTCGATGCTGATGGGGGCCGAGAAAAGCGCCGCCGACCGCGACCATTCCGTGCGCTTTGGCTTCGGCGCGGGGGTGGACCCGAAACTGCACGCCGCCTTCGAGGCGCGTTTCGGTTTTCCATTGGTCGAGGCTTGGGCCATGACCGAAACCGGCGCGGGGGCGGTGATCTGCGCCAACCGCGAACCGCGCCGCGTGGGCGAAAGCTGCCTCGGTACGCCCGAAGGGGGGCTGGAGGTCCGGCTGCTCGACGATGCCGGGCAAGAGGCCGATCAAGGCGAACTGCTGGTGCGCCGCGCCGGTGCCGACCCGCGGCGTGGGTTCTTTGCGGGCTATTGCAAGAACGCCGAAGCCACGGATGAGGCTTGGGCGGGCGGTTGGTTTCACACCGGCGACATCGTGCGCCGCGCGCCGGATGGTGCGATGTATTTCGTTGACCGCAAGAAAAACGTGATCCGCCGCTCGGGCGAGAACATCGCGGCGGTCGAGGTGGAATCGACCCTGATGCGCCACCCCGCCGTGGCCAGCGCCGCCGTCGCCGCCGTGCCGGACGCGGTGCGGGGGGATGAGGTTTTCGCCTGTATCGTGCCGAAGGACGCCGGTGCTGACCCCGCCGTCTTAGCCCGTGAAATCACCGAATGGTGCCTGACCCAGCTTGCTTATTACAAAGCCCCCGGCTTCATCGCCTTTGTCGAGGCGCTGCCGCTGACGGCGACGCAGAAACTCCAACGCGGGGTGCTGAAAACGCTGGCCGCCGACCTGCTGGACGATCCCGCCACGCAAGACCTGCGCGGGCTAAAGAAACGGACGGCAGCATGAGGCGCAGGGGCTATGACGGCGTCGTGCTCGCGGCGCCCACCTCGGTGCCCTATGCCCGCTATAGCAATGAGACCGCCCATTGGTGGATCGCCCGCGCGCTGCGCGCGATGCTGGGCAAGGCTGGGATCGCGCCGGGCGAACTGGACGGGTTCTCGGTCTCCAGCTTCTCGCTTGCGCCGGACACGCCGGTCGGGCTGACCCAGCATTTGGGGCTCAGCCCGCGATGGCTCGATACCGTGCCCACAGGCGGGGCCAGTGGGGTCATCGCGCTGCGCCGCGCGGCGCGGGCGGTGCAGGCGGGCGATGTCGACGTGGGGGCCTGCGTGGCGGGGGACGCGAACCGGATCGACAGCTTTCGCAGCCTGCTCAGCGGCTTCTCGCGCTTTTCGATGGATGCGACCTTTCCCTATGGTTTCGGCGGCCCGAACGCGAGTTTTGCCCTGCTGATGGACCGCTACATGCAGGAACACGGCGCCACGCGAGAGGACTTTGGCCGCATCGCCGTGGCCCAACGCGCTAATGCGCTGCACTATCCCGATGCGCTGATGAAGACCCCACTCACTCTCGACCAATACCTCGATGCGCGGATGATCTCGGACCCCATCGCGCTTTTCGACTGCGTCATGCCCTGCGCCGGGGCCGAGGCGTTTTTGGTGATGCGTGAGGACGAAGCCGCGCGCCGCAATCTACCCTTCGCCCGGATCAGCGGTACAATCGAACGGCACAACGCCTACCCCGAAGACCCGATGCAACTGCGCGGCGGCTGGGGCGTGGACATTGGCGAGCTTTATGACATGGCGGGCTATGGGCCAGAGGGGGTCGATCTGCTGCAAACCTATGACGACTACCCGGTGATCTCGATGATGCAGTTCGAAGACCTCGGGTTCTGCGCCAAAGGGGAGGGGCCTGCCTTTGTCCGGCGGCGAGATCTGACGATCCACGGCGATTTCCCCCACAACACCTCGGGCGGGCAATTGTCGGTCGGCCAAGCCGGGGCCGCGGGCGGCTATCTGGGGCTGGTCGAGGCGATCCGGCAGGTGACCGGGCAGGCCGAGGGCACGCAGGTTGCCAACGCCCGGCGGGCCTTGGTCTCGGGCTTTGGTATGATCAACTATGACCGGGGCGTCTGCTCTGCCGCGGCGATCATCGAAGGGGGCGCGCCATGACCGACCCATTGACCCCGCCCCGAAAGAAGAACCCGCAAAAGCGCAGCAGGGTGCCGACGCTGCCGCCCGCGCAGCGGTCGCGCGCGGCCCTCGGCCTCGCCATCGCCGCCGGGCGCGGCACCTTCGCCTTGCAACACTGCGCCGATTGCGGGGCGGTGCAATACCCCCCGCGCGATGCATGCTGCAAATGCCTGTCCGTCGCGCTGGACTGGCGCGAGACGGACCGCGCGGGCGAGGTCTTGGCCGAAACCACGATCCGCGTCTCGCCCGACCCGTATTTTCGGGAGCGACTGCCTTGGCGCATCGGCACGGTGCAACTGGCCGCAGGGCCGGTGGCCGTGTGCCATCTGCATGGCGAGGTCGAGCGCGGTGATGCCGTGCGGCTGGCGTTGAAACTGGACCGGGCCGGGCAGGGGGTCATGGTGGCCCTGCCGCGAGAGGGAAGCGAATTGATGCAAGACGATCCGATGCTCCGCGAAATGTCGAGCGATCCGAAACATCGGCGGGTGTTGATCACCGATGCCCGCTCGCCCTTGGCCCTGCCGCTGGCCCAAGCGCTCCTGAGCGCAGGTGCGGCGGAGATATTCCTGGGGGAGCCGGAACATTGGCGCCGGTGGGAAGGCCGCGCGGCCTGCGAGGGGATGGAGAAGGTCAGCCTCATGCCGCTTGATGTCACCGATGGGGCCTCCGTCTCGCGCCTCGCGGCAGAGATCGGTGGCAAGGTCGACATCTTGATCAACACCGCCCAATTCATCCGCCCCGGCGGGGTGCTGGGCAGTGACACGGTCTTTGCCCGCGAGGGGATGGAAACCAATGTGCTGGGCCTGATGCGACTGGCGCAGGGCTTCGGCCCCGCGATGGCGTCGCGGACGGCGGATGGGGTTAATGCCGCGGTGGCTTGGGTCAATCTCCTCTCGGTCGGGGCCTTGGCACCCGAGGCGGGGTTCGGCGGCTTCGATGCCTCGCAAGCGGCGGCGCGGTCGCTCAGCCAGACGATGCGGGCGGAATTTGCCGGATCGGGCCTGCGGGTGATGAATGTCTACACCGGCCCGGTTGATGACGAATGGCGCCAACCTCTGCCGCCGCCCAAAGTCGCCCCCCGCGCGCTGGCGCGGACGGTGGTGCGCGGGCTGGTCGACGGGTTGGAAGAGGTCGCCTGCGGTGACGTGGCCAAAGATGCGCGGGCCCGCTGGCTGGACGATCCGGCCTTGATGGAACGCGAAACGCGGGGGGGCGGCGCATGAGCGATGCAATCACGAGACTGGCCGAAGCACTGGCAAGCGGTGCCGCAAAGGTCGTCGATCTGACCCATAGGCTCGACCCGGACTTCCCGGTCATCGTCCTGCCGCCAGAGTTCGGCCAATGTGCGCGGTTTCGGATGGAGGAGGTCTCGGCCTATGATCAACGCGGCCCGGCGTGGAAGTGGCATAACCTCACGCTGAACGAACACACCGGCACCCATTTCGACGCGCCCATTCACTGGGTCTCGGGCAAGGACGTGGCCCATGGCGCGGTGGATGAAATCCCGCCCGAAGCCTTCATCGGCCCGGTCGTGGTGATCGACTGCTCGGTTGGGGCGGCGCAGAACGACGACTTTGAGCTGACGCCCGAGATCATCCGCGATTGGGAGGCCCAGCACGGGCCGATCCCCGCCGACGTTTGGGTGTTGATGCGCACCGATTGGTCGAAACGCAGCGGCGCGGATTACCTCAACATGCGCGAGGATGGCGCCCATTCGCCCGGCCCCACCCCCGCCGCCATCGAACTGCTGCTAGAGCGCGGCATTCGCGGCTTTGGCACGGAAACGGTCGGCACCGACGCGGGGCAGGGGATGCATTACGACCCGCCCTTCCCGGCGCATTACCTGCTACATGGGGCGGGGAAATACGGGCTGCAGTGCCTGTGCAACCTCGACCAACTGCCGCCCACCGGGGCCATGCTGATCGCACCGCCGCTCAAGATCAAAGGCGGCACCGGCAGCCCCTTGCGGGTGCTGGCACTGATACCGGGAGAGAGACAATGACCGAATACACCGCCGTCATCACCGGGGGTAGCAAGGGCATCGGCGCCGATCTGGCGCAGCGGTTGCTGGAGCGCGGCTATCGCGTGATCTCGATCGCGCGGGGCAAGCCGGAATGGGAGGCGGAGGGCTGCGAGCATATCGAAGCCGACCTGCTCGACCCTGCCTCCGTCGCCGCCGTTGCTACGGATATCGCCGCACGCCATGAGGTGACCCATCTGGTGCATAACGCCGGGCTGATCTGGCCCAATCTGGTTGAAGAGGCCAAGCCCGAAGACATCACCGGCCTTGCGCAACTGCATCTCGGCTCGGCCCTGACGCTGCTACAAGCCTTCCTGCCCGCCATGAAGGAACGCGGTTTTGGCCGGGTGATGTTCAACGCCTCTCGCGCCGCCTTGGGCGCGCCGACGCGCACGGCCTATTCGGCCTCGAAAGCGGGGATGATCGGCATGGCGCGCACTTGGGCGCTCGAGCTTGCGCCGCATGGCATCACCGTCAATGTCGTGGCCCCCGGCCCGGTGCAGACGGATAACTTCTGGGGCATCATCCCGAAAGAAAGCGAACGCGAAGCCGCGCTGGCCAAACGCATCCCCGTGGGGCGGTTGGGGCAGGTGGAGGACGTGACCAACGCCTTCCTCTTCTTTTGCGATCCGGCCAGTAGTTTCGTCACCGGCCAGACGCTTTTCGTCTGCGGCGGGTCGAGCATCGGGACGCTGACGCTCTGACCCCTCGGGCTTAGCCCTTGCGGAAATGCTGTACCAATTCAGGGACATAGGCATCGCCCGCGCCCTTTTCGACGACTTTGGAAAGGGCGCGATAGACCCCGTCGGCAATCTCGACCTGCGCGCCCGCTTGGGCGGACATCTGGCGGTAATAGTCGAAATCCTTCAGCGCGTTGCTGATCGCGAAGGGCAGCGCCTCGCGGTCGCCGCTGGTGATGAAGGGCGACAGCCGATCGAGCGCGACACTGGCACCGCCGCCGCCTGCCAAGACATCTACGAAACTCTGCGGATCGATCCCCGCATCCGCCGATTGCGCAGCCGCCTCGGCCAGCAGAGACATGAAGCCGACCGAGACATAGTTGTGTAGCAGCTTCAGCCGATGGCCCGCGCTGACCGTGCCCACATGTTTGACCTCTTCGGTGAAGGCGGCGAGCACCGGAGAGACCTTTTCGACCGTGGCCGCGTCACCGCCGACGAGTAGGTTCAGCTTGCCCTCATGGGCAAACTGCGCCGTGCGGGTCATCGGCGCATCGACGAAATCGCCCCCCGCCGCCTTGACCGCCTCGGCCATCTTCAACGTCGAAGCGGGCAGGGAGGTTGAGCAATCGACGACCACAGCACCGGGCTTCAACCCCGCGATGACGCCGCCCTCTCCGGTCAGGATCCCTTCGACCTGCGGCGAGCCGGTGACGCAGAGGATGATCACATCGGAGGCGGCGGCTAGATCGCTCAGACTGTCGAAGGCCGTGGCCCCCAGCCCGTCCAACTCATCGGTCGGCTGGTTGCCGGGGTGGTCGAAATAGCCAAGCGCAAATCCCCCGCGCCGCATCACGTTGCGGGCAATTCCGTGGCCCATCAGGCCGACACCGATCATACCGATTTTCATGGATTTTCCTTCGCTTGCCACCGCCACCCCTGCGCGCGGTTCCCTTGGGGAAAGTTCTAGCGGTCCACCCAGCACGGTGCAACGCGGCAGGGCCGGATTTTCTTGCCCAAACAGGGCTTTGTATATTTGAAACCGACAATTCGATTGATAGGAATGGCGCGTTAATGGAATGAGGCTGAAATGACTTTGACCCGCGACCCCCACCAGATTGCCGAAACGCTTTACCACGGGCAGTTCTGCCCGATGTTCATCGATGGTCAGGACGTACCCGCCTACTCCGGCGCGGTGATCGAGGTGACCGATCCCGCCTCTGGCCGCAAGCTGGCGGAAGTGCCGCGCGGCGGGGCGCGGGATGTCGATCAGGCCGTGGATGCCGCACGCCGCGCCTTCGAAGGAGTCTGGTCCACCTTCACGCCCTACGACCGGCAGGAGGTGCTGTTGCGCATCGCCGATGTGATGGAGCGGGATTGGGAGAAGCTCTGTGTCTCCGACACCGCCGACATGGGGCTGCCGCTGGCGCGGACGCTCGGGAACAAGCGGCGGGTGATCGGGATGCTGCGCTTCTACGCAGGTCAGGCGGTGGCGCTGCATGGTGACGTGATCGAGAATTCGATCTCGCAGTCGATGCTGTCTTTCACCACCCGCGAACCGGTCGGCGTGGTGGGCGCGATTATCCCGTGGAACGCCCCGACCGCTGCCTCGATCTGGAAGATCGCCCCGGCGCTGGCCACCGGCTGCACCGTGGTTCTGAAACCCTCCGAAGATGCGCCGCTGACGCCCTTGATGATCGCGCGACTGATGCAGGAGGCGGGCGTGCCCGACGGCGTGGTCAACGTGGTCACCGGCACGGGGCGCGAAGCGGGCGCGCGTCTGGCAGAGCATCCTGACGTCAACAAAGTGGTCTTCACCGGTTCGACTGCCACGGGCAAGACCATCGCCCGCGCTGGCGTTGAAAACCTCAAGCGGATCACGTTGGAGTTGGGCGGGAAAAGCCCTTTGATCATCTGCAAGGATGCCGACCTCGACAAGGCGGTGCCGGTGGCGGCGATGGCGGTCTATGCCCACTCGGGGCAGATCTGCATCGCGGGCTCGCGGCTTTTCGTGGCGCGGGAGATTCAGGATGAGTTTATCGAGAAGCTCGCCGCTTTCGCGCGGGGGCTGAAGATCGGGCATGGCCTTGACGAAGGCACCGATCTCGGCCCGCTGATCAATGCCGTGCAGACCGAGAAGGTCGAGGGCTATATCGCCAAGGGCAAGGCCGAGGGCGCGCGGCTGGTCACCGGCGGCGGCCGGCCCGAGGGGGCGGGCTTTGCTGGTGGCAACTTCCTCGAACCGGTGATCTTTGCCGATGTGAAGGACGAGATGACCATCGCGCGGGAGGAGATTTTCGGCCCCGTGATCTCGGTCTTGCCCTTCGACACGATGGAGGAAGTCGTGACCCGCGCCAATGCCACGCCCTATGGGCTGGCGGCGGGGATCTTCACCCGCGATCTCGGGGTGGCGCATCGGACGGTGAAGAAGCTGAAGGCCGGATCGGTCTGGGTGAACATGTACCACGCGATCGACCCGGCGGTGCCCTTTGGCGGGCTGAAGATGTCGGGCTACGGCAAGGAGGGTGGCGTGGAGCACCTGCAGGCGTATCTGGATACCAAGGCGGTTTGGATCCAGACCGAGTAAGGACAAGCTCAGCGCGGCGCCGCCCGGTCTGATGCCGGGCGGTAAATTGCTAAAAACCGCTGACCTTTGGCAGCCATGTCGAAATTGCTGGCACAAACGTCAGCAACATCAACACGACGAAATTCGCCAAAAAGAACGGCGGCATCTCGCGGATCAGCGCGGCGGGCTTCAGGTTCACCGCCGAGGAGACCACGAAGATCAGGCTCCCCACCGGCGGCGTCGTCAGCCCCAGCGTCAGATTCACGATCACCACGATGGCGAAATGATCCGGCGCGATGCCGAGCGCGTGGCTGATGGGTGCCAGGATCGGGACGAGGATCATCACCCCCGGCAGCGGATCCATGAACAGACCAAAGAGCAGCAGCAGCACGTTCACCGCCAAAAGAAACAGGATAGGCGAAAGCTCCCACGCGATGATCGTCTCGGCTAGAAACTGGGGCACGCCTTCGATCACCAAGACCCATGCGAAAGCCCGCGCGGCCCCAAGGATCAGCAACACCGCGGATGAGATCAGCGCCGCGCGTAGGATCAGCCCCGGCAGATCGCGCAGGCGCAGGGCGCGGTAAACGAAGAACCCGCAAAACAGCGCATAGAACACCGCGATGACGGATGCTTCGGTCGGGGTGAAAATGCCACCCCGGATACCGCCGACGATGAGCACGATTAGCCCAAGGGCGGGCAGCGCCATCAGGCTGTTGCGCCACATCTGCGCCCGCTCGGGCCGGGCCTCATCGCTGCGGTAATCGCGTTTCCAACTGACCCAACCGTTGGCCGCAAGGCTCCCTCCGGCGAGCAGCAGCCCCGGAATGACACCCGCCATGAACAGCGACCCGACCGAGACTTCCTGATCCTGCAAGGCATAGATAATCATCACGATCGAAGGCGGGATGATCGGCCCCACCACCGCGGAAGAGATCGTCAGCGCGCCGGCGTAAGAACGGTCATAGCCGCCCTTCTCCATCATGCGGATCATCATTGCGCCGGGGCCCGCGGCATCGGCCAGCGCCGAGCCGGAGATGCCTGCGAACATGGTCGAAGAGATCACATTGGCATAGCCCAGCCCCCCGCGCAGATGGCCCACGAATTGCGCCGCGAAACGCAAAAGCGTGTGGGTGATCGCCCCGCCGGTCATGATCTCGGCGGCGAGGATGAAGAAGGGCACGGCCAGCAGCGGGAAACTGTCGAGGCCCGAGAACATCTCTTTCACCACCACGATCTGCGGGTAGGAACTTCCCAAGCCAATCGCCGCGAAGACAGAAATGGCCATGGCAAAGGCGACGGGCAGCCCCAGCACCATAAGCACGAAAAGCGAGATGAAGAGGATCTCAGCCATTGGCGGCTCCCGGCATGTTCTCGGTCTGACCTTCGGGTTGGTGATAGCGGCCCGCCATGATGAAGGGCCGCGCGATCAGCAACAGATGTACGATCAGCAACGTGAAACCGACCGGCATGGCGGCATAGACATAGCGGAACGACAGGCGCATCGCGGGGGTCATCTGATACTGTGCGCGCTGCATATAGTCCCAGCCGACTTTGACCATGAAGGCAAAGAAGAACAGCAAAATCAAAACGATGACCCCGCGCAGGATGCGCTGCATCCGGGTGCTCATCACATCATGCAGATTGGTGATGGCCACATGGCCGCCCTGCCGCAGGGCAAGGCCAGCCCCCAGAAAGGCCATCCAAATCATCAGGTAACGGGCGGATTCATCGGACCACGACAGCGAATGGTTGGTGCTGAAACGCAGGGCGACATTGGCCCCCACGACCAAGACCATCCCCGTCAAACAGGCGATCACCACGGCGGCGTTCACCTTGACGAATAGCTGTTCCAATCTGCGCATGGTTTCCCTCCCGTGCAAAACGGCCGGAAGCACTGCTCCCGGCCGTCCGTCTTTCCGTCGCGGCGCTTACTCGGTCGCGGCGATCTGGTCGATCAGTTCTTTGCCGTAGGTCTCGTAGTAACCCTCATAAGCGCTTTCAATGGAGGCGCGGAAAGCGGCCTTCTGCTCTTCGCTCAGTTCGTTCACTTCCATGCCGCGCTCTTTCAGCGTCTCGACGCCGCTTTGCTCCACGTCATCGACGAAGGCGCGCATGGCGGAGACGGCCTCGGTCGCGCCCTTCTCAAAGGCGGCTTTGTCCTCATCCGACAGTCCTTCCCAGAAGGGTTTGGAGACCAGCAGCATGGCGGGCGAATAGACGTGGCCCGACAGCGTCAGGTATTTCTGCACCTCGTCGAGCTTCACGGAGACGATCACCGAGAGCGGGTTTTCCTGCCCGTCGATGGTGCCCTGTTGCAGCGAGCTGATCACCTCGGGCCAGGCCATCGGGGTGGGGGCGGCGCCAGCGGCGTTGAACGCTTCGAGGTGCACCGGGTTTTCCATGGTGCGCAGCTTCATGCCCGCGATGTCTTCGGGTGTCTCGATGGTGTTGCGGTTGTTGGTGATGTGGCGGAAACCCTGTTCGCCCCAAGCCAAGGCCACCATGCCCGCGCCGTCGAACTCGGCCAAGATATCCTGACCGATCGGCCCGTCAAGCACGCGGCGCGCGTGGTCGAGGCTGCGGAACAGGAAGGGGATGTCGGTCACACCGGTGGCGGGGACGAAGTTGCTTAGCGTGCCGGTGGAGACGATGGTCGCCTCGACGGTGCCCAGTTGCAGGCCCTCGACGACCTCGCGCTCACCACCCAGACCGGAGGAGGGGAAATGGCGGAAGCTGAACTTGCCGTCAGTCTCGGCCTCGACGACCTCTTGCCACTTCTGCGCCGCGACGCCGTAGTGGCTGTCGGGGGCGAGGGCGTAGCCGATCTTGACTTCGGTCTCGGCGCTCAGAGCTCCCCCGGTGAGCGCGGCCAAAGTGGCGAAAATTGCCGTGGGCTTGGTGATTTTGAACATTTTGTATCCTCCAGCGATCTTATTAACAAGGTCACGAAAACTGCTAGCGGCGGATGTTCAGAATGGCAATGGGGGTGGGGCGCTTTGTGGACAATGAATCCACAGCAAAGCGCCGTTAAATTTCCGTGACGATATGATCGGGCGCGATGCCCGAGCCTTGGATCGCCGCAGCAACCTCTAACCCCAAGAGGGAGCCGTGGCCGGTGACCAGTGCCGTGGCGAAACCCGCCTGCGCGCCGCCGAGGATGTCGGTGTGCAGCGTGTCGCCGACCATCAGCACGCGCGCCGGATCCACGGGCTTTGCCCGGGCAAGGGCCAGATCAAAGATATCGGGGAAGGGCTTGCCACAGAAATGCACCGCCACGCCGGTCGCGTCGATCAGACGATGCGCGAACCAGCCGGGTTCGAGCGAGAGACCATCCTCACGCGGGGCGACAAGATCGGGGTTGCCGACAAAGACAGGCCGGGGCTGGCGTTTCAGACTGGCCTCCAACAGGGCCTGCCGCGCCTCTGTCCACCCATCCGCCCCGACGAGGAGGAAACCTTCGGCCCGGTCATAGACTGCCGGATCATCCGCCAGAACGGTCGCGCCGAGGTCGGCGATCTCTCCCATGTCCTTATCGGGGTTCAGCATCACGCCCCAGCGGCGCGCGGGTTCTGTCGCGACGCGGTGCAGCAGCGCCTCGCGGCTGGTGACCACCTCGTCGGCTGCGAAATCAAAGCCAAGCCGCGCGTAGCGGTCCATCATATGCGCCTTGGGATAGGCGGCGGAATTGCTGACGACCATGACCGATTTGCGCATCTCGCGCAGGGCGGCGATGGTCTGCGCGGCCCCTTTGATCGCGGTTTCGCCGACGTTCAGCACGCCGTAGGCGTCGAACAGGATCAACTCATAGGGCGCGATGATATCAAGAAAACGAGCGGCCTCCACCCCATGGCCGAGCTTGTCGCAGGCGGGCAAGCGGGGACGCAGGCGCTGGTATTCGGCCAGCGCCTGCGCGGGGTCAATGGCGAGACTCACAGGATGCGGCGGCGCAGGAAGGCCGAGATCACCTCACCGATGATCACCAACACGATGATCGCGATGAGGATCGTGGCGACCTCGGGCCAGTTAAAGGTGTCGATGGCCCCTTGCAGGATGATCCCGATGCCGCCCGCGCCGACGAGGCCCAGAACGGTCGACTCGCGCAGGTTGATGTCCCACCGCAGGATCGACACGGCCCAGAAGGTCGGCATGACCTGCGGCACGATGGCATAGGCGATGACCTTGAAGCGCGATGCGCCAGTGGCCTCCAGCGCCTCGACGGGGCGTTTGTCGATCTCCTCGATCGCCTCGCCCAGAAGTTTGCCGATGAAGCCGATGGAGCGGAACATGATGGCGAGGATGCCCGCCACCACGCCGGGGCCGAAGATCGCCACGAAGAGAAGCGCCCAGATGATCGTGTTGACCGACCGCGAAGTCACGAGGATCAACCGCCCAAGCCAGAGCGTGGCCCGGTTGGGCGTGGTGTTCTGCGCGGCAATATAGGCCACCGGCAGGGACAGGAAGACCGCGAAAGTGGTGGCGAATGTCGCGATATTCACCGTATCCCAAAGCACCTTGAGAATGGTCTCAAGGTTGCTGGGGTCAGGCGGATACATGCGGCCAAAAAGGTCGCCGATCTGCTCGGGCGCGCCCCAGACCCAGGCCCAGATGACCTCGATCGAAGTCAGGGCCCAAGCGATGGCGAGGGCGCAGCCCAGAAGCACGCCGTAGCGCGTGAGGCGTTGGCGCAGGGTGAAACGGGTCCAGTCGTCGCGGCCGAATTTCTCTGCAAGGGTCGTCATTGGATGCGCTTTCTGATCACGCCGCTGACGGCTTCGGAGACAAGGATGACACCGACGATGACCATGGTGATCGCCAGCGCGAAGTCATAGTCGTAGCGGCCAAAGGCATTGGCGAGCGTCGCCCCGATGCCGCCCGCGCCCACGATGCCGACCACCGCCGAGGCGCGCAGGTTGCTGTCGAGCTGGTAGATCGTGAGGCCGATCTGGCGCGGCATGATCTGGGGAAAGATCGCGTAGATCAGGGTCGAGAAATAGGGCGCACCGGCGGCGCGCATGGCTTCGACCTGACCGAAGTCGATCTCCTCGATCCGTTCGGCCAGCATCTTGGCGACGAAGCCGATGGAATAGACGATCAGCGTCAGCACGCCCGCGAAGGGGCCGAAGCCCACGGCCTTGACGAAGAGGATCGCCACGATGACCGGGTGAAAGCTGCGCGCCACGATGATGATGGCGCGGCCAAGGTAGAAGATCGGCTTCGGCGCCACGTTGCGCGCGGACATAAAGGCGATGGGGATCGACAAAAGCACCCCGCCCGCGGTGGCGAGGATGGCGATCTTGAGGCTCTCGAGGAAGCCGTCGATCAACAGGCCCGAGCGTTCGAAACTGGGCGGGATGGCCCCGCCAAAAATGCGCCCGGCACGGCCCAGCCCTTCGGCCACGCGGTTCCAGTCAATCGGCATGGTCAGCCCGACCCAGCCGAAATAGGCCACCGCGCCCAAGATCACCGCCCACCGCAGCACCGGGTTGGCGATGAAGGGTGGTTTTTTCCAGGTATCTCGCGGCGCGCTCATGCCGCGGCCCCATCTTTGGCGCGGTCCGCATGGGGGCTGCCGGCGTAGATCTGATCCATCGCCGCTTGGTCGAGCTTTGCGGGCTCGTCGTCGAAAATGATCCGGCCATAGCGCATGCCGACGATACGGTCGGTGTATTCCTTGGCCTCGGTCACGTTGTGGATGTTGATCAGCACCGGAAGTTTTAGCTCACCGGCGAGGTCGCGCAGCAGGCCCATGATCTGCTCTGAGGTCTTGGGGTCGAGCGAGGCGGTGGGCTCATCCGCCAGCAGAATGTCGGGGTCCTGCATCAAGGCGCGGACCACACCGACACGCTGGCGTTCGCCGCCCGACAGCTGGTCGGCGCGGGTGTTGGCATATTGCGCGATGCCGACGCGCTCCATCAGCTCATAGGCGCGGCGGATGTCGGCCTTGGCATAGCGGCGGGTCACGGCGGACCATGTCGAGATGTAGCCCAAGCGACCGGACTGGACGTTCTCCATCACCGTGAGGCGGTCGACAAGGTTAAAGCCCTGAAACACCATGCCGATCTTGCGCCGCGCGGCGCGCAGGTTTTTGCCGCGCAGGTTGGTCAGTTCGGTGCCGTTGAGCATGATCGACCCCGAGGTCGGCTCCACCAGTCGGTTGATGCAGCGCAGCAGCGTCGATTTGCCCGCGCCGGAGGAACCGATGATCGAAACGACGCTTTCGCCCTCGATCGTCAAATCGAGGTTCTTCAGCACCGGATCACCGCTGCCATAGCGTTTCACGAGGTCGGAAATTTTCAGCATTTAATGTACCTTAAACGTGGGGCCGACCGCAAAGCCGGCCCCCGGTGTTGAACGATTATTCAGCCGCGAGGCCCTGCGGCGTGTACTCGACGCCGTTCGCCTTCTGGATCTGACGGATCACCGCCCACTGGTCCTTGTAGGTGATCGGGACGAACTTGCTCACCCCCGCGAATTCCTCACCCAGTGCGGTGCCTTCGAAGTCGAAGGAGAAGAAGGCTTCCTTGATCTTTTCCTTCAGCTCGGGCGCGAGGTCATGCGCGACGCCGTAGGAGGTTGTCGGGAAAGGATCGCTTTCCCAGACGATGCGCACGTCCTCGGGGTCGTAAAGACCGCGCTCGGCCATGCGGTCGACCACTTCGGAGGCCACCGGGGCCGCGTCATAGTCGCCCGCGACAACGCCCAGCATGGATTGGTCGTGGCTGCCCGAATAGGTCACTTCGTAGTCCTCATCCGGCACGACGCCCAGATCGGGGAAAAGCGCGCGCGGCGCTTGGTTGCCGGAGTTGGAGGTCGGCGAGGTATGCGCGATGCGCTTGCCGGCCAGATCCTTCATCTCTTTGATGTCGCTGTCGGCCTGTGTGTAGACCTGCAGCTTGTAGCCGAACTGGCCGTCCTCGGCGCCCATGATGGCAAAGGGCTCGACGCCCGCGAGGTTCACCGCAAACGGCGTCGGACCGGTGGAGAAACCGGCGATATGCAGGCGGCCCGAGCGCATCGCCTCAACCTCGGCGGAGTTCGACTGCACGGCGAAGAACTGCACGTCCTTGCCGGTCACATCCTCAAGGTGGTCAATGAAGGGGGTCCAGATGTCTTCGTAGATCGCGGGGTCTTCGACGGGCGTGTAGGCGAAAACCAGCGTCGACGGGTCTTTCAGCATATCAGGATCGGTCGGTGCATCGGCGACGAGATCGCCATCGGCGTCGCAGAACATCTTGTCCAAGGCGCCGCGCTCGCAGTCTTCTTGTGCGAAGGCAAGGCTGCCCGTCAGTGTGAAGGCCGCGGTGAGACCAGCGGCGAATAGGTATCTATGAGACATTGTGTTCTCCTCCCTGAGAATCCGCGCATCTGGCGCGAAATACAATAATGCGCAGATACGAACATCGAACAGTTTCGTTTGCAAGCAGTTCCGGTGCGTCGGCAGACAATTTTGTCACAAAGCTGTAACACACCCCGCAAGAAAGAGCGGGGCGTCAAAACGTGATTTAATCTATCGAAACGGGGACTTCAGAGATCGAGTTCGATCTTGCGCACCCGGTCGCGCAGCAGGGTTTTGGATACGGTCAGCAAATGCTGCTCCATCGCGGCGGCAGCGCCGAGCGTATCGCGCCGGGCGATGGCGTCGTTCAGGGTCATGTGCTGCTCGCCCAGAACCTGTAGCGTTTCGGGGGCGTGATAGGTGCGGCGGCGCGAGGTCCATGCCACTTCGCGGCGCACCGCGCGAATGGATTCGTAGACCGTGAGGAACAGCGGATTCCGCGCCATCTCGGCGATCTTGTAGTGGAACATGTCATCCGCCGCCTCATAGGCGTCCGGGTCGCTGAGGTTGAGCGTGGCGCGCATCAACTGATCCAACCGCTCGATCTCTTGCGGGCGGGCGCGGTCGGCGGCGAGGGCGGCAAGGGCGGGCTCAACCTCTAGCCGCACTTCCATCACGTCGCTTGGCGTGACTTGTCGTGCAAGGTGGCGCAGACTGTCGGCATTGGTCGCGGGGGGCGGTGTGGCGAATGTGCCTTGGCCGTGGCGGCGGTAGATCGTGCCGTCCTCTTGCAACAGGCCAAGCGCCAGCCGCAGCCGCGCCCGGCTCACGCCGAAATGCTCGGCCAGCGCCCGTTCGGGGGGCATCCGCCCGTCGTTCAGGATGTCCCCTTGGCGGATCGCTCCGCGCAGCCGCTCGGCCAATTCATCTTCACTTGGGGCGGACTGGGGGGGCTGTGTCATGAGTTGGAAAACGCTTCAAATAAATCAATGAACATACGCAGAGAGGTTACCATTAGGAAAATTCCAAAGGCAAACCGAAGCGCCCGGCGCGGAATGCTATGGGCCAGTTTCACACCCACATGGGCAAAGCTGGAAGTGAGCGGAATGATGATGGCCGCCGCGGCAAGGTTCACATAGCCGAGCGAGAAGGGCGGCAGCCCCTCCGCCCCGAGGCCGGTGAGCGCATAGACCACCGCACCCGGCAGCCCGATGATGAAACCAATCGCGGCAGAGGTGCCCACGGCGCGGCGGATGTCATAGCCCAGAAAGTTCAATAGCGGCACGCCGATGGTGCCGCCCCCGATGCCCATCATCGCAGACAGCCCGCCGGTGACGACGCCGAGGATCGCCCAGATCGGTTTGGCAAAGCCGCGCGGCGTGGGGTCGTCCTTGGTTTTGCGAAAGATCATGTCGAGCGCGACGAGTGCGGCCACGGTGGCAAAGACGCCGACAAGGATCAGCCCCGAGACATAGCCCCCCAGAAGCGCGCCGATCACGACGCCGATCAGCAGCGACGGCGCCCAGAGTTTCAAAAGGTCCATATCAATCGCGCCGCGTTTGAAGTGACCATAGCCCGAGGACAGCGAGGTAAAGACGATTGTCGCAAGCGAGGTGCCCACCGCCACCTGCATGGTGATCGCCGGGTCCATCCCCGCCGTCGACAGCGCAAGATAAAGCGCGGGCACGATCACAATGCCACCGCCAACACCAAGCAGCCCCGCAAGGATGCCGCCGAAAACACCGGCGGATACCGCAATGGCAAGAAGGGGCAGAAGCTGGCCGAAATCGAGCGCGTTCATATGGTTAATCTTTCTTTGTCTCTAAATCTGTCGCCAGCGACCGGCTGGGTTTGCCCGCCGCCTTGCGGGCCTCTTCGGCGCGGGTGATCGCCGCATCAATCGGCGCGCGGTCCGAGGTGCCCGAAAAATTGTCGAGGCTCGGCATCGCTTCGGCCACATGGAGATAGCGCTCTCCGGCGACGTCGAGCAGCCGGTCAAGCTCGCTCAGCGGGTCGCCATGGTCATCGACGCGCAGGTCGAGATAGGCATGGTCTTGTCCGCGGTGGATCACCAGCCCCGCTGCTTGGCGCCCGCGCATGTCGCCGCCCGCCTCTTCGCCCGCGCGCATGGCGGCGAGTAGACGTTCGGCCATCGGCAGGTCATGGCGCGCGGCATAGGTCTCGAACGTGGCTTCCACCACCTCCGGCCCGGTCAGCATATTGCCCGCGACGGAATGAATGGTGCCCACACGGTGCCCAGCCCAATCGACACAGGCCGCGCCGGTATGTGCGGCGAAGTTTCCTGTGGCGTCCAGCATATGACACTGGCGGATGTCGCGCCCCGCATCGCGGGCGGCGAATTCCTTCAGCAGTGCTTCGGCGGGGTCGCCGCTTTCCAACATGCGCCGGCCTTCGGTCCCCCAAAGCGGATTGACGAAAGCCTGCGTCGCCACGGCGACCCGCCGCCCGATGTAGGGCACGGCTGCACCGCAGGCGAAAAAGCGGCTGGCCACGGCGATGCCAATCTCTTGGCTGTCGGGATCACGGGCGATGATGGAATAGGTCATGGGTCAGCGTCCTACGGCATAGGCCTGCATCAGGCGGGGGGTCGCGGCGGCGTGAAGGCTGCCATCGGGATTGCGCAGCGCGGCGGTCATTCGGCCCACCGACCACGGCTCGGCCACGGTAACGATATGCCCCCGGGCGCGCAGCGCGTCGATCACTGCGGGGCCGACATTGGGCTCGATCATCATCTCGCCGGGCAGGGCTTGGCGGGGGAAGAAACTGCTTTGGAAGTGCAGCGTGTGGAACAGCGGCGCGTCCATCCCCTCTTGCAGGTCGAGGCCGTGGTGCACGAAACGCAGGAACCAGATCAGCTGCCATTGGTCCTGCTGGTCGCCGCCCGGCGTGCCAAAGACCAACTGCCGCCCATCGGCATGTTGGGCAAAAGAGGGGGTCAGCGTGGTGCGCGGACGCCGTCCGGGGGCGAGGGAGGTGGGCAAACCCCGCTCAAGCCAGAACATCTGCGCGCGGGAGTTCAACGGAAAACCAAGCCCCGGCACCACCGGATTGCTCTGCAACCACCCGCCCGAGGGCGTGGCCGAGACCATATTGCCCCAGCGGTCGATCACATCGAGATGCACGGTATCGCCGCGTTTCTCGGTCAGATGCGCCATCGTCGGCTCTTGCGGGGCGGCGTTCTGAACGCCGAAATCCCGGGCCGCGCGTTCGATATAGCGCTCGGCCAGATGCTCCAACCCCGCGATCACGCCGGGGCGCTGCTCAAGCGATGCCTTGCCGTTCACCAGCTTCGCGCGTTCCGCGTTATAGGCGTCGGAAAGCAGTTCTTCCATCGGGATGATGCTCTGCTCGGGGTCACCGTAATAGGCCTCGCGGTCGGCATAGGCGAGTTTCATCGCCTCGATCACCGTATGGGTAAAGGAGGCGCCCATCGGGTCCATCGCGGCAAGATCGAAATGTTTGAGGATCGCGAGGGTCTGCAAGAACACCGGCCCTTGCGACCATGCGTGGGTCTTATGCACCGTCCAGCCGTGGTATTCGTAGGTCAGCGTGTCCTCATAGCTGGCCTGCCACTTGGCCATGTCCTCGCGCGCCAGAAGGGCGCTGTTCTTTTGCTCGGACACGTCATGCACGCAGGCGTCTTCGAGGTAGTCGAAAATCGCATCTGCCACGAAACCTTCGGACCAGATTTTGCGCGCCGCTTCGATCTGTGCGCTGCGGTTTTCGCCTGTGGCTTCGGCCTCGCTGACCAAGCGCTCATAGGTCGCGGCCAGATCGGGGTTCTTGAAGTTGGCGTTTGGCTCAGGCGCTGCGCCGCCGGGCGTCCAGACCGCGGCGGAGCTGGGCCATTCGGCGGAGAAATATTCGGCCAGCCCCTTGATGGTGTTCGACACGCGCGGCAGCACCGGATGCCCGTCGCGGGCATAGTCGATCGCCGGTTGCATCACCTCGCGCAGACCCATGGTGCCATGGTCGCGCAGCATCAGCATCCAGCCGTCAAAGGCACCGGGCACCACGGTGGAGAGAAGACCCGAACCGGGGATCAGCTTAAGGCCCAATGCCTCGAAATGCTCCAGCTTGGCGGCGGCGGGGCTGACCCCTTGAGCGCAGACAACCTTGGTCGCCTGTTTCTCCGCGTCGTGAAAGATGATCGGCAGGTCGCCCGCCGGGCCGTTCAAATGCGGCTCGACCACTTGCAGGACAAAGCCCGCGGCGACAGCGGCGTCAAAGGCGTTGCCACCTTTTTCAAGGATGCCGAACCCCACGGTCGAGGCGATCCAATGGGTCGAAGTGGTGACACCAAAGGAGCCGCGGATCTCGGGGCGGGTGGTGAAGGGGGTCATGTCGTCTCCGGTCAGTGTTCGCGTGGGTCGAGCGCGTCGCGCAGCCCGTCGCCCAGAAGGTTGAAGCCAAGCACGACCATGAAGATCGCGATGCCGGGCCAAAGCGCCATCCAAGGCGCCTGATTGAGGAAGTTCTTCGCCGTGTTCAGCATCGACCCCCAAGAGGGCGCGGGCGGCTGCTGGCCAAGGCCAAGGAAGGAGAGCGACGCCTCGGCGATGATGGCGGTGGCGACGGTCAGTGTGGCCTGCACCAACACGGGCGGCAGCACGTTGGGGAAGATATAGCGGCGCAGGATGCGTGGCGTGCTCAGGCCAATGGCGCGGGCGCTTTCAACGTAATCCTCGGCGGCAACGCTCAGCACCTGACCGCGGGTCAGGCGGATGAAGATCGGCGTGGCCGAGATGCCGATGGCGATCATCGCATTTGTCAGGCTCGGCCCGAGGAAGGCCGCAAGCGCGATGGCGAGGATCAGGAAGGGCGCGGCCAGAAGCGCCTCGGTGCAACGCGAGATTACCGCGTCGGTCCAGCCCCCGAAATAGCCTGCAACGATGCCCAAAGGCACGCCAAGGCCAAGGGCGATGGCGACCGAGACAACCCCGGCCAGCAGGGAGGCCTGCGCGCCCCAGACCAGACGGCTCAACACATCGCGGCCCAACTCATCGGTGCCCATCCAATGGGCTGCCGAAGGGCCCTTGCGCACCGCGCCCCAATCGGTGGCGGCGGGGTCGGGGATCGGCAGCAGCGGGGCCAAAAGCGCGATGGCGCAGAAGAAGACCACCAGCACGCCGCCCAGCATGGCGCTGCGATGGGTGCGGAACTTCTTCCAAACCCGGTTTTCCGGACGGGCGGAGAGGACCGGATCGGCGGCGCTTTCGGCGTCGATGGTGATGGGGGTGGCAGGTTGAGCCATTATTGCTTCCTCAGGCGGGGGTTCAGCAGCACATAGGCGACATCGGCAAGCAGGTTCATGAAGATGAAGCCAACGGCGGTGACGAGGACGATGCCTTGGACCACGGCGTAATCGCGGTTGAACACGGCATCGACCACCAGCTTGCCAAAGCCGGGGATGGTGAAAATCTGTTCGGTCAGCACCGCGCCCGCGATCAGCTCACCAAAAAGCAGGGCGGTTAGGGTGACGATCGGCGTCAGCGCGTTGCGAAAGGCGTGTTTCAGGATCACCCGCCGCTCGACCAGACCCTTGGCGCGGGCGGTGCGGACGTAGTCGCTGCTGAGCACGCTCAGCATGGCCGACCGGGTATGGCGCATCAACGTCGCGGCCAGCGCCGTACCCAGCACGAAGGCGGGCATGATCATCACGGTGATGGAGCGGATGGGGTCTTCGCTCAGCGGCACATAGCCCGAGGCGGGCAGCAGTTTCCATTTCACCGAGACCAGCAGGATCAGCATGATGCCCAGCCAGAAGTTCGGGATCGACAGGCCCGAGAGCGCCACGACATTGGCCACATAATCGGTCACGGTGCCCTTCTTGACGGCAGAGAAGATGCCCGCAGGCACGCCGATCAACAGGGCAAAAATCATCGCCATCGTGGCCAGTTGGATGGTCACGGGCAGTTTCTCTCCGATGAGTTCCAGCACCGGCTGGTTGGTGCGCAGCGAAATGCCCAAGTCACCGGTCAGCGCATTGCCGATCCAAGTGAAATATTGCACCGGAATAGGATCGTTCAGGCGGTATTTCTCGCGCAGGAACTCCAGCACCTGCGGGTCGCGTTCTTCGCCGGCCATGGCCAGCACCGGGTCGCCCGGCAGCAGCTTTTGCAAGGTGAAGACAAAGACCGAGATCAGGATGATCGTCGGGATCGCGATCACCAGACGGCGCAGGATGAAGGACAGCATTTTGAAACGTCTCGCTCAGGGGAGGGGCACCGCCGGGACCGGCCCGGCGGTGCGGATGCAGAAGGGTTAGCCTTCTTCTTTTTTCATGCCCGCAAGGCGGATCATGCCGTCAGGATATGGGGTGAAACCGGTGATGTCGGAATCCAGCGCCCAGATCCATGTCTGGTGGTAGAGGTACACGATCGGCATCTCTTCGTTCAGGATCGCGCGGGCAGCGGTATAGCTCTCGCGGCGCACGTCTTGGTCGTTGGACTTGCGCGCCTTGTCGAGCAGTTCATCCACTTCCGGGTTCGAATATTTGGAATCGTTGATCCCGCCTTCGGTGGTCATGAACTGGTGGATGTTGCCATCGGGGTCCACACGGCCCGACCAGCCGATCTGGCTCGCCTGATAGTCACCCGCCGACTGGTCGGCCAGCAGCGTCGCGAATTCCTTGGAGGTGATCGAGATGTTGATCCCCGCCTCGGCAGCCATGGACTGCACGACCTGCATCAGTTGCAGCGGGATCGTGGTGTTGGGCACCTGCACCTCAAGGTCGATGCCATCGGCAAAGCCCGCTTCGGCCAGCAGTTCCTTGGCCTTTTCCACGTCACGCTCAGGCACGGGATAGTCGGTGCTGTACCAAGGCGAGTTTGGCGGGAAAGGCTGGTTGCCCGCGGCGAAGGCACCGTTGAAGACGACCTGATTGATCGCTTCGCGGTCGATCGCATAGCTCAGCGCCTGACGCAGACGTTTGTCGTTGCCCCAAGGGTTGTCGCCCTTTTCGCCATTGGCCACGTTGATCGTGATGCCCTGATAGCCAAGCGACACGGCGCTTTCGACATTGATGCTGTCGTCACCTTCGGCCTGCGCAAGGTCGGTCGCAGCCAGACGCTCCAGCATGTCGATGTCACCCGATTGCAGGTTCGCCAGACGCACGGTGGTGTCGGGGATCGGCAGATAGGTGACGGTGTCGAAGTGGTATTCCTCGGCATCGTAATAGTCGGCAAATTTCTCAAGCACGATACGGTCTTGGGCCACACGCTCTTTGAACTGGTAGGGGCCGGAGCAGACCGGGTTCAGGCCAAAGTCATCGCCTGCAGCCTCGGCAGCGGTGGGGGAGACCATCATGCCTGCGCGGTCGGCGAATTGCGCCATCAGCGTGGCATCGGCATCGGCCAGATCAAAGCGGATCTCATGGCTGCCCAGCACTTCGACGCCGGTGATGGAGGAAAGCTCGGACTTGCGGCGCGAAGTCTCCATGTTCTGGCTGCGGTCGATGTTGGCGGCCACGGCCTCGGCATCAAAGGGCGTTCCATCGTGGAAGACCGCATCGTCGCGCAGTTTCATGGTCAGCTGTTTGCCGTCTTCGGAAAAGGACCATTCGGTCGCCAGCTGCGGGATGATTTCGAGGTCTGGCGTAATGTCCACCAGCTTGTCGCAGAGCGACGCGTAGACGATGCGGCCCACGAAGGTGCGCGACTGGTCGGGGTCCAGCACATCGGCATCGGATTGCAGCGCGATGCGCAGGTCAGCCGCCTGCGCGCCGAGGGTTGTGGCCCCCAGCAATGCAGCGGCGAGTGTCATTTTGGTCAGTGTCATGTCGAACTCTCCTGTCGTTTCAATGGGTCTGGTTCAGCCTGTTATTCTTGGTTTTGGCGGGGGCGGAGCGTGGTCCGGTCCCGCATGGCGTCTTGGTAAAGCGCAAAGCGCGCGGCGGCCCCGGGGGCACGTTCGGGCGCATCGGCAAGGCCGAGGTCCGGCGTGGCGGCGGCGATCTCTTCGAAGTAATGGCAGGCGGCGACATGGCCCTCGCCCGCGCGGGTCTCCCGCAATGAGGGCGGCTCGCTCGCGCAGCGTTCTTTGGCAAAGGGGCAGCGGGTGTGGAAGCGACAGCCTGCGGGCGGGTTCGCCGGGCTGGGCATCTCGCCCTCAAGCGCTGTCTGTGGCGTGCGCGCGCCATGGGCGGCCACCGGAATGGCCGATAAGAGCGCGCGGGTATAAGGGTGGCGCGGGTGGTTATAGACCGTGTCGACATCGCCCTGTTCGACAATTTGCCCCAGATACATCACCGCCACGCGGTCGCTCATATGGCGGATCACGGCGAGGTCATGGGCGATGATGACCAAGGTGAGCCCCAACTCATCGCGTAGATCGCCAAGCAGGTTGATCACCTGCGCCTGCACCGAGACGTCGAGGGCCGAGACCGGCTCATCCCCGATCACCAGTCTCGGGGCCGAGGCCAGTGCCCGCGCGATCCCGATCCGCTGACGTTGACCGCCTGAGAATTCATGCGGGTAGCGTTCGGCATGTTCGGGGCGCAAACCGACCTTGGCCAGCAGTTCGGCCACTTTGCCGCGCCGCTCGGCAGCGGACATCTGGGGGAAATGGGTCTCCAGCGGCTCACCGACCAGCTTGCCGACGCTCATACGCGGATTGAGCGATGAGAAAGGGTCTTGAAAGATGAACTGCATGTCCCGGCGCAGGGCGGTCAGATCGCGCCCCGAAAGGCTGCGCACATCCGCGCCGTCGAACTGCACATCGCCCTCGGTCGGGGTCAGCAAGCGCATCAGGAGCCGCGCGAGGGTCGATTTGCCGCAGCCGGATTCGCCGACGATGGCAAAAGTCTCGCCCCGGCGCACGTCAAAGGAAACGTCATCGACCGCCTTGACCGTGGCCCCTTTGGCCAATCCGCCGCCCGAGGTTTTGAAATGTTTCTTCAGCCCGCGCGCTGTTAGGATCGTGTCACTCATGCGCTCTGCTCCAGATGTGTTTCCAGGGGGGCGAAATGACAGGCCACGGCATGGCCCCCCTCCAGCGGTGCAAGCGGTGGCTCCTGCGCGCAGATGGGCTGGGCGAAGGGGCAGCGCGTGGCAAAACGGCAGCCTTGGGGCATGTTCTGCGTTGTCGGCACCATGCCCGGCACGGTCGCCAAGCGTCCGCGCGGACCGCTGAGCTGCGGGATCGAGGACATGAGGCCGATCGTGTAGGGATGCTGTGGGTCGCTAAAGATGCGTTCCGCAGGGCCGGTTTCGACGATCGTGCCCGCGTACATGACGGCGACGGTATCCGCGATTTCGGCCACCACACCAAGGTCATGGGTGATCATGATCGTGCCCATATCGGTCTCGGCCTGAAGGTCGCGGATCAGCTCAAGGATCTGCGCCTGAATGGTCACGTCGAGGGCGGTCGTCGGCTCATCCGCGATCAAGAGTGCCGGGTCGTTGACCAAGGCCATGGCGATCATCACCCGCTGGCGCATGCCGCCGGAAAGTTGATGCGGGTAGTCGCGCATCCGCTTCTCCGCCGCCGGAATGCCGACCCGCTTGAGGATCGCCAGCGCTTTGTCCTCAGCCTCGGATTTGCTGGCGTCGCTATGGGCGAGCACGGCTTCGGTGATCTGGTCGCCGATGCGGAAGGCGGGGTTGAGCGAGGTCATCGGCTCTTGGAAAATCATCGTCATCCGACTGCCGCGCAGCTTGCGCATGGCGGTGTGGTCGGCAAGGTCGAGCTTCTGGCCTTCGAAAACCATCTCGCCCGAGCGGATCGTCGCCGCACCGGCCGGCAGCAGCCCCATCATCGCCAGCGAGGTCACGCTTTTCCCGCAACCGCTTTCCCCGACGACGCAGAGCGTCTTGCCTGGGTGGACGGTGAAATTCACATGGTTGATCTGGTCGCTCGGCGCGCCGCGAAAGCGCAGGCTGAAGTCACGCACTTCGAGCAAAACCTTGTCGGGACCGGTGTCGGGGCTGGGCAATGGACCGCTTTCTTGAACCAATATCAGATTGGTCGAGTATGCGGTTGCAGCTTTCGCGCTGTCAATCCGGGGATTACAGTTTTTGAAAAAGCCTTTCTAGGTCAGTCTTTTGGCGCGAATTGTGCCTGATATATCGGCGGTAATGCCCGTTTTTTAGGCGATCTGTTGGGGCGGTTGGGTGGGCGGTTGGCGCGGGGTGGCGTTTGGGGAGAGTGCGGAAGGTATTTGAGAAAGGATGAAATGAAGGGGGTGGCGCGCTCTAGGGGCGATAGCGCTATTGTAGGGCGGGGGATTTGTTGCTTTATCGAGGGGGAGCCATGAACATCGAAAGGGCGGCATCCCCGCATGACCAGCAAACCTAAAACGGCGGAACGCAAGCGCGGGTCCGGGGCGCAATTTGTCTATTCCATCCTGCGCGATGAGATACTCGATCTGACCCTCTTGCCGGGTAGTCCGATCGACGAGATTCGACTTTCCGAGCGGCTGTCGATGTCGCGTACGCCGATCCGCGAGGCTTTGGTGCGGTTGGCGAGCGAGGGGTTGGTGACCACGTTGCCCAACCGGTCGACCGTGGTGTCGAATATCGATTTCATGAACCTGCACACCTTCTTTGACGCGATGACCTTGATGTACCGTGTCACCACGCGTCTTGCGGCGCAGTTTCATACGCCGGCAGATATGGCCAATATTCGCGCGCGGCAGGTGGAGTTCGCCAAGGCCGTGTCGGCGCAGGACGCGCTGTCGATGATCGCGACGAACCGGGAGTTCCATGCCGAGATCGCCCGGGCGGGGCGCAACCCTTATTACGAATCGCTTTGCCTGCGGCTGTTGGATGAGGGGCGCCGGTTGCTGCGGATGTATTACCAGTCCTTCGACGATCAGCTTCCCAGCGAGTATGTGCAAGAGCATGAGGATCTAATCGCGGCCATTGAGGCGCGCGACATTGCCTTGGCAGATTCTTTGGCCGCGACCCATGCGGATCAGATCGTGCGGCAGATTCAGGCGCTGATTTCACGAGACCGGCGGCAGCATATCGACCTTTAACCATAGGTAAATGCGCCTTTATCGGGCCGTCATAGAGGCTGTGCAGATTTTATGTCGACAAATAAAATACAATAGCTAAGATACAGTCAAGCCCGGCGGTATCGCGGCCGGTTTCTATGATGGAGAGATATATGACCCCTTCGATTTTTTCCGGCTGCATCCCGGCCCTGATGACCCCCTGCACCGAAGACCGGAAACCTGACTTCGACGCTTTGGTGCGTATGGGCAAAAAGCTGATCGCCGATGGGATGAGCGCGGTGGTTTACTGTGGGTCCATGGGTGATTGGCCGCTGCTGACCGATGCAGAGCGGATGGAAGGTGTCGAACGTCTGGTCGAAGCGGGCGTGCCGGTAGTTGTGGGCACGGGGGCCGTGAATACGAAGCTGGCCGCCGAACATGCGGCGCATGCGCAAAAGGTCGGCGCCAAGGGACTGATGTTGATCCCCCGCATCCTGTCGCGCGGCACGTCGGTTGCCGCGCAGAAAGACCACTTCAAAAAGGTTCTCTCGGCGGCGCCTGAGCTTCCCGCCGTGATCTACAACAGCCCCTATTACGGTTTTGCCACCCGGGCCGATCTCTTCTTTGCGCTGCGGGCCGAACATTCCAACCTTGTCGGCTTCAAGGAGTTCGGCGGCGCGGATGATCTGCGCTATGCGGCGGAGAACATCACCAGCCGGGATGATGAGGTCACGCTGATGATCGGCGTGGATACCACCGTCTTCCACGGTTTTGTCAATTGCGGCGCCACCGGCGCGATCACCGGGATCGGCAATGTGCTGCCGCGCGAAGTGTTGCATCTGGTCGCCCTCAGCCAAGCTGCAGCGGCGGGCGATGCCGAGGCGCGTCAGCGCGCGCAGGAGCTTGATGCGGCCCTTGGTGTTTTGTCCTCCTTCGATGAAGGGCCGGACCTCGTGCTTTATTATAAGCATCTGATGGTGCTCGAAGGCCATGCGGAATATGCGTTGCATTTTAATGAGACCGACGCGCTGACCGACAGCCAGCGCGGCTATGCCGAGGCGCAGTATAAGCTTTTCCGCACATGGTATGCCGATTGGAGCCAGCAGGGCGGGGCGGTCGCGAAATACGCCGCTTAATCTCCTTAGCCACCTCTCCCCGGCTGGGCAGGCCCGTCGCATTTGCGGCGGGCCTTTTGCGTTCCGGGCAAGCCTTTCGAAGAAGATAATTGCAAACGCATATAAATGTGACTAGCATCTTTGCAGGGACAACGCATCGGGAGTGGGTGCGCCATTTGAGGGAGATTAATTGAAATGAGTGCTACGGATTTAATGCGGGATTTCGGCGCGATGCTGGCTTCGGGCGGGGTTGAGGTCGTCGATTGCTCGGGCGGCTTGGGGCCGGATACGCCGATCCTGCAGCTGCCTGCTGATTTCGCCAAGCCGACGCCGAAGGTCGAGATTCACAAGATCAGCGAATACGACGAGGACGGCCCCTTCTTTGCTTGGAACTGGATGGTGCTGGGTGAGCATTCGGGCACGCATTTCGACGCGCCGCACCATTGGATCACTGGCAAGGATTACGACGACGGGTTCACTGATACGCTCGACGTGCAGCGTCTGGTGGCCCCGGTCAATGTGATCGATTGTTCGCAGCAGGCGCAGGAAGACCCGGATTTCCTGCTCGATGCCAAGGGCATCAAGGAATGGGAAGCCGAGTATGGCGAGATCGGCGAAGGCGAATGGGTCGTCATGCGCACCGATTGGGACGCGCGCGTCGATGACGAGGCGCGGTTTCTTAACGCCGATGAGACCGGGCCGCACAGCCCCGGGCCGACCCCGGATGCGATCCAGTACCTGATGGAGAAGAAGATCGTCGGCTGGGGCACGCAGTGCATCGGCACCGATGCGGGGCAAGCGGGCGGAATGGAGCCGCCCTATCCGGCGCATAACCTGCTGCATAAGAACAACTGTTTTGGTCTGGCGTCACTGGCCAACCTCGACAAACTGCCGCCGAAGGGGGCGATCCTGATCGCCGCGCCGTTGAAGATCAAGAACGGCACCGGTAGCCCCATTCGGGCGCTGGCACTGGTGCCGAAGGGCTGATCGGTGACAGATACACCACCTTCCGAGGCCGAGAACGCGCCGCTGGATCGGATGGGGCTCGATAATTTCGCGCCCTATCTGATGAACCGGATCATGGGGCGGTACAATGCCGCCCTGTCGGCGGAGATGGCGGCACTTGGCCTGACCACGCCGCAGATGCGCTCGCTCGCGGTGCTGTCGGTGACCGACGGCATCCTGATCCGCGAGTTGGCGGTTTACGCGGTGGTGCAGCAATCGACGCTGAGCCGCGCGCTCGACGCATTGGTGCGCGACGGGCTGGTCCGGCGCGAGACCGATGCCAACGACAGCCGCGCCACGCGGGTCTACTTGACCGATCAGGGGCGCGAGGCCTATGCGCGTCTCTGGCCGCATATGGCGCAGGCCTATGAGACGATGTTCAAGGGCATCGGCCCCGAGGAGAAGGCGGCCTTCGTGGCCACCTTGCAGACCATGCTGCGCAACATCCGAAAACACGATTTTTAAGAGGGTCCAATGGCCGAACGTTCGTTCAAGGCAGAGGTGGAATATCTGCGCAAGGGAGACGGCGACGTCTTCACCGGCGAGGGCATCCTTGCGATCACCAAGGCGCTCTTGGAGAACGGCGTGGGCTATGTCGGCGGCTATCAAGGCGCGCCGATCAGCCACCTGATGGACGTGCTGGCCGACGCCGAGGAACTGATGGGCGAACTGGGCGTGCGCTTTGAGGCCAACGCCTCCGAGGCCGCGGCGGCGGCGATGCTGGCCGCGTCAGTTCACTACCCGATCCGGGGGGCGGTGACCTTCAAGGGTCCGGTGGGGGTGAACGTGGCCTCGGACGCGCTCGCGAACCTCAGCTCCTCGGGCGTGACCGGCGGGGCGCTGGTGATCGTGGGCGAGGACTACGGCGAAGGCTCCTCGATCATGCAGGAGCGCAGCCACGGGTTCGCGATGAAATCGCAGTTCTGGATGCTGGACCCGCGCCCGAACCTGCCGTCGATCACGAAGGCGGTGAAGGACGGGTTCGAACTTTCCGAGGCCAGCAATACGCCGGTGATGCTGATGGTGCGCATCCGGTCCTGCCACGTCACGGGCAGCTTCGAGACCCGCGATAACCAGCGTCCGCCGCTTACCGTGGCCGAGGCGGCGGCGAACCCGCAGTCGGATTTCAACCGCGTGGTGCTGCCGCCGATGTCCTACCTGCACGAGAAGGACAAGATCGAGAACCGCTGGCCGGCCGCGGAGACATTCATCCGCGACAACAAGCTCAACGAATTCTTCGGCCCCGAGAAGGCGCCCTTGGGCATCTTGGTGCAGGGTGGCATGTACAACTCGGTGATCCGCGCGCTGCAGCGGCTCGGGCTCGCGGACATACACGGCCAGACCGAGGTGCCGCTTTACGTATTGAACGTCACCTACCCGCTCTTGCGCGATGAGTTCGACGAATTCTGCGCGGGCAAGGAGCATGTGCTGGTGGTCGAGGAAGGGCAGCCCGACCACATCGAGCAACAACTCGGCGCCTACCTCTACAAGCTCGACCGCCGGGTGAAGCTGCACGGCAAGGATGTGCTGCCGATGGCCGGGGAATATACCGGGCAGGTGCTGCTGGATGGCCTCACGGCCTTCCTCAAGATCGCCGCGCCCGAGATGCTGCCCGGCGCGGTGCGCTCGCCCAACGCCGAGGCGCCCGCGATCCCGAATCTCACGCAGACCGTGCCGATCCGCCCGCCGGGCTTCTGCACCGGCTGCCCCGAACGCCCGATCTTCGCGGCGATGAAACTGACCGAGCAGGAGTTGGGCAAGCACCAGATCACCGGCGACATCGGCTGCCATCTCTTCGGCTGCCTGCCGCCCTTCGAGATCGGCGGCTCGACCATGGGCTATGGCCTCGGCCCCGCCTCCAACGCGGCCTTTGACGGCGGCGGCGACAAGCGGGTGATCTCGATCCTGGGCGACGGGGGCTTTTGGCATAATGGTCTGTCGACCTCGATCGGCAACATGGTGTTCAACAAGTCCGACAGCGTCGCGGTGATCGTAGACAATTACTATTCCGCCGCCACCGGCGGGCAGGACGTGATGTCCTCGCGCGCGCATAACGACACGAAAAGCACGAACAACCCGATTTCCAAGGCGCTCAAGGGCGTCGGCGTGGAATGGGTGCGCCAGATCGACCGGACCTATGACGTGGGCAAGCTGCGCGAGGTTCTGCGCGAGGCGCTGACCACCGATTACAAGGGGCCGAAGGTCATCGTGGCCTCCTCGGAATGCATGCTCAACAAGCAGCGCCGCGAGAAGCCGAAACGCAATCAGGCGATTAGGGACGGCCGCCGCATGGAGGTGCCGCGCTTTGGCGTCGATGCGGATGTCTGCACCGGCGATCACGCCTGTATCCGCCTCTCAGGCTGCCCGTCGCTGTCGCTGAAACGGCTCGACGATCCGCTGCGCGATGACCCGGTGGCGCATATCGACCAGACCTGCGTAGGCTGCGGCAACTGCGGCGAAGTGGCGGATACCGCCGTCCTCTGCCCGTCCTTCTATCAGGCCGACGTGGTGCACAACCCGACGAAGTTCGAGCGTTGGCGGGCCGAGAAGACCGGCCAAATCATTCGCTGGTTGCAAGACCGACGCGATGCGAAACGGCTGCGCAACGAAGGAGTGGCGACATGAACATGGTGCTGCCGCAAAAGACGCCCGATGCGCGCGTCGAGAAGATCATCAAGCTTGCCGTCATGGCCGTGGGCGGGCAGGGGGGCGGCGTGCTCACCGGCTGGATCGAGGCGATGGCCCGGGCCGAGGGCTACGTCTGTCAGGCGACCTCGGTCGCCGGCGTGGCGCAGCGCACCGGGGCCACGATCTACTACGTCGAAATGGCCCCCAAGGGCGCGCTCGACCCCGTCTTCGCGCTGGCCCCGGCGGCGGGCGACGTGGACGTGCTGATCGCCGCCGAGATGATGGAAGTGGGCCGCGCCGTGATGCGCGGTTTCGTGACGCCGGACCGGACGACGCTGATCGGCTCGACCCACCGCGCGCTGGCGGTGAGCGAGAAGATGGCGCCGGGCGACGGCATTGCCGATGCCGATGAGGTCCGCGCGGCGGCCGAGATCGCGGCGCAGAAACTGGTGCTCGAAGATATGGAAGGGCTGGCCGTCGGCGCGGGCTCGGTCATCTCGGCCTCGCTCTTCGGCGCGCTTGCAGGCTCAGGCGCGCTGCCGTTCCCGCGTGAGGCCTATGAGAATGCGATCCGTGCCGGCGGCAAGGGGGTCGAACCCTCGCTGCGCGCCTTCGCTGTGGGCTTTGACGCGGCACAGGGCAAGCTGCCCGAATCACCGCAGGCGCCCGAGGAAGAGATCAAACCGTTCAGCCTTGTCGGGCCGGAGAAGTTGCAGGCCGAATGGGCCGCGCTGGTGGACCGGGCCGACCGTCTGCCTGAGCCGGTGCGTGACCTCGCGCTCGCCGGGCTCGCCAAGGTGGTGAACTTTCAAGACTGCGCCTATGGCGCGCTCTATCTCGACCGGCTCGATACCGTGTTGGCCCGCGATGACGCCGCGCAGGGCTGGGCGCTCTCGGCGGCGGCGGCGAAATACATCGCCAATGCCATGGCCTATGACGACATCATTCGCGTGGCGGACCTCAAGACCCGCGCCCCGCGTCTGTCGCACATCCGTCAAGAGATGCGCGCGGGCGACGAGAACCTGCTGCAACTGACCGAGTACTTCCACCCCCGCGCGGAAGAGATCGCAGGGCTCATGCCCGCGCGGCTCGGCGCCAAGGTGGAGGCGAGCGAGACGTGGATGGCCCGGCTGAACCGCTGGTTCGACAAGGGCCGCCGGTTGCGTACCGACCGGCTGCCCGCCTTCCTGATGTTGCATTTCCTCGGCGGCCTGAAGGGCTACCGGCTGCGCACCCATCGCCATGCCCTTGAGGTCGCGCATCTGGAGGACTGGCTCAGCCGCTGCCTTGCGGAGGTGGAGAGTGACTACGCCCTCGCCGTGGAACTGGTGAAATGCCGCCGCCTGATCAAGGGCTACTCCGACACCCATGCGCGGGGTCTGGGCAAGTTCGACCGCGTGATGGATGCCGCCGACCTGCTGCGCGGGCGCGACGACGCGGCGGAGTGGATCGCGCGGCTGCGCGAGGCGGCGTTGCAGGATGCGGAAGGCAAGGCGCTCGACGGGGCCATCGCCACGGTGCGCTCCTTCGTCTGAGGTGCCCGCTTTTTAAGCGGTCGCAGGGCCGAACACGCACCGAGCGGCCCCGGTCGCCTGCATCCCAGTTGACCATGGGCCAGCACCGCGCCTAGCTGGGCGCAGTCACAGGGGACCGCCGCCATGGAACTATCGCATCTCATTGCCTTCAACATCGCGCTCATCGCGTCAATCCTCAGCCCCGGCCCGGCCTTTCTGATCGCGCTGAAAACAACGCTGAGTTCGGGGCGGCAGGTGGGCGTTGCCGTGGGGGCTGCCTCGGCCTTGTGGCGTCGTTCTGGACCCTCGCCGCGCTCTTGGGGTTGGAGGCTGTCTTCCTCGCCTTCCCATGGGCCTATGCCATCGTGAAAACCGTGGGCGCGGCCTATCTTCTCTATGTGGCCTACGGCATGTGGCGCGGGGCGCGGGCACCGGTGACCAGCACGGTGACACCCGCCCGCCATGCCTTCCGGCAGGGGCTGATGATCAACATCCTGAACCCGAAATCGGTGCTTTTCGCCGCCGCGGTGCTGGTCGTCATCTTCCCCGAGGGGATGCGGCTGAGCGAGAACCTCTTGATCGTCGCCAATCACCTGATCATCGAACTGGCCTTCTACACCGCATTGGCCTTCGGCATGAGCCGCCCCGCCGTCAGCCAAGGCTACCTGCGCGCGAAGGTCTATTTCGACCGCATTGCCTCGGCTGTGCTGGGGCTTTTGGGGCTGCGGCTGCTGCTTGCGCGTTAAAGCTCGGCCTCCCACCGGCGCGACAGGCGCATGGCGCCGTTGATGATGCCCACCATGGAGTAGGTCTGCGGGAAGTTGCCCCAGCCCTCACCAGTGGCAAAGGCAGTGTCTTCGGACATCAGGCCAAGGTGGTTGCGGGCCTCCAGCAACTCTTCGAACAGTTTGCGTGCTTCCTCTTCGCGGCCAATCCGTGCCAGCGCGTCGATGCGCCAGAAGGCGCAGACGTTAAAGCCCACCTCCGGCACGCCGAAATCGTCGGCCTCTTCGTAACGCAGCATGAAGGGGCCGCGGCCCAGCACTTCGGATAGACGTTCGACCGTGGCGATGAATCGCGGGTCTTTCGGCGGCAGAAAGCCGACCTCGCCCATCAGCAAAACGCTCGCGTCGAGGGTGCTGCCGCCAAAGCTTTCGACAAAGGCGCCGCGTTCCTCGGACCATGCGTTGTCGAGGATCTTGTCGCGGATCACCTCGGCCCGCTCGGCCCAAAGAGCGGCGCGCTCGTCCAAGTCCAGATGCCGCGCAATTTTGGCCAGACGGTCGCAGGCGGCCCAGCACATCAGGGACGACGAGGTGTGAATCCGCGCGCGGCTGCGCAATTCCCAAATGCCCGCATCGGGCTGGTCGTGCAGCTCCCACGCCTGTTCGCCGAGGGGCTCCAACTGCTCATAGGCGGTGCGCCCTGTGTTCATCGGCAGCCGGTGATCGAAAAACGCCGGAGCGGCGCCGAGGATGATATTGCCATAGGTGTCATGCTGGAAATGCTCATGCGCCTGATTGCCGATCCGCACCGGCCCCATGCCACGGAACCCCTGTAGACTGGGCGAGATACGTTCGGTCAGCGCCGTCTCTAGCCCCAGCCCCAGCACCGGCTGGATATGCCCGCCCTCGGCATCGGCCACAGCGTTCATCAGCCATTGGAAATAATGCTCCAACGTGCGGGTCGCGGCGAGGCTGTTGAGCGCGCGCACGGTGAAAAACGCATCGCGCACCCAGCAATAGCGGTAATCCCAGTTGCGCCCTGAATCCGGCGCCTCGGGCAGGGAGGTGGTGATCGCGGCGATCACCCCGCCCGTGGCCTCATAGCTGCACAGTTTCAACGTGATCGCGGCGCGGATGACGGCCTCCTGCCACTCGAAAGGGATCGCCAAACGCTGGGTCCAGCGCTGCCAATAGCGGGTCGTCTTGGTGCGAAAGGTGGTGCCGATCTGCTCAGGGCTGTCTGACAGGGTCTCATCGGGGCCAAGGATGAAGGTCATCTCACCTTCGAGGTTGATCATCCGCCCGTCGAGCACATGATCAATCGGCGCGTCGGTGGTCAGGCGCATGTTCTGCTCTGGCCCGACGAAACGCACATGGTTGGAGCCGCGGGTGAGGGTCGGGGCCACTTCCCCCCATTGAAAGCGCGGCTTCAGGCGCATCCGCACACGGGGAGAGCCTTCGATACGCCGCACCTGCCGTACCAGCATCTGCGGGCGAAAGCTGCGGCCATAGGCGGTGAAACGGGGGCAGAAGTCGACAATCTCGACCGCGCCTTTTGGGCTGCGCAACACGGTGCGCAGGATCGCGGTATTGGGCAGATAGCTCTGCGCGCTCTCGGTCATATCTTCGAGTTCGACGGCAAATTCCCCGTCGCCCTCTTCGCCCGCGCCATGGCCCATCAGGCTGTGAAAGACCGGATCGCCGTCGAAACGCGGCAGGCAGAACCAGTTGATCGCCCCTTCGCGGCTGACCAGCGCCGCAACCGCGCAATTCCCGATGACACCCAGATCCATAAGTCCCTCTTTTCTATTCATGATGCGACTGCCGGGCGGGCCCGATCAGCGCAAAATCTCTTCCAACCAATCGGCAAAACCGGCCACGTCTTCGATGCGATGTTGGGCTTCGGTCGGCCCTTGGCCGATCTTGATGCCAAAGCCACCCATGGCCTGCGCCGCGCGAAAGCCGTCTTCGTCCGTTACGTCATCGCCGACCATCACGGGCAGGCGGTCTGCGAAGGCGGGAGAGGCCATGAACCGCGCCACCGCGCCGCCCTTGTCGACACCTTTCAAGGCGACCTCGCTGACCATCTTGCCATGCAAACCGCGCAGGCTGGAGTCTTCGCCGACCAGCGTATCGACGAAGCCGCGACAGGCGTCTTCTTGCTCCGGGGCCTTGCGGTAATGCAGCGCGATCGCGCCGGGCTTGCGCTCGGACGTCACCCCATGCAGTACGGCGAATTCCTCGACCCGGTCGATGACCGGGGTGGGGATGCCCGCGCTCTGCTCCGGCGCGTGATCCTCCGCGGTGCTGAGCCGCAGCTCCAGCCCATGCGACCCCGAGACCGGCAGGCGCAGCGCGTCCAAGATACGGTCCACATCCGCCATGGCCCGGCCAGAGATCACCGCCACCGCCCCATCGGTCTTTGCGACGAGACGGGTCAGCAGATGGCGGGTCGCCTCCGGCAGACAGGCGTCTTCGGGGTTGTCGACGATGGGGGCGAGCGTGCCATCGAGATCGAGGAAGAACGCATGGCGCTCGACCGGGATCACGGGCGGCAGATTGCGGGGCGACAGGGTGGTGCTATCCATAGGGGCCGGTCTATCCGTTTCGTTGCACGGGCGTTCCCCCAGAAACCTATGCGCCAGCGCAGCGAAATCAACGGATTTATGCTGCAACTGCGCAGAGATGCGCGATGTGCGCCGCGGGAACCCAGCCGATGCGCCTGCGTTGATCAAAACGGGGGCAGGCCCCAGACGCCACCCCACCTATCGCAATCGGAAGCCCAGATGACCGCACCGTCGACGCTCAGGTACTACCCCGACAGCAAACCCGGCATCGCTCGGCGGCGCTGCGGGCGGGGGTTTTCCTATCACGCGCCCGATGGCCGCTGCATCAAGGACAAGGCCGAGCGGGCGCGGCTGGTGAAACTGGCGGTGCCCCCGGCCTATGAGCGGGTCTGGATCAGCCCCTATGACAATGGGCACCTTCAGGCGACCGGCTTCGATGCGCGAGGCCGCAAGCAATACCGTTACCATCCGCTCTGGTCCGAGGCGCAGGCGCAGGAGAAATACGCAAGTCTGCCCGAGTTTGCCGAGACCCTGCCGCGCATCCGCCGCCGCGTGCGCCGTGATCTTAAGGAGGAGTTGGGCGAACGTGATTTCGCGCTGGCCGCCGCCGTGGCGATGATCGACCGGCTGTCGTTGCGCGTCGGCAATCAGGTCTATGCCGAAACCAACCGCACCTATGGCACGCTGACCCTGAAACGGCGGCATCTGGTCCTGCGCGACGGCAAGTTGCAGGCGTCCTTCATGGCGAAGGGCGGCAAACGGGTCCGCCGCCAGATCGCCAACCGCACCCTAATGCGCGCGCTTGAGAAAATTCGCGACCTGCCCGGCGCGGACCTGCTGACATGGCTCGACGAAGAGGGGCAGCCGCGCAGTCTGACCTCCACCGCGCTGAACGACTACATCGCCGAGGCCGCTGGCACCGAAGGCTTCTCGGCCAAGACCTTTCGCACTTGGGCCGGGTCCGTCGCCGCCTTCGACGTGGCGCTGAAAGAGGACAAGCCCAGCATCAAAGCCATGGCCGAAGCCGCCGCCGAACGGTTGCACAACACGCCCACCATCGCGCGCAACAGCTATATCCATCCGCAGGTGATCGAACTTTGCCAGACCCCGCAAGACTTGCCGGACCCGCCCGATATAGATGATATGACCCAAGCCGAACGGGGGCTGCTGGCCTTTCTGCGCGCGAAGACGTGAACTTGAACTGACAATTCGGGCGAACTTTCACCGCGCTTACGCATTGTTAACATGAGTAGCGCTATCGCCCGACGTTAGAAGGACTAGAATTTCATGAGCGATACAGGTCGGCCAACCCTCAGCGGCGTCCTAGATGAGATGGAGCATCTTTCCGGCGGCGCGGATCGGCAAATCACCGTGGAAGAGATCATCGATTGTCTGGGCAAACATTCCTTTGCCTCAACCATCCTTGCCTTCAGCCTGATCTCAACCTCACCCGCCAGCGGGATTCCGGGGATCACGGCTTTCATCGGATTGGTGGTGCTGTTTCTGGTGGTGCAGATGATCTTTGGCCGCGACAGCCTCTGGCTGCCCGGTTTCGTCATGCGCCGTGACATCGCCGCGAAGAAACTCCGCGAGGGGGTGCGATGGCTGCGGCGTCCGGTGGGTTTCGTGGACCGCTATCTGCACGAGCGCTCGACCTTCATCCTGCACCGCCCGTGGATTTACCTGCCCCTGTTCATGGTGATGGCCCTGTCGATGTTCATGCCCTTCATGGAGGTCGTACCCACCTCCGGCTCCATCGCGTCGGCGATGATCGCCATCTTCGCGGCGGGCTATCTGATGCGCGACGGGCGGGTGGTCATCCTGTCGATGATCCTCATGTCGCTGCTGCCTGTGGGGGTCGCGTGGTTCTTTCTTGGGCGCTGAGAAAATAATTCCGGCCCTTGGCCATGCTGCACCTGCAAAAGATTTGACCAAAGGCGCTCAAGCTGGGAACCTTTACCGACCTAAACCATTAAACCGTTAGTGGTGGTCGGCGTTCCGCCTAATCAGGCTCGGCGACCGAAAATGATTGTTCCCGAGGCATAAAATGGCTGGCAGATTAATTGTAATCTCAAATCGCATCCCATCGGAGGCCGCCCCTTCCGGTGGGCTGGTCTATGCGCTGCATGAAACCCTGCGCAAGATCGGCGGCATCTGGATCGGGTCGCACCCCGAAACCACGGATGCCCCCGCCAACAGTCTCAGCGAATATGGCGATCAGGGCAATTACACCCGGCTGAGTTTTAGCCTAACCCCAGAAGATTACAAGAATTTCTACCTCGGCTTCTCGAACTCCGTGCTTTGGCCCGTGTGCCACCGCCGCGGCGATCTGGTCAAGCTCGACCGCGGGTTCGAGCGGGGCTATTGCGCCGTCAACGCGCGCCTTGCCCGGCAGGTGATGGAGGTGGCCGAGCCCGACGATATGATCTGGGTTCACGACTATCATTTCTTCCCCCTCGCCACAGAGCTGCGCAAGCTGGGCTTCACCGGCAAGATCGGGTTTTTCCTGCATATTCCTTTCCCCGCCTTAGGCGATATGGGCGCCCTCCCGCGGGAGGCCAATCTGGCGCATTGGCTGGCGGATTATGACCTCGTTGGTCTGCAAACCCGCGCCGATGTGGCCCGCTGTCTTGAGATGTTCCGGGCCGAGACCGATTCCGAATTCCTGATGGATGGCACGATCAAATGCGGCTCCCGCGCGGTGGCGCTGCGGTCTTTCCCTATCGGCATCGACGTGGAGACCTTTGTGAAAGCCGCGCAGGGCGGCAGCGCGCAGGACCGTCTGGCCGACGATATGGCAGGCGACATCGTGATCGGCGTCGACCGGCTGGATTACTCCAAAGGTCTGCCCAACCGCTTTCGCGCCTTTGGCCGCTATCTTGAAACCCGGGATGAGCGAGAGCGCCGGGTGAGCATGGTGCAGATCGCCCCGCCCAGCCGAGAGGAAGTCGCCGCCTATCGCGAGTTGCGCTACGAGTTGGAAGAGCTTGTCGGCCGCGTGAACGGGGAGCATGGAGAGATCGACTGGACCCCGCTGCGCTATATCCACCGCAACCTTGATCGCAACCTTTTGGCCCGCCTCTATCGCCGGGCGCGGGTCGGGATCGTGACGCCCTTCGCCGATGGGATGAACCTTGTGGCCAAGGAATATGTCGCGGCGCAAGACCCCGAAGACCCCGGCGTGCTGATCCTGTCGCATATGGCTGGCGCCGCCGAAGACCTGACGGATGCGATTCAGGTCAACCCCTATGATATCGAAGACATGAGCGAGGCGCTCAAGACCGCGCTCGCCCTGCCGCTGGAAGAGCGCAAGCGCCGCCATGCCAGCTGCATGGCGCAGGTGCGGGCCACGGATGTGAACCTTTGGAGCCAGCATTTTGTCGACGCTTTAAAAGCCTGCAAGCCGACGCTCGTGGTCAAGCCCCGCGCGCGGGAATGGACAGACGCCTAGCGGCGGGGGTCATTCTTCCGGCGCATAGACCACCGCGGTCTCCCAACCGCTGCATTTCTCGGCAAGGCCCGCAGGCAGCGCCAGATCGGTAAAGAACATATTCACTTCCCGCGCCGAGGCGATGCGCGCGGGGGCAGAGCGTTTGAATTTGGAATGATCGGTCACCAAAAAGGTCTTGCGCGACTGCGCGATGATACATTGGCTGACGCCCACTTCTTCGATGTCGAAGTCGAGCAGATCACCATCCGCGTCCATTGCCGAACAGCCGATCACCGCGATGTCGAATTTGAACTGGCGGATCGTCTCGATCGTTAGATTGCCGACCAGACCGCCGTCCATCCGGCGCAGTGCGCCGCCGGTCAGCACGATGCGGCATTCGGGGTTGTCGACCAGAATATTCGCCACGTTCATGTTGTTCGTTACCACCATCAGATCGCGGTGGTGAAGCAGGGCGCGGGCCACCGCCTCGGTACTGGTCCCGATATTTAGAAAGACCGAACAGCCGTCGGGGATATGTTCGGCGCAGGCGCGGGCGATGCGATTCTTGGCCTCTTCATGCAGATTGCGCCGCTCGGCATAGCCGATGTTGCTGGCCCCCGAGGGCAGCACCGCGCCGCCATGGACCCGCTCAAGCTTACCGCTGTCGGCCAGTTCCGTAAGGTCACGGCGAATGGTCTGATGGGTCACGCCGAAATGTTCGGCCAGCCCATCGACGGTGACTTTGCCTTCGCGCCGGGCGATTTCAAGGATGTCGGGATGGCGGAATGTCTGTGAAATGGGCGTCGCTCCTGCCTGCTGTTGGCGCATTATCTCCAGTGTTTTGGCTAACGCAAGCAATCGCGCAGCAGGACACGTTTAACATGTTCGCTATGCTGGTGAAACGAACATAAACGAAAATAATTCTTGTGCAGATGAGAGTCGTTTCGTAACACTGCCCCAAATTGGACAGTCTGAGCTGGGGGGAGGGCCGGATCGTGAACCAACAGCCCGATAGCCATATGGCCGCTGCCCCGGTCGATCTATTCGTCATCGGTGGTGGCATTAACGGCGCCGGGATCGCGCGCGACGCGGCAGGCCGGGGGCTGAGCGTGACCTTGGCTGAGATGAACGATCTGGCCTCGGCGACCTCTTCGGCCTCGACCAAGCTTTTCCACGGCGGGCTGCGCTACCTTGAGTATTTCGAGATCGGCCTCGTGCGCCACGCGCTGACCGAGCGCGAGGTGCTGCTGAAGGCGATGCCGCATATCTCTTGGCCGATGCGTTTCGTGCTGCCCTATCACCGCGACATGCGGTTCGAGGGCGACACGCCGACCTCTAAACTGCTGCGGTTGTTCATGCCGTGGATGCGGGGCCGCCGTCCGGCATGGCTGATCCGTCTGGGCCTGTTCCTCTATGACAACCTCGGCGGGCGAAAAATCCTGCCTGCCACACGCAGCCTGTCCTTGCGCGGCACGCCCGAAGGGGCACCGCTGGAGGATCGGTTCGAGAAGGCTTTTGAATACTCCGATTGCTGGATCGAAGACTCCCGCCTCGTGGTGCTGAACGCCCGCGACGCCGAACTGCGCGGCGCGCGTATCATGACCCGGACCAAAGTCGTCTCTGCCGACCGCAGCGCCGATGGCTGGGCGGTCACCGTGGAGCATGGTGCGGATGGCCAGCGCGAGGTGATCCATGCCAAGATGCTGGTCAACGCGGGCGGCCCGTGGGTCGGCGACATCATCCATAACACCGCGCGGCTGAACTCCTCCGAAGGGGTGCGGCTGGTGCGCGGCAGCCATATCGTGACCAAGCGGCTCTACGATCACGACAAATGCTATTTCTTCCAAGGCACCGATGGGCGGATCATCTTCACGATCCCCTATGAGCAGGATTTCACCCTGATCGGCACCACCGACGCCGATCATCCTGATCCGTCCGTCACCCCGGAATGCACGCCCGAAGAGCAGGACTACCTGATCGACTTCGTGAACGGCTATCTCAAGCAGGACATCACCCGCGCCGATATCGTCTGGACCTATTCCGGCGTGCGTCCGCTTTATGACGACGGGGCCAGCAGCGCCACGGCGGCGACGCGGGACTATACGCTCAAGGTCGACAAGACCGGCGGCGCGCCGATCCTCAATGTCTTTGGCGGCAAGATCACGACCTACCGCAAGCTGGCCGAAGACGCGCTGGAGCTGATCGCACCGCATTTCGACGGGCTGTCAGGCCATTGGACCGCAGGCGTCGCCCTGCCCGGCGGTGATTTCCCGGTGGACGGCGTGGCGCAGTTGATCGCGCGGCTGAAAGCGGATTATGACTTTCTGGATGAAAGCTGGGCAGCACGGCTGATCCGGGCCTATGGTACGGATGCTTGGGCGATGGCGGGCGAGGCCAAGACTCTGGCGGATATGGGCGAGCATTTCGGGGCCACCCTCACCGCGCGCGAGGTCGCTTGGCTGATGAACAAGGAATATGCCCTCAGCGCAGAGGACGTCGTCTGGCGCCGCAGCAAGCTGGGCCTGCGAATGGACGAGACGCAGATCGCGCGTCTTGATGAATGGATGCAGATGCGCGCGGCGAAACAAGCCGCCTCTGCGGCGGAATGAGGGGAGGTCGAACGTGAGTTTGATCCTGAAGAACGTGTCGAAGACGGTAGGCGGCCAAACGCATATCTACCCGACCGACCTGACCTTGGAAAAAGGCACGATGAACGTGCTTTTGGGGCCTACATCCTCGGGCAAGACGTCGCTTATGCGGCTGATGGCGGGGCTCGATGTGCCGGGCACGGGGCAGGTGATCTGGAACGGCGAAGACGTGACCGGCATGCGGGTGCAGGACCGCAAGGTCGCCATGGTCTATCAGCAGTTCATCAACTACCCCTCGATGACGGTTTACGACAACATCGCCTCTCCGATGAAGCTGGTGGGCAAGTCGAAGGATGAGATCGACCGCGCCGTGCGCGAAACCGCCGAGCTGATGCAGCTCACCCCAATGCTTGACCGCAAACCGCTGGAGCTTTCGGGCGGCCAGCAGCAGCGCTGCGCCTTGGCGCGGGCGCTGGTCAAGAATGCCGGGCTGGTGCTCTTGGATGAGCCGCTGGCCAACCTCGACTACAAGCTGCGCGAAGAACTTCGTGCCGAAATCCCGCGTATCTTTGAACGGGCCGGGTCGATCTTCGTCTATGCCACGACCGAGCCGGAAGAGGCGCTGCTTCTGGGCGGCAATACCGCGACGCTCTGGGAAGGCCGCGTTACGCAATTTGGCCCGACCCCGAGTGTCTACCGCCGGCCCGAGAATGCGACCACGGCGCGGGTGTTTTCTGACCCGCCGATGAACTTCCTCAGCATGACCAAATCGGGCGATACGCTGCGGTTCGACGGCGGTAAGATGGCGGCACCCGCCACGATGGCCAGCTTGCGTGACGGCGAATATACCGCCGGTTTCCGCCCCAACCACCTCACGCTGAGCGCGCAGGCGCCGGAGGCCATCGGCTTTGACGCGGTACTGAACGTGACCGAGATCACGGGGTCGGAGACCTTTATCCACCTCGATTACCACGGCGCGAAATGGGTCGGTCTGGTGCATGGCATCCAGCATTTGCAGCCCGGCCAGCCGCTGCCGGTCTATCTAGACCCGGCGCATATCTACCTGTTTGACGCGAACGGGGCGCTCGTCTCGGCCGCGCCCTATGCGGAGGCGGCATAATGGCCAAGATCACGCTTGATAACCTCGCCCATTCCTATCTGCCCAATCCCAGCGGTGAGGATGATTTCGCCCTCAAGGAATTGAACCACGATTGGATCGACGGCGAAGCCTATGCGCTTTTGGGCGCCTCGGGCTGTGGCAAATCCACGTTGCTCAACATCATCTCGGGGCTTTTGCAGCCTTCGCAGGGGCGCATCCTGTTTAACGATGTGGACGTCACCCATGCGCCGACAGCCGAGCGCAACATCGCGCAGGTCTTCCAGTTCCCGGTCGTCTACGACACGATGACCGTACATGACAATCTGGCCTTCCCGCTGCGCAACCGTGGCGCGGATGCCTCCTATGTCGCGTCCCGGGTCCAGCAGATCGCCAAGATGATCGGCATGGAGGATGAGCTGAACCGCAAGGCGCGGGGCCTCACGGCGGATGCCAAACAGAAGATTTCGCTGGGCCGCGGCATGGTGCGCGAGGACGTGAACGCGCTCTTGTTCGACGAGCCGCTCACGGTGATCGACCCCCATATGAAATGGGAACTGCGCACGCAGCTCAAATCGCTGCACCACGAATTCGGCCACACGATGATCTACGTCACCCATGACCAGACCGAGGCGCTGACCTTCGCCGACAAGGTGGTGGTGATGTATGATGGCCGCGTGGTGCAGATCGGCACGCCGCAAGAGCTTTTCGAGCGGCCTGCCCATACTTTCGTGGGCTATTTCATCGGCTCGCCGGGGATGAACCTCTTTGACGCGCAGATCGCGGGCAATGCGGCGCAGGTTGCGGGCACGAGTGTCAATTTGAACAAGACCTACGCCCCCAAGGGCCAGAAAACGCAACTGGGCGTCCGGCCCGAATTCGTTAGGATCAATGGCGAAGGTCTGGGCCTTCCGGCCAAGGTGACCCGTGTCGAGGATGTGGGCCGTCACAAGATCATCCGTCTCGACGTGGCAGGCCAGCAGGTCAGCGCCATCGCCGAGGAGGGCGCGACAGTGCCGAGCGAAAACACCGCGATCAGTTTCGATCCGGCGGGCATCAACGTCTATGACGACGATTGGCGCATCAGCGCAGAGGGAGAGGCCGCATGAACAAGACCGTCAACCAAAAGGCATGGTTCCTTGTCCTGCCGGTGCTGATCCTCGTGGCCTTCTCGGCCGTGATCCCGCTGATGACCGTGGTGAACTACTCGGTACAGGACACCTTCGGGCGCAACGAGTTCTTCTGGGCCGGGCTCGAGTGGTTTTCCGACATGCTCGACAGCGACCGGATGTGGGACGCGCTTGGCCGTCAGTTGATCTTCTCGGGGGTCATTCTGGCGATCGAGATCCCGCTTGGCATTTTCGTCGCGCTGAACATGCCCAAGAACGGGTTCTGGGCCAGCTTCTGCCTTGTCCTCATGTCCCTGCCGCTGCTGATCCCGTGGAACGTGGTCGGCACCATCTGGCAGATCTTTGGTCGCGTCGACATTGGGCTTCTGGGCTATACGCTCGACAAGCTGGGCATCACCTATAACTACACTCAAGACATCACCTCGGCGTGGATCACGGTTGTGGTCATGGATGTCTGGCACTGGACCTCTCTCGTGGCGCTCTTGGCCTATGCCGGTCTGCAATCCATTCCGGACGCCTACTATCAGGCGGCCAAGATCGACCAAGCCAGCCGTTGGGCCGTGTTCCGCTACATCGAACTGCCCAAGATGGCGGGCGTGCTGATGATCGCCATTCTGCTGCGCTTCATGGACAGCTTCATGATCTATACCGAGCCATTCGTCGTGACGGGTGGCGGGCCGGGCAATGCCACGACCTTCCTCTCCATCGACTTGGTGAAAATGGCCATCGGCCAGTTTGACCTCGGCCCCGCAGCGGCGTTCAGCCTGATGTATTTCCTCGTGATCCTGTTGATTTCGTGGGTGTTCTACACCGTGATGGTCAACCTCGACAAAAGGGATGGTGTGTGATGACCGACACAACCGTGCAAGCCCCCGGCGCCGCGCCCATTCCGGGCGACGTGACCACCGCCAAACGCGCCCGACGCGGCCGCTTCCGGCCCAAAGGGTCTGTGGTGGTGATGACGCTCTACCTGCTGTTCCTGATGCTGCCGATCTATTGGCTCATTAATATGAGCCTGAAAACCAACGCCGAAATCCTCGGGTCCTTCTCGCTCTATCCGCGGGACCTGACGCTGGCGAACTATGCCAAGATCCTCACCGATCCGAGCTGGTACATGGGCTATGTGAACAGCCTGATCTATGTGGTGATGAACACGGTGATCTCGCTCGCCGTGGCGCTGCCGGCGGCCTATGCTTTCTCGCGCTACACGTTTCTGGGCGACAAACACCTGTTCTTCTGGCTGCTGACGAACCGCATGTCGCCGCCCGCCGTTTTCGCGCTGCCGTTCTTTCAGCTCTATTCTTCGGTCAACCTCTTTGACACGCATATCGCCGTGGCGCTGGCACACTGCCTGTTCAACGTGCCGCTCGCGGTTTGGATCCTCGAAGGTTTCATGCGCGGCGTGCCGAAAGAAATCGACGAGACGGCCTACCTCGACGGCTATTCCTTCCCGCGTTTCTTCATCCGCATCTTCACCCCGCTGATTGCCAGCGGCATCGGGGTCGCGGCCTTCTTCTGCTTCATGTTCTCATGGGTGGAACTGCTGCTGTCGCGCACGCTGACCTCGGTCGATGCCAAACCCATCGCCGCTACCATGACCCGTACCGTCTCCGCTTCTGGCCTCGACTGGGGGGTCTTGGCCGCGGCGGGTGTGCTGACCATCGTGCCGGGTGCGCTGGTAATCTATTTCGTCCGCAACTACATCGCCAAGGGCTTTGCCCTCGGGCGGGTATAAGAGAGGAGACCGCCCATGTCTTGGATGGCTTGGACCATGCCCACCGCGATCTTCTTCGGTGTCATCGCGCTGTTACTCGTGACCTTCACGATCCTCGCGATCAAATTCCCTGAGACGCCCCGTGTAGGCATTCTCAGGATTGAGACAACCCGTGGTGACCGTCTGTTCATCACGCTTCTCGGCTCGGCCTTTATCAATTTGATCTGGCTGGGTTTCGAGGCGGGTCCGCAGCCCTATGCGCTGCTGGTCTGCCTTGCCTATGCCGCAGCCGTATTTCGCTGGGTCTAGGCGCTATCACGGCGGACCCCGGGCAACCGGGGCCGCCATACGACACGACCAAATGTCTAGGGAGGACATAATGAAACGATCTGTCATGAAATCGAGTACCGCTTTGGCGGTCACGCTCGGTCTGCTCGCCGGGCCAGCATTCGCGGATATGGAAGCCGCGAAGAAGTTCCTCGACGAGGAAATCGAACGCTCCGCGCTGAGCCGCGAAGAGCAGGAAGCGGAGATGCAATTCTTCATCGACGCGGCCGAGCCGTTCAAAGGCATGGATATCAAAGTCGTGTCCGAGACCATCACCACCCATGAATACGAAGCCAACGTGCTGGCCCCGGCCTTCAGCGCGATCACCGGCATCAACATTACCCACGACCTGATCGGCGAAGGTGACGTGGTTGAAAAGCTGCAAACGCAGATGCAGTCGGGCGAGAACATCTATGACGCCTATATCAACGACTCTGACCTGATCGGCACCCACTGGCGCTACAAGCAGGCGCGCAGCCTGACCGACTGGATGGCGAACGAAGGCAAGGACGTGACCAACCCCGGTATCGATCTGGACGATTACATCGGCCTTGATTTCACCACCTCTCCCGATGGCGAGCTGTATCAGCTGCCCGATCAGCAGTTCGCGAACCTTTACTGGTTCCGTCAGGACTGGTTCACCGATCCTGAGTTGATGGCCGAGTTCAAAGAGAAGTACGGCTATGAACTGGGCGTCCCGGTCAACTGGTCCGCTTACGAAGACATCGCCGAATTCTTCACCGGCCGCACCATCGACGGCGTCGAAGTCTATGGCAACATGGACTACGGCAAGAAAGACCCGAGCCTTGGCTGGCGCTACACCGATGCGTGGCTGTCCATGGCCGGCGGCGGCGACGTGGGTGAGCCCAACGGCCTGCCGGTCGACGAATGGGGCATCCGCGTCAACGAGAACTCGCAGCCCGTCGGTTCATGTGTGACCCGTGGTGGTGCCACCAACGATGCGGCGGCGGTCTATGCGATCACCAAATCCATCGAATGGCTTGAGAAGTACACGCCCCCCGCAGCCGCTGGCATGACCTTTGGCGAAGCCGGTCCGGTGCCTGCACAGGGCGCCATCGCCCAGCAGATGTTCTGGTACACCGCCTTCACCGCGGACATGGTCAACGACAACGCCAAAGCCGTGTTGAACGAAGACGGCACGCCCAAGTGGCGCATGGCCCCCAGCCCACATGGCGCCTACTGGAAAGAAGGCCAGAAGGTTGGTTATCAAGACGTGGGCAGTTGGACGCTGATGGAAAGCACGCCCGTCGACCGCGCCAAGGCCGCATGGCTCTATGCGCAGTTCGTGACCTCGAAAACCGTGGACGTGGAAAAGGCCCATGCTGGTCTGACCTTCATCCGCGAGTCGACCATCCAGCACGACAGCTTCACCGAACGTGCGCCGAAACTCGGCGGTCTGGTGGAATTCTACCGTTCGCCCGCGCGCACCGCATGGTCGCCCACTGGGACGAACGTGCCGGATTACCCCAAGCTGGCACAGCTGTGGTGGCAGAACATTGGCGATGCAATGTCCGGTGCGAAGACACCGCAGGAAGCGCTCGACAGCCTCTGCGCCGAGCAGGAAAAGGTCATGGAACGTCTTGAGCGCGCAGGCGTCCAAGGTGATCTGGGTCCGAAAATGAACGAAGAGCGGGAAGCCTCCTACTGGCTTGAGCAGGAAGGTTCGCCCGTTGCCAAGCTCGACAACGAAGACCCCGAGCCCGAGACCATCAGCTACGAAGAGTTGATCAAGTCCTGGCAGTAAGCCAAACTTTCGGGGGCCGGGACGCAGCAGCGTTCCGGCCCCTTTTTCGTTTCATCCAACATCCGGGGGCCGCGCCATGACCCATATCCTCGCCATTGATCAGGGAACCACCTCCTCGCGGGCGATCATCTTTGACGGCAACATGTCGGTGACGGCCACGGCCCAAGAAGAATTTCCGCAGCATTTCCCCCGCTCCGGCTGGGTCGAACATGATCCGGGCGACCTGTGGTCGACCACCGCTGGCACCTGCCGCGCGGTGATCGAAAAGGCCGGTCTGCGCCCCGATGACATCGCCGCCATCGGCATCACCAACCAACGCGAGACGACGCTGGTCTGGGACGCAAAGACCGGCAAACCCGTCCACAACGCCATCGTCTGGCAAGACCGCCGCACCGCTGATTTCTGCCGCGCGCTGCGCGAAAGCGGCGACGACAAGATTATCACCGAACGCACCGGGCTGTTGGCCGATCCCTATTTCTCAGGCACCAAGCTGAAGTGGATCCTCGACAATGTGGAAGGCGCGCGCGAACGGGCGCGGGCGGGCGAGCTGCTTTTCGGCACGGTCGACAGCTATCTAATCTGGAAGCTCACCGGCGGCGCGCGCCATGTGACCGATGCCACTAATGCCGCCCGCACCATGCTCTATGACATCCACAAAGGCCGTTGGAGCACGACGATCTGCAAGATGTTCAACGTGCCGCTCGAAATGCTGCCCGAGGTGCAGGACTGCGCCGCCGATTTCGGCACCACGCGCCCCGACCTCTTTGGCCGCGAAATCCCGATCCTTGGCGTCGCGGGCGACCAGCAGGCGGCGACCATCGGGCAGGCTTGTTTCCAACCCGGCATGATGAAGTCGACCTATGGCACCGGCTGTTTCGCCCTCCTAAATACGGGCGAGACGGCGGTGACCTCGACCAACCGGCTGCTCACCACCATCGCCTACCAGCTTGATGGCAAACCGACCTATGCGCTCGAAGGCTCGATCTTCGTCGCGGGGGCCGTGGTGCAATGGCTGCGCGACGGGCTGAAGATGATCCGCGAGGCGGGCGAGACCCAAGCGCTGGCCGAGCAGGCCGATCCGCATCAGAACGTGGTGCTGGTGCCTGCTTTCGTGGGCCTCGGTGCGCCTTACTGGAACGCCGAATGCCGTGGTGCGATCTATGGGCTGACGCGCAACTCCGGGCCTGCGGAACTGGCGCGGGCGGCGCTCGAAAGCGTGGGCTACCAGACCCGCGACCTCTTGGAAGCCATGCAGGCCGATTGGGCCGCCCAAGGCCAGCCGGGCGAGATTGCGACCCTGCGCGTCGACGGCGGGATGAGCGCCAGTGACTGGGCGATGCAGTTCCTCTCAGACGTGATCGGCGCCTCGGTGGACCGCCCCGACGTGCTGGAAACCACAGCACTTGGCGCTGCGTGGCTCGCCGGGCAGCGGGCGGGTATCTACCCCGATATGGAAGGCTTCGCCCGCGAATGGGCGCTTGATCGGCGGTTTGAAACTGAGATGGACGAGGCCGCGCGCGAAGAGAAATACGGCGCTTGGCAGCGGGCTGTTCAGGCGACGTTGCAGTTCTGATGCAGAGGATTTCCCCTTTCGGTTTCGCCACCGCCGGGCGCATCCGCTTTGGTCGCGGTGTGGCGGGTGAAGCGGCCTTAGCCGCGCGCGCCTATGGGCAGCAGGTGCTTTTGCTCCGCGGCGGCTCGGTCGCTTGGGTCGATGAACTGGCGCGCGATTTGGCGGCGGCGGGCTGCGAGGTGACCCAGTTGCGCGGCAGCGGCGAGCCATCGGTCGACGACGTGCGCGCCGCCGTGGCGGCAGGGCGCGGCGCGGATGTGGTGCTGGGCGTGGGCGGCGGCGCGGTGATCGACCTTGCCAAGGCGGCAGCGGCGCTGATCCCGTCGGAGTGCGACGTGATGGAGCATCTCGAAGTCGTGGGCGCGGGCAAACCCTTGCAGGCCGACCCCCTGCCGATGATTGCGATCCCCACCACCGCAGGCACCGGAGCCGAGGTCACAAAAAACGCCGTCATCGCCGTGCCGGAGGCCGCGCGAAAAGTCAGCCTGCGCGACGACCGTATGCTGCCGCGTCTGGCCTTGGTCGACCCGGCGCTGACCGATGGCGCGCCACGCGGGGTGACCTTGGGCTCCGGTCTCGACGCTTTGGTGCAGGTGATCGAGCCCTATCTGTCCAGCAAGGCCAACCCGCTGACCGATGCGCTCTGCCGTGCCGCGATCCCACAGGGCATCGCTGCGCTTAAACGTCTGGCTGCGGGAGAGGATCAGGACGCGCGGGATGCGCTGGCCTATGTCAGCCTTTCGGGCGGTTTGGCACTGGCCAATGCGGGCCTCGGGGCCGTGCATGGGCTGGCAGGTGTGATCGGTGGACGTTTCGGCGCGCCGCATGGGCTGATCTGCGGGCGGCTGTTGGGGCCGGTTCTGGCCGCGAACGCGGATGTGCTCGGGGGCTCGGCCCGCTTCACGGAAGTGCAGAGGTGGCTCTCCGACGGGTTCGGCCTGCCTGAGGAAGGCACGCTCGACGCGCTAACCGCCATGCTCGATGATTGGGGGCTGGAGCGGTTGAACCAATGGATCCCCGAAGATGCGGATCTGACTGAGACGGCCCGCGAGGCGGCGGCCTCTTCCTCCATGCGTGCGAACCCTTGCGTGCTTGAGGCGGAAACCCTCGAAGCCTGCATCCGCGCGGCAATGTAGCGGGCAGGGGCCACGGCCCCCGCCCGGCAGTTTTACGCGGCGCGCGGCGGCGTGTTGCCTTCGCCCAAATCCCAGAACACGCCCGCCATCACCCGCAGCGCATCGCGGCAGACGGGTTTCAGCACATGTTCGTCCGGCGCGTGCTGCGAACAGCTGCGGTAGGAATGCGGCACCCAGACGGTGGGCAGACCCAAGATATCGCTGAAACTGTCATTGGGCAGTGAGCCTGCGAGGTTGGGCAGGATATGCGGCTCTTTCCCGGCGCTTTTCGTCAGAGAGTCAGCCACGAATTTGACCCAAGGGTGATCCGCATCCAGCCGCGTCGCGCGGAAGAAGCCGCGGTCATGCGGTTCGATCCGGACATTCTCGAACCCCTGTTTATCAAGGTGCCGGCGCAGGGCGGGCAGGATGTCTTCGGGGTCGGTGCCGACGACATAGCGCAATTGGCAGGTGGCCGTCGCATGGGCCGAGATCGCGTTGACCGGCGCTTCGGGCACGCCGCTTTTCATCGCGAGGATGGCAAAGCTGTTCCAGCCATAGGCGCGCTCGACCGGGGTCAGGTCTTCTTCGCCCCAGTCGGTGTCGATGGCGGGGCCATCGTCGCTTTCGATCGGCAGGTCTTTCAACGCGGCGCGGACCGAGGGGGTCAGGCTGTCGGGCCGCCACTCGGGGATCTGGATTTGCCCGCGTTTGTCGGTGATGGTCGACAGGGCCTGCGCCAAGATCATCGCAGGATCGGCCAGCAAGCCACCCCAGTTGCCTGAGTGATGCGCGCCTTCGCGTTTGTCGACGATCAAATCAAACGACACGCCCCCGCGCGAGCCCATGAACATGGTCGGCACTTCAGGTTGCAGCCGCGGCCCGTCGGAGGCGATGAGCACGTCGGCGGTCAGTTCCTCGCGGTGTTCGGCAAAGAACTCGGGCAGGCCCGCGCTGCCGGTCTCCTCGCTCATCTCGATCACGATGCGGCAGTTGAAACCCAGCTTGCCGCGGATTTTCAGCACCGCTTCGATGGCGGCGATGTTGATCAGGTGCTGGCCCTTGTTGTCGGCGGTGCCGCGGCCATAAAGCTTGTCGCCTTCTTCGACCAGTTTGAAAGGATGCAGCCCCTCGCGCCACTGGTCGGTCTGGGCGCGGATCACGTCGCCGTGACCATAGGTCAGCACGGTCGGCAGGTCATCCCCCTCACGGCGCTCGCCCACCAGAAAGGGGCCGCCGCGCGGGTCGGGATTGTCGTGAAAGCTGCAGGCAAAGCCCATCGCCGTCAGCCGCGGCTCCATCGTCTCGACCAGATAGCGTTTCAGTTCGGTGGCTTGGTCGGGGTTCTGGCTTTCGGTCTCGTAGGAGACGAGGTTGGCCAGTTCGGCTTGGAACGTCCCCTCATCGAAATAGGTCGAGATCGCTTCGATCGCTTGATCGCGGGTCATGCTTCAATGTCCTTTGTCATATCTTCGGAAATGGCGTCGCCCCAAGGCGACATGATCTCTGTGCAGCCGGAATTCTGCCCGCCCGCGCGCATTACGCCTGCGGGACAGGCGAAAGCGTAGGGAAAGATCGTGCGTTTGGTCTCGGCGACCTCATTGTTCTCGCGCAGCCGGTCGAGCACATCGCGCGGCAGGCTTTCATCGGCGATGAGCTGGTTGGCGTCCGAGGCGTCAATGCGGGGCGCGTGGAAGCTGTCTTCGAGCGACATGTCGAAATCGGTGACGAAGGAGGACAGTTGCGCCACCGCGCCCAAAATCTTGCGCCCACCGGAGGCGCCGAAGGCGAAGCGTTTGTCGCCCTGTTCGCCGATCACCGGGCAGACATTCATCAGGCAGCGCTTGTTCGGGCCGAGCGAGTTCGGGCGGCCCTGAACCGGGTCGAACCACATGATCCCGTTGTTCATCAAAAAGCCGGTGGAGGGCGAGACGACGCGGGAGCCGAAGATCGACAAGAGCGTCTGGGTCTGCGCCACCATATTCCCGTGACGGTCGACTACCGAGAAATGGGTGGTGCAGCCCGGTGCCTCGGGGCTTTCGCCGGTATCGCCCATGGAGCCCAGACGGCGGGCATAGGCGCCTTTGAGCGCCTCGGCCATGGCGGCATAGCTGTCGGGGCCGGGGGCGTTCCCGAGGTCTTCGGTCGCGAGAGAGGTAAAGGTGTCGCGGAAGGTCGGCCCGGCGGTCAGCCCTGGCACGACATGGAAGCGCGCGTCGCGGTAGGCAAAGTCGAGCGGCGCGCTGAATTCGGCGCGGTAGGCTTGCAGGTCGTCGTGGCTGAGGCAGCCGCCTTTCTCCTGCACATCCCGCGCCATCGCAGCCCCAAGGTCTCCATCATAGAGCGCGCGCGCCCCGTGCCGCGCGATCTGGTCAAGGCTGTCGGCCATGCGCGACTGGTCCAGCCGTTTTTCGGCCAGCGCGGTCCAGCCGCTGATCGTGGGCCATTGCCCGTCTTCCAGAAAGAGGTCCGCCGCATCCACATCCTGCGCAAGGGCGCGCGTGCAAGAGGCGATGACCAGCGCGGCGTACCAGTCCACCAACAGACCCTTGCGGGCATGTTCAACCGCCGGGGAAAGCAGCTCGCCCCAAGGCATCTTGCCGAAACGTTCATGGGCTTGGCCCAGCCCGTCGACCACTCCGGGCACGGCGATAGCAGTGGCGCCTTGAACGTTGCGGTCCCCCTCGACATGCTCCCACGGGAAGAGATCGCCCGCCTTGCCCCGCCCGCTCAGCGGATAATTCGCCGGGTCGAGCGCGCCGGGGCTGCGCATGCCGTGGTTGAGCGCATGGGCTTGGCCTTCTTCGGCGCGCCAGAGCATCATCGCCCCGCCGCCCGCAGGGCCGCTCATCCAAGGTTCCAACACGCCGATGACGAAAGAGGTGGCCACAGCTGCATCCACCGCATCGCCCCCTGCCGCAAGCACCTCGGCCCCCGCGATTGCTGCCAACCGATGCTGCGCGGCGACAACGCCATGTTCGGTTTCGATGACGGTTTTGCGGGTTTGACTGCTGTGCGACAGGTTCGATGACATGGGATTACTCTTGTTCGTACATGGGGGTTTCCGGATCGTGCAGATGGCAGGCGACATGCCCCTGCGGGATCGGGGTGTGACGCGGTGCCTTTTGCTTGCAAAGATCCGTCGCGCGCGGGCAGCGCGGATGGAAATGGCAACCCGGCGGCGGTGCGATGGGGTTGGGGTAGGCCATGCCAAGCTGCGTGTCCGGCACGCCCAAACCGGGCTCGGGCGTCAACACGGATTTCAACAGCGCCTTGGTGTAGGGATGACGCGGCGCGTCAAAGAGCCCGGCGACCGAGTTCTGCTCGACGATCTCGCCCAGATACATCACCGCCACGCGGGTCGCGAGGTGTTCGACCACCGCCAAATCATGGCTGATGAAGAGATAGGTAAGGCCGAACTCCTCGCGCAGCTCGCCCAGCAGGTTGAGGATCTGGCTCTGCACCGACACATCCAGCGCCGAGGTCGGCTCATCGCAGATCACCACCTCGGGCTTCATGATGAGCGCGCGGGCGATGGCGACGCGCTGGCGCTGGCCGCCCGACATCTGGCTGGGGTAGGTGTTGATCACCCGTTGCGGCAGGCCCACCACGTCGAGGATCTCTTTGACCTTTTTCTTGCGGCTTTCCTCGTCACCGATGTTGTGCACCCGCAGCGGCAGAGAGATCACGTCATAAATGCTCTTGCGCGGGTTGAGCGAGGAATAGGGGTCTTGAAAGATCGGCTGGATCCGCCGCGCCAGCGCCAGACGGCCCTGTTCGGTGATCTCTTCGCCGTCGATCTTGACGTGACCGGCGGTCGGCTGCTCCAGCCCCAAGAGGATTTTGGCGAGGGTGGATTTGCCGCAGCCGGATTCACCGACGAGGCCCAGCACCTCCCCCTTGCCCAATTGCAGCGACACGTCATTCACCGCGGTGAGCGGTTTGACCTTGCCGAACATGCCCTGTTTCACCCGGTAGGTCTTGCTGACGCCGGAAAGCTCCAGCACCGGGGGTGTGTTCACGCTGTCCTTCATACGGTCAGCTCCTTCTCGGACTGGCGTTTGCCATCGGGGAAAATGCAGCGGAAGGCATGGTTGCCGTCCTCGCGTTTGGGGATGTCGCCACGGCATTCGGCGACGGCATGGGGGCAGCGGGTACGGAAGACGCAGCCCTCAACCTCGCCCACGAGCGAGGGCACGATGCCCGGAATCGTGCCCAGTTTCGCGCCGCGGTCGGTCTTGCCCGGGAGCGGGATGCAGCGCAGCAGCCCGCGGGTATAGGGGTGCGAGGGCGCGTTAAAGATATCGCCCACCGGGCCCGTCTCGACCAATTCACCCGCATACATCACCGCGACCTTGTCGGCCACGCGGGCCACGACGCCGAGGTCATGGGTGATCAGGATCACGGCCATGTTCATCTCGCGCCCCAGATCGTGGAGCAGTCGCAGGATCTGCGCCTGAATGGTCACGTCGAGCGCGGTGGTCGGCTCGTCCGCGATGATCAGTTCCGGCTCGCACATCAGCGCCATGGCGATCATCACGCGCTGGCGCAGACCGCCTGACAGCTGGTGCGGGTATTGCGACAAGCGGCTCTCGGCGGCGGTGATGCCGACCTTCTCCAAGAGTTCAATCGCCCGGTCCCGCGCCTGCTGGCGGCTGACCTTGCGGTGCAAAAGCAGCGCCTCGGCCAGTTGATCGCCGATCGTGTAGGCCGGGTTGAGCGAGGTCATCGGCTCTTGGAAGATCATCGACATCCGCGCCCCGCGCAGCTTGCGCATCTGGCCTTGGCTCGCGGTGGTCAACTCGGTCCCGTCAAAGGTCATCCGATCCGCGCGGCGTTTGATGGATTTGCCCAAGAGCCCCATCAGGGCCAGCGAGGTGAGCGATTTGCCCGAGCCGCTTTCGCCGACGATGCACAGGGTCTCGCCACGGTTGAGGTCGAAGTCGATCCCGCGCACCGCATGCAGGGTGCCGCCGCCCGTGGGAATATCGAGCCGCAGGTTGCGGACGCTCAGAAGTGGTTCTGTCATGGGTCAGCTCCGGTTTTCGGGGGCGGTGACGTCGCGCAGACCGTCACCCATCAGGTTGATCGCCAGCACCAGCACGAAGAGGACAGCGCCCGGGATCAGCACGAGCCACGGCTCGAACAGCATCATGTTCTTACCTTCGGAGACCATCAGCCCCCAGCTCGGCGTCGGTGGTTGCACCCCAAGGCCGAGGAACGAGAGTGCCGCTTCCAGAAGGATCGCATGGGCCATCTCCAGCGTCACGACGACGATCAGGTTGTTGGCGATGTTGGGCATGATCTCGGACAAGAGGATGCGCGGGGTGGAGGCGCCGATGACCTGTGCCGCGGCCACATATTCGCGCCGCCGCACCTGCATGGTCGAGGCGCGCATGACCACCGCGAAACGGTCCCACAAGAGCAGGCCCAGCACCATGATGACCACTTGCAGCGATCCGCCAAGGATCGCCACCACGGCCAGCGCCACCAGTACCACCGGCATCGCGAGACGCACGTTGATGAGGAAGGTGACGACTGCATCGACCTTGCCACCGAAATAGCCAGCAGCCACGCCCATGGCGGTGCCGATGAGGCCCGAGATCAGCGCCGCCACGGCCCCGATCAGCAGCGAAATCCGCGCGCCGTAGATGAGGCGCGACAGGTAATCGCGGCCCAGATGGTCGGTGCCCAAGGGATGCTCCCATGTGCCGCCCATGAACACGGGGGGCTCCATCCGGGTCATCAGACTTTGGGCATAGGGATCATGCGGGGCAATCCAGGGCGCGAGGATCGCGATGATCGTGAGGATGATCAGAACGACCGCCCCGATCAGCAGACCTTGGTGCCCGAAGATGCGCTTGCGCAGCATCTGGCCGGGGGTCGGGCCGGTGATTTCGTCCAAAAGGCTGTCATGTGTGCTTGCCGTGGCCATGTCAGCTGCTCCTCATGCGGGGGTCGAGCCATGCGTTCAGCACGTCTGCGAGGAAGGTGAAAACGATGTAGAACATCGAGAAGATCAGGATCAGCGCCTGCACCGTGGGCAGGTCGTTGCGCGCGATGCTCTCCCACGCCAGATAGCCCGCGCCATGCAGCGCGAAGATCGACTCGACGACGATGGAGCCGCCCAGCATGAAGCCCATCTGCACGGCGGCGAGGCTGACCACCGGGATGATCGCGTTGCGCAGCGCATGGCGGAACAGCACCCGGCGCTCGTTCGCGCCCTTGGCCCGCGCGGTGCGGATGTAGTCGGAGTTCAACACGTCCAGCATGCCCGCGCGCGTCAGGCGCATGATGGCGGGCATAGCGTAATAGCCCAGCACCACCGTCGGCAGGATGAAATGCCGCCATGTGTCGGTGCCCGAAGGCGGCAGCCAACCCAGTTGGATGGCAAAGACCACGATCAGGATGAGGCCGAACCAGAAGCTCGGCATCGCCTGACCGGCAACCGAGATGAAGAGTGCCACACGGTCGATGATCGAATTGGGGCGGATCGCGGCGACCACGCCCAAGGGAACGGCGGTCAGCAGCGCGAAGGTGATGCCGCAGACGCCGAGCGTCATGGTCACGCTCAATCGGTCGGCGATGAGCGAGGCGACGGGCAGGCGGAAATAGTAGCTTTCGCCGAAATCGCCCTGAAGGGCCGAGAACAGCCATTCGCCATATTGCACCAGCATGGGCCGGTCAAAACCATAGAGACGGCGCAGGGCCTCGATATCTTCGCCACTGGCGGTTTCACCGGCCAGCGCGGCGGCGGGGTCGCCCGACAGGAACAGCAGGCTAAAACTGATAAACGACACGGTGAAGGCCACGAGAAGGGCCAGTCCCAATCGTTTGAGAATGAATTGAAGCACGGGTGCAACTACCTTGAGGCTGCGCCGCAGGCGAGGGCCTGCCGCGTGGGTCTGGGTTGGGTGCGGAAGGGGAGAAGGGCGGGGGCACCGGTCACGGCGCCCCCGCCGGTTGGTTTACTTCCAGCTGGCCGTGGTGAAGCGCAGGACTTCGTCGGCTGTGGGTGTGTATTCCACCTCATTGGTGGTCACATAGTTGGTGTTGTAGGAGAACATCGGCGCCCAATAGGCTTCCTCGGTGATGCGTTCGATCGCCTTGGAGTAGTTCTCTTTGCGGACCTCGGGATCGGTCGAGCTGTCGGCGATGTTGAGGTATTCGAGCGTCTCGTCGTCCATCGCGTAGTCGAGCGAGCCATGTTTGAAGAACTGGCTGACCATGGCGGAGGCGTCGTTAATCGAATAGCTGCCCCATGTCTGGAACGACACGGCGGTTTCGCCCTTCATGTTCTGCTCACGCAGGGCGGAATACTGCAACATCTTGAAGTTGGTATCGATGCCAACAGCGTTAAGATAGCTGGTGATCGCCTCGGCATATTCGCGGTCGCGGTAGGCGTAGAAGTCGATGGTCAGACCGTCTTCGTAGCCCGCCTCGGCCAGCAATTCCTTGGCCTTCTCGGGGTTGTATTCATACTTCACAGCCGCGTCTTCGTCGCAGCCGAACTGGCTGGGGAAGCAAGGGGTGTAGACGACTTTGGATTTGCCTTTAAGCAGCGCATCGACCAGTTCCTGACGGTTGATCGCATAGTTCACGGCTTTGCGCACGCGCACGTCGGTAAAGGGGCTGTCCTCGGAGCGGCCCGCCGCATCCAGCGTCAGATAGCCCACGCGCATGGTGGATTCGTTGGAGACTTGGAACTCATCCCGCTCGGCCAGTTTCTCGGCTTGGTCCGAAGGCACCTGCCAGATCAGATCAAGCGAGCCGCTGAACAGTTCGGCCATCTGCGTGTTCACATCCGGGATGGTGCGGATGTCGATTTTCTTGATGCTGGGCTTGCCCTTGGGGCTGTCGTGGTAGCCCTCATAGGCTTCCAGTTTGAAGTGCTGGCCGGGGACGACTTCGGTCACCTTGTAAGGGCCAGTGCCGACGGGTTTCAGGCCCATGCCTTCGGGGCCGGCTTCTTCGTAGTAGTCGCTGGGATACATCGAAACGGGGCCGGAGAGGAATTCGATCGCCGCCGGGAACTTCTCTTTCAGCATGATGCGCACGGTGTAGTCGTCGACCTTCTCAGCCGATTTCATCCAGTTCACGTTGCGCTGCGTTTTCACGCCATTGGCCTCATCGGCGACGTAGTTCACGGTAAAGACCACGTCATCGGCGGTGAAGTCCGACCCGTCGTGGAATTTCACGCCTTCGCGCAGTTTGAATTCGATGGTCGTGTCGTCGATCCATTCCCATTCGGTGGCGAGGTTGCCCATGTATTCGTTGGTGACCGGATCGCGGTAGATCAGACCATCCCAGACGGCGCGTTGCAACACCACGCCTTCGCGGGACGAGTTGAAGTAGCTGTCGACGTTCTCAAGCTCTTTGGTGAAGGCGACATTCAGCGTGTCATTGGCTTTGTCCGCCCAAGCCGCGCCCGTGGCGGCGGCCAAGACAAGCCCGGTGATGGTTGATTTCAGGACCGTGGATTTCATGGTCAACTCCCCTGCTGGTTAACGAATTCGGTTCCGTATCTTTTTGACTTGCGTCTCGTATCATATAATAATACTTGATATCGCAATACGATTAATAAACGCAATCAGATCGACATACGTCAAGCCCCGGTTTGAACAATTGGGCCAGATTTCGGGGTAGGTGATTGGAAAAGAAGCAAAATACGCTCTACGTCGGGTCGCTTGCCAAGGGGCTGCGGCTGCTCCGCGCCTTCGATGAATCGCATACGGAATTGTCGTTGGTCGAGCTGGCCGCGCGCAGCGGATTGGACAAAAGCGCGGTTCAGCGGCTGGCGAATACGCTGCATATCGAGGGCATGTTGGAAAAGGATCCGGCCACACGGCGCTACCGCCCGTCCCATGCTTGGTTGGAGCTGGCCTATGCCTATTACTGGTCGGATCAATTGGTCGGACAGGCGATTCCCAAGCTGATCGACCTCAGCCAAGAGATTGGGGAGACGGTGAACCTCGCCGAGCTTTCGACCGATCACATCATCTACGTCAGCCGACTGCCCTGCCAGCGGACCTATTTCGCGGCGACGGTGATCGGACGGCGGCTGCCTGCGCTTTCGACGTCGGCGGGGCGGGCGATCATCTCGACCTTCTCGCCCGAAGACCGGGAAGAAGCTATCGAGACTTGGCCGCTCAAACCCTTCACCGCGCGCACCACGATGGACCGCGCCACGATCCGCAACAGCATCGGTGAGGCCGTGCAGCAGGGCTATGCGATCTCCAGCGATCAGATGATTTTGTCCGAGATCGGGGTGGCCTGTCCAATTACCGGCCCCGATGGGCGGGCCTTTGCGGCGGTGCAATGTTCGGTCTCGGCGCATACCTGGACGCGGGAGCGGATTAGGGCCGAGATTCTGCCGCGCCTTCAGGACACGGCGAACGCGATTTCGCCCTCATCACAGGTGCATCGGCGCTAGAAAAAGGGCCGGAGCATTTCTGCCCCGGCCCGATGTTTTCTTATTCCCAGTTCAGCTTTTCTTCGCGCTGCCAGAACCGAAGTTTGCGGCAGGTCTGAAGGAACGTGTCCGCATTATCGGCAGAGACCTCCATCGTGCCCTCGTCCTTCTCCACCCCGGCGGCATTGAGCAGCGGATCGGCGGCGGTGGTCCAAGCGATGAATTTGTTATGCGCAAAGGCGTCCGAGACGAAATCCTGCGCCGGTTTGTTCTTGGCGATCTTGTCGGCTTTCTCATTCCCGAAGACCAAGGCCACCGCGTCAAAGACCACCGAGGGGCCGCCGTCGATCTTCTCATCCGCTTCGCGGGTGCTGCCGTCCGAAAGGGTCACCCCTTGGATATGCGGCGTCACGATGGCGACCATCGCGCCCTCATCGGCGAAGGCTTTTTCCAAGGCTTCCACCACCGAGGCATCCGCGCCTTCGGTCAGGAACAGACCCAACTTGCGGCCCGCGAAGCTGTTCGGCGCGTTCTTTAGAATGCTGAGCGCATCCGACGGCGGCAGATCGGTGATCGGCTCCCGCGCGGGTTTGGCGGGTTCCGGCATCTCGGTCACGCCCAAGCCTTCGGCCACCTGTTTCGCCAGATCGTCATGCACGTTCATCAGATGCGAGAGCATCCGTAGGCGAATGCGCTCTTCCTGACATTTCGACAGCTCGAAGGTATAGGCCGCCGCGATGTGCTGCTGCTCGATCTCGGTCTGGCTGATGTAGAACTGCCGCGCTTGGCTGTAGTGGTCAGCGAATGTCTCGGACCGCACGCGCTGTTTCGTGCCTTCGACTTCGGCCGGGTAGCTCTGAAAACCAATCTCTGGGTTCTCGCGCGGACCACCATCCTCGCCCCAGCTGTTGGGCTCGTAGTTCACGCGACCCTTGGGATTGTGCATCGCCATATGGCCGTCCTGCTGGAAGTGGTGGAACGGGCATTTCGGCGCGTTGATCGGGATATGGGTGAAGTTCGGCCCGCCGAGACGCTTAAGCTGCGTGTCGAGGTATGAGAAGTTCCGGCCCTGTAGCAGCGGGTCATTCGTGTGGTCGATCCCGCGCACGATGTTCTGGGTGCAAAAGGCCACCTGCTCGGTCTCGGCGAAGAAGTTGTCGACATTGGCGTCCAGCGTCAGCGTGCCGATAATGCGCACCGGTACCTGCTCTTCGGGGATGATCTTGGTGGCGTCGAGGATGTCGAACTCGAAATTATCGGCGAATTCGTCGTCGAAGACCTGAATGCCCAGATCCCATTGCGGGAAGTCGCCCGCGTCGATGGCATCCCACATGTCGCGGCGGTGGAAATCCGGGTCCGCGCCGTTGATCTTGAGCGCTTCGTTCCAGACCACCGATTGCAGACCCTGTTTGGGCTTCCAGTGGAACTTGACGTAATGGGATTTTCCCTCGGCATTCACCAACCGGAAGGTATGCACGCCGAAGCCTTCCATGAAGCGGAAGGAGCGCGGGATTGCACGGTCGGACATCTGCCACAGCGTCATATGGATCGCCTCGGGCGAGAGCGAGACGAAATCCCAGAAGTTGTCATGCGCCGACTGTGCCTGCGGGAAGCCACGGTCAGGGGCGGGTTTGACGGAGTGGATGAGATCGGGGAACTTGATCGCGTCTTGGATAAAGAACACGGGGATGTTGTTGCCGACGAGGTCCCAGTTGCCTTCTTGCGTGTAGAACTTCGTCGCGAAACCGCGCACGTCGCGGGCCAGATCGAAAGAGCCCTTGTTGCCTGCCACGGTGGAGAAACGGGTGAAGGTCGGGGTCTTCTCACCGACGCGCTGGAAGATATCGGCGCAGGACAATTCGGGGATCGCTTCCTTCAGCTCGAAATGCCCATGCACGCCGTAGCCGCGGGCGTGAACGACACGCTCTGGAATGCGCTCGTGGTCGAAATGAAACATCTTCTCGCGGAATACGTGGTCTTCCATCAAGACCGGGCCGCGCGGACCTGCTTTGAGTGAGTTCTGATCATCCGCGATCGGGCCGCCCTGCGCGGTCGTCATCGTCTTTTCGCGGTCCGTGGTTTGCTGGCGGGGTTCGCCGCCTTTGCCAAGTTCTTTGTCTGTCATGATCTTTCTCCACAGCGCCCCCGGAATATAATCGGGAGGATTTGTTGCTAATTTGTGGCGGGCCGAGAGGGCCGCTCCAGAGCGGGCGGTCAACGCCCGACCCTATGAGAGTTCAACCACCCCCGCGGCGAGGGGTTCCGACGCTTTTGCGGCACGGGCGGGAAAGTTCTTGCGCGCCCCGCGATTGGGTGCGGCTTGAGGAAGTGTGGTGGCGGCTTCATCACGCGCAGGCATGTCCAAAAAGGCCCGCAGCATCGCGATATGGGCGGGTAGATCTTCGACCGGGATGCGCTGGTCCTGCGACATTTGCGCGGGCCAACACCCCAAGACCCCCCGGCGAGATTGGTCGATTAGGCGCGCCGCATCCGGCAAACAGTCGTCCGCGAAGTATCCCGCCCCACTCAGCCGGTTGCGCAGCGTATCCGCCATGCCCCCCGCTGCCCGCCCGACAAGCCTGCAAGAGGCTTCGACCCAGACATCATCCGCGTGAAGCACCCGGCGGGACGCCGCCCGCAGGGCACGGATGATCGCGCGGTCCTCGCCACAGGGGATCGGGGCGAAACCGCCGACGGCCTCATAGGCATCGCGGGTAAAGCCAAGGCTGGCCCCCGGCGCTTCGCCATGGCTGTTCTGCAAATCGGCGCAGTTCGGGGCGTGCCGCGCGTAGAGTGTGAGTACCAAGCGGCGGTAGGTCATTTCATGGACCTCAAACATGGGGTCTTGCGGCGCCAAAGTGGCGGCCTCTTCGGGGTTCAGCGTGACCCTGCCGCAAAGCGCGTCAAAACGTTGAAGATGGTGAATGCTACGCGCCACCCAATCGGGGCTGACGCGGCAATCGGCATCGGTGGTCAGGATCTGGCGCAGATGAGGCATCTGTTCGAGCGCCACGGCGCAGCCCTTCCGCCTTGCCGCGCCGACCCCCATGCCGGGGGGAAAGGTGAGGTCGAGCACGGTGAGGTCGAGGCCAAGCCGCCCCGCCGCCGCCTTGGCGATCTTGGCGGTGTCGTCATCGGTGTTGTTCACCACGAGGATCACGTGGACACGGTCGTTGCACTGGGGGGCGAGGGCGGTAAGGCAATCGCCGATCCGCTCCGCCTCGTTCCGGGCGGGGACGATGATCGCGGTGTCTTTCCAGCGCTCGAAACTCATCTGTCACCCTCCGGAAAGGCGCGGTCGATGCGGTAGTTCTCGGTCTTGCTGACGCAGGTGAAGGCATGGGTGTCGAGCGCCTTGGCAAAGCCGTTCAACGCCTCCTCCCCTTGCAACGGATTGCCGGTGTCACCGCGCCAAGTCACGCAGATGATCCCGGCCTGCGGCCAGCGGGTCGCGATGTCGGTCGCCAGCTGGGCCAACCCTGCATGATCCAGAAAATAGAGCACTTCGGAGAGGATCAGCAGATCGAAATCCCCCTCGGGCAGGGGGCCGGGATAGAACCCTTGAACGAAGCGCCCCTCCGGCACCGTTTTACGCGCGGCGGTCAGGGCGCTGGCCACGGCGTCCATCCCGGTATAGCGCGCGCAGATGTCGATCAGGTGGCGTGCCAGTTGACCATTGCCGCAGCCGAGTTCAAAGGCCGAGCGGTAGCCATCCTGCGAAAGCGCCGCCCGCGTCGCGGCGAATTTGGCCTGCTCATAGGCGCTATGTTCGAACCCCCAAGGATCGCTCGTCTCGGCATAGAGACCTTGGAGATGATCCAACCCCACACCCATCACGGCATCCTCCAAAAGATTTCGTCTTGCTGTGCGAAGAGGTTGATCATCGCCTCGGGCAGAACGAACCCCTCGGGATCGTCTTGCACGACTTGGCCAAGCTGGCTGCGATGCGTGCGGATCGCGGCACTCTTGGCTTCGCGGTAGGCGGCGGTGTCGAGGGTGAGGGGGGCGTAGCCTGCCGTGTTCTCGGCAAAGTTCGGATCGTCGAAACGGCTCCACACCGGATAGCTATGAAAATGCAGATCGGGGCGCTGCGCGCGCAGGCCGTCGGCCAGTGACGCGGTGGTTTGGTGGTCGCAATGTTTGTCCTCGCTTGCCGGGACGAAGAGGTGGCGTGCCGCTTGCGCGTCGATCACTTGCATCAGCTCAGTCAGGATGGCGTCGGCTGGCACCTCGTGCAAGCGGCTGTCGGGATGGCCGAGCCATGTCAAATCCGCTGCGCCGCCACCAAGGAGATCAAGCGCCTCTGCCAATTCCGCGCGTCGCCTTTCGGCCAATCGGGCCGGGGGCCATGCGCGGGAACCGGGGTGGCTGGCGCCGCCATCGGACAGGCAAATGACATGCGCCCCGGGCCCTGCGAAAGCGCGGGCCAAAAGCCCGCCGCAGCCGAGTGTTTCGTCGTCCGGATGCGGCGCCAGAACCACGATCTTTTCGCGGCCCGAAAGAGCCTCGGCGAGGGGGGCGTTATGGCTCATCCAAAGACACCCCAAACCGTCTGGTCGCTTGAAAGCGCATGGCGGGCGGCGCGTTGCAGGAAGGCGTCGCGCGCGGCTTGGCGCAGATAGACCGAGAGATCGCGTGCCATGCGACCCGTCTCGGAAGTTCCGGTGAAATGGCGCAACCCAAGGCTCTGCTCCACCGCTTTGATCGCGTCGAGGGCGACTTCCTCAGTATAAATCCGCGCGGCGATCGAGGTGCTGACGAGGGTCTCCTCCGCGTGGTCATCCGCGTTGGCGAGAGCGGCGCGTTCGACCAATGCCATTCCGGCCCAGATCCGCATCAGCACCTGCATCAGGCGGCTTAATTGGGCCTCGGCCTCAAGCCGGTCCATGTCCCGCAAGGCAGTGGCTGCCGCATCGATCAACCCCGCGGCCGCGCCCGCCTGAAGCGCCGCGATCCGCCAGACGCCGCCGACGAAATGCGGCTCTTTCAGGTAGTCGCCGGGGCCGCCGATAAGCGCGTCATCCTCAAGAGGTAGGCCGGAAAAATCATAGGTCCCCGAGGCCGTCGCCCGCATCCCCAGCATGTCCCATTGGGAGGCATCACCGCGCGCGGGGTCGGTCACGTCGATCAGCGCAAGCTGCACCTCGGGGCCGGAATTGAGCGAGACGAGCGCATGGGTTACGGTGCCGAGACCAGAGGCAAAAATCTTCTCACCCTTCAAAACAACCTTTTCGAAACGCGCCGGATTGCTGCCATCGGCCCCCCAAACGCCCAGAAGCCCGCCCTGCCGGATCACCTGCTTCGCCCGCTCCGCCTGCGTCGCGCTGCCGTATAGGCGGATCAGGCGCAGCGCGTTGACGTGGCCCTCCCATAAGCGGCCGACGCTGAGGTTGGCGGCACCGATCTGCATCAGCGCATGGGCGGTGCGCAAAGGCGCCGTGGCGCCGTCTTCCAGCATCAGCCCCGCGTCGCGCAGAATGTCGATAGAGCCGCTGATCGGGGCGGCGCCCGCCTCTTCGGCCCGCGCCGCGTGGCGCAGGGCCTTTCGGGCAGATTGCGACAGGATATCCCTTTGCGAATGGGGTGGGAAAGGGTCGAAACGCGGCGCACTGTTCATGGCAGTGCCCGACAGCCGCGCAAGGATACACCTTTGAGATCAAGCGCCACGATACTGCCCCCCATTCGTGAAACGGGCAGCCTGCGCGGACGGCAGCACTGCCTTTGGAAGTGCAACCGTTCAACTTGTCTGTTGGTTCCCGCCTACGTTGCAGTCACGGCGGAGCGGGGCGCTTACCCCTCTGGAATCTCGCCCATCACCTTGGGCACATGGTAGCCCTTTTGCACCGCCTCCCGCGCGCGGAGGCGCTGATACCACGCGCGTACGTTGGGGTAGTCGGCAAGGTCGATCTGCTGCCATTCATAGCGCGACACCCAAGGCCAGCAGGCCATATCCGCGATGGAATATTCGCCGCATATATGGTCCCGCCCCTCAAGCTGTTTGTCGAGCACGCCGTAAAGCCGTTTGACCTCGTCCCCGAAACGTTCTTCGGCATAGGCGGCCTTGCCGGGGTTGAAATGCAAGAAGTGATGCGCCTGCCCGGCCATGGGGCCAAAGCCGCCCATCTGCCACATCAACCATTGCATCACCTCGGCCCGCGCGGTCTGACCCTCAGGCAGGAAGCGGCCATGTTTCTCGGCGAGGTAGACCATGATCGCGCCGGATTCCATCAGGCTTACCCCAGTGTCATGGTCCACGATGGCGGGGATTTTATTGTTGGGGCTGATCTTTAGGAACTCAGGCGCGTGCTGCTCATCCTTGCCGATGTTGATGGCGTGCACATTGTAGTCGATTCCCAATTCTTCGAGCAGGATCGAGACCTTGCGGCCGTTGGGGGTGGTCCATGTGTAGAAATCAATCATCGCTTCGGTCCCATATGCAGAGGTGCGTTTCGGTTTCTTGCAATGTTAAGCAGGCGGTTTGCGGCGGGTCAACGCAAGGAACCACGGCGGCCTGCGGGGGTTTTGCTTAACAAGGCACCAATTTGCGGAGCGAAGATGCAGAACAGTGACCCCCTAGCGCAGCCCGACATCGCAGATCGCGCGAAATCCGTTTTGGAAGTGCTTTGCGACCGCGACATTCACATCGCCACGGCGGAAAGCTGCACCGGCGGGCTGGTCGCCGCGCTGCTCACGGATATCGAAGGGTGCTCCCACGCGTTCGAGCGGGGTTTCGTCACCTATACGGATCAATCCAAGCATGAGCTGTTGGGCGTCGATCGGGCCCTTTTGGACCGCTGCGGCGCGGTTTCGCGCCCCGTGGCGATTGCCATGGCCGAAGGCGCGCAGGACCGCTCGGGCGCGCAGATCGCCGTCTCGACCACCGGGTTCGCCGGGCCGGGCAGCGCCGAGGATGAAGAGGGGCTTGTGCATTTTGCGCTTGCACGCGAGGGGTGTAACACGGTTCATCGGGCCGAGTCCTTTGGTGCCATTGGGCGGGATGCGATCCGGCAGCGATGCCTTGAAACGATTTTGGATATGTTGGAGGAGAGCCTGACGTGAGCAAGAGCCAAGCCGCCGCCTTTACCGCCTACCACCGTCATGGCTTTGTCCGGGTGGCGACCTGCACACCGCATGTGCGGCCCGCTGATGTGGCCTTCAACCGCGACAGCCTGTTGGACGAAATGCGCCGGGCCGATGCGGCGCGGGTGGATTTGCTGGTTTGCCCCGAACTGTCACTCTCGTCCTATGCCATCGACGATCTGCACATGCAGGATGCGCTGCTGACGGCGGTGGAAGAGGCGCTTGGCGACCTCATTGAGGCCAGCGCCCAGATGACCCCCGTGATCCTGCTCGGCGCGCCACTGCGCCGTGAGGGGCGGCTTTATAATTGCGCCATCGCCATTTCACGCGGGCAGGTGCTGGGCGTGGTGCCGAAATCCTACCTGCCCAATTACCGCGAGTTCTATGAGAAACGCTGGTTCGCCCATGGCCGGGACACCGGCGGAGAGATCACCGTCGCGGGCCGGCGAGTGCCCTTTGGCGATGACCTGATTTTTGAGGCGACGGATCTGCCCGGTCTGATCTTCCATGCCGAGATTTGCGAAGACCTCTGGACGCCGGCGCCGCCCTCGGCGGATGCGGCTCTCGGGGGCGCCTTGATCCTCGCCAATCTCTCGGCCTCCAACATCGTGATCGGCAAATCCTCTGACCGTCACCTGCTCTGCCGGTCGCAATCCATGCGCGCCTTCGCGGCCTATGTGTACTCCGCCGCCGGGCCGGGGGAGAGCACGACCGATCTGGCGTGGGATGGGCAGGGGATGATCCATGAGTTGGGCGATCTTCTGGCCGAATCCACCCGTTTCCCGCTGGAGCCGGAACTGACCATCGCCGATGTAGATTGCGGGCGTATCCAGTCCGAGCGGATGCGGACGGGTAGTTTCCATGACGCCGCGCGGCACCGCGCGCCGGAATTCCGCCGGGTGACCTTTGCCCATCAGCCGCATCACGAGAACGCCGGGCTGATCCGCCCCTTGCGTCGTTTCCCCTATGTGCCGAACCGCGAAAGCCATCTTGACCAAGACTGCTACGAGGCGTTCAACATTCAGGTCGAAGGGCTGCGCCGCCGCTTTGAGGCGACCAAGGGCAAGACCATGGTCATCGGCATTTCCGGCGGGTTGGATTCGACCCATGCGCTGATCGTGGCGGCAAAAGCCTGTGACCGTATGGGCATTCCGCGCGACCGGATCCTCGGCTTTACCATGCCGGGCTTCGCCACCTCCGAGGGCACCAAATCCAACGCGTGGAAATTGATGCAGGCCATGGGCATCACCGCGGATGAGATCGACATTCGCCCCGCCGCGCGCCAGATGCTTGAGGATATGGATCACCCCTTCTCAGACGGGGAGCCGGTCTATGACATCACCTTTGAAAACGTCCAAGCCGGGCTGCGCACCGATTATCTCTTCCGGCTCGCCAACCAGCGGCAGGGCTTTGTCATCGGCACCGGTGATCTAAGCGAACTGGCGCTTGGCTGGTGCACCTATGGCGTGGGCGACCAGATGAGCCACTATGCCGTGAACACCGGCGTCCCGAAAACGCTGATCCAATATCTTATCCGTTGGGCCACCCGTTCGGGCCAGTTCGACGCTGAGACGGACAAGGTTCTGCAAGCCATTCTGGACACCGAGATTTCGCCCGAACTGGTGCCCGCGGGCGAAGATGAAGAGATTCAAAGCACGGAGTCGATGATCGGCCCCTATGAGTTGAACGACTTCTTCCTCTTTCACACCATGCGCTACGGGCTCGCCCCGTCAAAGGTGGCCTTTCTGGCGTGGCACGCTTGGCATGATGTCGAGGCGGGGCGCTGGCCTGAGGGCTTTCCGCAGGGCAAACGCAACGCCTATGATCTGAAGACGATCCGCCATTGGCTCGAAAAATTCCTGCATCGCTTCTTTGCCACCAGCCAGTTCAAGCGTTCGGCTCTGCCGAATGGGCCTAAGGTCAGCGCCGGGGGGGCATTGTCGCCGCGCGGGGACTGGCGCGCGCCGTCGGACTCCGTCGCCACCCCGTGGCTGGAAGAGCTGCGCAGCAACGTGCCGAAGAGCTGGCCCCAGAGCTAAGCCGCGCTATTCCTCGCGGCTCAGCTCGCCTTCGACAAAGTTGGGGGTCAGCGGCGGTGCCGCGTGACGCTCTTGGGTTTCGGGATCGCTGCGCAGGGTCATGCGCAGCAGCCCCCATGCCACGATGGTCAACTGAAAACCGCCAAGCGCCAGCGGCAGGCCGCGCGGACCCAGCGTATCCAGCAGCACACCCGCCAGCAGCGGTCCGATTGCGGCGCCAATCCCCTGCATCAGCACCAGCCCGCCCGAGACGGCCACCACCGCCGAGCCGGGGGCGCGGTCGTTGACATGGGCGATGACGATGGATTGCGCAGGCAGAACCAGCCCGCCGATGGCAAAGCCCAGCACCAGCAACATCGACCCCGAAGGGGCGGGGATCGGCAGGGTCAGCATCATCAAAGCACCGCCCGCCACAGCCAGTCCGACGCCCAAGCCCCGGCGGCTCATCCGGTCGGAAACCCAGCCCAACGGGAATTGCAGCATCAGCCCGCCGATGGTGAAGGCCGCGATCAGCAGGGCGATGCGCGCTTGGGTATAGCCCATCTCCTGCGCGAAGAGCGGTGCCAGCCCGTAGAACGTCCCGATAGAGGCCCCGACCAGTCCCGCGCTGACCGCCCCGTAGGGCGACAGCCCCCACAGTCGGCGCAGCGAAGGCGGTTCCTGCGCGCCTTCTGAGCGCGGCCCCTCTACACGGCTAAGCGAAATTGGCACCAGCGACAGCGACATCACGATGGAGACGAGCACGAAGAGGATGAACTCAGCCGGATCCCCGAGGTTCAGCAGAAACTGTCCCGCCGCACCTGAGGCCATGCCGACCATGCCGTAGACCGCGAGCAATTTGCCCCGCTGCGCAGAACTGACGGAGGCGTTGAGCCAGCTTTCCGTCACGATGATCAACCCGGCAAAGGCAAAACCGGTGAGGCAGCGCACCGCGATCCAGACCCACGGGTCGATGAAAGCCAAATGCATCAGCGCCGCGGCGGAGGCGACAGAGGCGAGTGCTGCAAAGGTGCGGATATGGCCCACCCCGCTGATCAGCCGGGGTGCCACGAAGGAGCCTACGCTCAGCCCCGCGAAAAAGCCCGACATGATGAGGCCGGTGGTCGCCCCGCCAAACCCTTCAAGCCCCGCGCGCACGGCCAAAAGCGTGCCCTGCAACCCGTTGCTCATCTGCAAAAGCGAAAAGCCCAGTAGCAGTGTCGCCAGTGGTAGAACCGTCGCGCGCATGATGTCCCCTTGGTCTTTGATCCGGCTTGGGCCAGAATATGTGCGGCGGAAACGGAATTTCTAGTAATCAACCCCATTGCCCTTCCACAGGGCAGGCTTCCGCGCCATAGTGCTAGCAGCCAGCGGCCCCTTCGGGGAATGCCCAGCCATTGATCAAGCAGAATTGACGTGCCTTTTTGGGGCCGATGCTCAATTATGCGCCTCGTAACATATTTTGAAAGCGCATCCCCCGTGAAAGCCCTGCGCCAATTTTTCGTATTTCTGCTGGTTCTCGTTGCGGGTCTCTACGCGATGTTAACCTATGTCCCCGCCTCCCGCCCCTATGTGGCGGAGACCGGCTTGCTCGATTTTCTGAGGATCGAGGAGGTCGCGGAGGCGCCACAATCCTCTGGCAGGGGCTGGGGCGGCGGCGGGCCGTCGCTGGTCGTCACCGCCGGGGTCAGCGAAGAGACTTTGGCCGACCGGATCACCGCCATTGGCGACGGGCGCGCGCGCCGCTCCGTCACATTGCGCTCCAACGCCGTAGGGGTCATCACCGATCTCAACCTGCCCGCCGGGCAGTTGATCGAGGCGGGCACCGTTGTGGCCCTATTGGAGAATGAGGCCGAGCAGATCGCCCTGAAGCAAGCCGAATTGCAGCTCGAAAACGCCCAGACCGAGCAAGACCGGGTGGAGCGGTTGCAAAACACCGGCGCGGTCAGCGAAGTGCGCTTGCGCGAGACGGAATTGGCCCTGCAAAGCGCCGAGCTTGCGCTCAGCCAAGCGCAGTTCGATCTGTCGCAACGCCGCATCCTCGCGCCGATCTCAGGCTGGGTGGGGATCACCGATATCGAAGAAGGCGACCGCGTCAATGCGCAGGATCAACTCGCCACCATCACCGACCGCAGCGAGATCCTGATTGATTTCCGCGTGCCTGAGCGGGTGGTGAGCAAGCTCTCCTTGGGCAAGGAAATCACCGTCACCCCGCTCGGCATGCGCGATTTGACCCTGACGGGCGAAGTCAGCGCCATCGACAGCGTGATCGACCGTGCCAGCCGCACGCTTCTGGTGCAGGGCCGCGTGCCGAACGAAGGCGACCAGCTGCGCGCGGGCATGGCCTTTTCGGTCAGCCTGACCTTTGTGGGCGATCCGTTTCTGGCGATCCCGCCGCTGGCAGTGCAATGGTCTTCGGACGGGCCGTTTGTCTGGACGGTACGGGAGGGCAAGGCGCATCAAGTCGCGGTCGAGATCGCACAGCGCAACAGCAATTCGGTGCTCGTCCTGTCGGATGATCTAACCGCCGATGATGTGGTGGTGACCGAAGGCGTGCAAACCCTGCGCGAAGGCGGCGAGGTGCGCGAGGTCAACCGCGCGGGCAGCGTGCAATCAGATGCCGCCCCGGCTGAGAAGACAACCCTATGAGCGCCGCCCCGACCGAAGACGCCACGCCGCCCGCGAGCACCGCCTCAGGCACCGCGCTTTTTGTGCGCCGCCCGATCCTCGCCTTCGTGCTCAACGCGCTGATCGTGCTGGCGGGCATCGCCGCGCTTTTTGGCGCGGAGGTCCGCGAACTGCCCAATGTCGACCGGCCCGTGGTCACGGTCACCACGACCTTCTCGGGCGCCTCCCCGGAATCCGTCGATCAGGAGCTCACGGGGCGGATCGAAGGGGCCTTGGGCCGGGTCTCGGGCGTGCGGGCGATCTCATCGAACTCGCGGTTTGGCCGCAGCCGGGTCACCTTGGAGTTCAACGACAGCACCGATATTGACGTGGCCGCGACCGATGTGCGCGATGCGGTGGCGCGGATCGTGAACCAATTGCCCGAGGGGGCGGACCAGCCGCAGATTGTCAAGGCCGATGCCAATGCCCAACCGGTCATGCGCATCGCCGTAACCTCCATGGGCCGCTCGCCGGAGGAGTTGACCAAACTGGTGCAGGACCGCGTCGAGGACCGGCTGATCTCGGTCAACGGGGTGGCGGATTTGCAGGTCTACGGGGACCGCGAGCCGTTTTTCCGCGTCGATATCGACCAGTTGGAACTGGCCAGCCGGGGCCTGACCTTGGGCGACATCCAGCGCGCCTTGGCCGATGTGGCCTATGACGCGCCCGCGGGTGATCTGGCGGGCGACCGTCAGTCGATCAACGTGCGCACCACGGCCAGCGTTGTCACCACACAGGCGTTCGAGGCGATGGAGATCAAGCAGAACGTCCGGCTCGGCGATGTCGCCAGCGTCACGCTCGGCCCCGCCGAAGGGGAGACGATTCTGCGCGCCAATGGGCAATTGGGCCTCGGCATTGGCATCATCCGGCAGGCCACGTCGAACACGCTTGAGATCTCGCGCGATGTGCGTGCCGTGGTGGGGGAGTTGAACGAAACCCTGCCCGAAGACGTGCAGATTTTCGTGACCTCGGACGATGCGACCTTTATCTCAGGCTCGATCCGCGAGGTGCTCTCAACGCTGGCCTTTGCCGTGGGCATCGTGGTGGCGGTGATCTTTGTCTTCCTGCGTGATTTCCGCGCCACGCTGATCCCGGCGCTGACCCTGCCCGTGGCGCTGATCGGCACTTTGGCGGCGATCTATCTGGTGGGCTTTTCGATCAACATCCTGACCCTTCTGGCGCTGGTTCTGGCCACCGGGATGGTCGTGGATGACGCGATTGTGGTGCTGGAGAATATCGTGCGCCAACGGGCAGCGGGCATGGGGCCACGCGCCGCGGCGGTGTTGGGCACCTCGCAGGTCTTCTTTGCGGTCGTCACTACCACGGCCACGCTGGCGGCGGTCTTTATCCCGCTGTCGTTCCTGCCCGGACAGGCGGGTGGGCTGTTTCGGGAGTTTGGCTTTACCCTCGCCATCGCGGTGATGCTGTCCTCGGTCGTGGCGCTCAGCCTTTGCCCGGTCTTGGCGAGCCGCCTTTTGACCAAACCCGCGGCCGAGAACCCGCGCGGCCCTGTCGTGTGGCTTGGCAACCTGCTGTACCGCGCCTATGCGGCGACGCTTAGATGGGCGCTGGCGATGCCCTATGTCGTGGTGCTGATCGCGGCCTTCGTCGCGCTGACGGCGGTGCTGGTCTCGGGCGAGATCCGGCAAGAGCTGACCCCGCGCGAAGATCGCGCCGTGGCGCTGCTCAGCGTCTCGGCCCCGCAGGGCGTCTCGCTTGATTATACCCAAAGCAAGATGCGTGAGATCGAAGACCTGATCACCCCGCTGCAAGAGGCCGGAGAGGTGACGAATATCTTCTCCATCACCGGGTTTGGCGCGGACAATCGGGGTTTCATGGTGTTCACGCTCGCCGGTTGGGAAGACCGCGCGCGCAGCCAAGATGAGATTGTGGGCGAGATCAACGGCAAGCTGCGCGGCATCGTGGGCGTGCGGGCCTTTGCAATCCAACCCAATTCCCTCGGTATTCGCGGCGCGGGGCGGGGGCTGTCTTTCGCGATCACCGGGAATAATTACGAACAACTGTCGCTGGTCGCGCAGGCGATGGTGGACCGGCTGAGTACGAACCCCGCGATGGGGCAGGTGCGGCTGGAATATGAACGCACGCAGCCGCAGCTTTTCGTGCAGATCGACCGGACGCTTGCCGCTGACTTGGGCGTCGATATCACTGGGCTGGGGCAGGCTTTGCAGGCCATGCTCGACGGGCGCGAGGTGGCATCGGTCTTTATCGACGACACCAGCTATGGCGTGCAGATGCTGTCGACCTCGGACCCGGTGAACGATCCGCGCGACCTTGAAAACGTCTTTGTCCAATCGGGCAACGGGCAGATGATTTCGCTGGCCAGTTTTGTCACCCTTGAAGAGCGCGCCGTTGCGCCCGAGTTGGACCGGGAAGGGCAGAACCGCTCGGTCGAGATTTCCGCCGGGCTGACGCCGGGCCTGTCACTGGGCGATGCGCTGGAACAGGTGCGCGCGGTGGGGCAAGAGGTGTTGGACGATGAAAACCTGATCGTGCCGCTGGCCGAGGCCGCCGCGTTGGATCAAACCAGTTCGGGGCTTTTCGTGACCTTCGGCTTTGCGATCCTCGTGGTTTTCCTAGTCCTCGCAGCGCAGTTCGAAAGCTTCATCTCTGCCATCGTGGTGATGGCCACGGTGCCTCTGGGCCTTGCCTGCGCGATCTTCGCGCTGCTGATGACGGGGCAGAGCCTGAACGTTTACAGCCAAATCGGGCTGGTCATGTTGATCGGGATCATGGCCAAGAACGGGATTTTGATCGTCGAGTTCGCCAACCAATTGCGCGATCAGGGGGCGGATATCCACGAGGCGATCTTTCGCGCCTCTACCATCCGCCTGCGTCCAGTGATGATGACTATGACCTCGACCGTGCTGGGGGGCGTGCCGCTGATCCTGTCCTCGGGCGCGGGGGCCGAGGCGCGTGAGGCGCTCGGCTGGGTGATCGTCGGGGGGCTGGGCATGGCCACGCTCTCGACCCTCTATCTCACCCCGGTCGCCTATTTCCTGCTGGCGCGGTTCACCACGCCCAAAGCCGCCGAAGAAGCCCGGCTTCAGGCTGAGCTGTCTGAGGCGCAGCCGGTCTGAGCCTGCCCGATATTTACGCATCGATGCAACTTCGCGCTACAATGGGCGTTTAGTCATGTAGGATTGAGTGGAAAGGGGCGAAAACGTGCAGGGCGATTTGGATATGGCAAAGGCGAACCACGCGGAGTCGACCCAAGGGGCGAACAGCCAAAGCCTGTTCAATGACAAGACCACATGGCGCGTCGCCCGGGCCGAGCGGTTTGGCCTTATTGTCGATGCGGCGGATTATTTCCGGGTCCTGCGCGAGATTTTCCTCGGGGCGCGCCAGCAGTTGATGCTGATCGGCTGGGATTTCGATTTCGAGCTTGAGATGCTGCCGGGCGAAAGTGACGAAGACGGCAATGCGCCCGACGGCTATCCCAACCAGCTTGGCGCCTTTGTCGAGGCGGTGGTGGAGCGGACGCCGGATCTGCATGTCTACCTGCTGAAATGGAACGGCGCTGTGCTGGCCGCGCCGGGACGGTTGGTGCCCTCACTGGCGCTCAGCCTATTCGGCGGCGACCGGATTCACTTCGCGTTAGACGGCCATCACCCCTTCGGCGCCTGCCACCACCAAAAGATCGTCGTGGCCGACGATGCTCTGGCCTTTTGCGGCGGGATCGACGCGACCGAAGACCGCTGGGACACGCCCGACCACCTGCCGCACGACCCGCGCCGCCTGCGCAAGGATGGCACGCCCTCTGACCCTTGGCATGACGCGACCTCGGCCATGTCCGGCCCCGCCGCGGCGGCCTTGGGTGAGCTTTCGCGTCGGCGTTGGTTCCGCGCCACGGGGGATGAGATCGCCCGCCCTGATGATGCGCCCATGTCCGAATGGCCCGAAGACCTGCCGATTGATGCCGAAAACGTCGATGTGGGCATCGCCCGGACGGAGCCGCCGTTTGACGAAGAGCCGATGATCAATGAGATCGAACGGCTCTATATCGCAGGGATCCAATCGGCGCGTGACTATATTTATATTGAATCGCAGTACCTCGCTGCCGCCTCGGTCTGTGATGCGCTCAAGGCGCGTTTGGCCGAAGAGGATGGGCCGGAGGTCGTCATCATCAACCCGCGCGATGCGGAATCCCAGTTGGAAGATGACGCCATGCATGTGCTGCGTGAGCGGCTTGTGGAAGACCTGAAACGCGCCGATCACCAAAATCGCTTTCGCATCTATTTCCCCGTCACCGAGGAGGGGGAGCCGATCTATGTTCATGCGAAGATCATGATTATCGACGATCATCTTTTGCGCCTCGGCTCCAGCAACCTCAACAACCGTTCCATGGGGTTTGATACCGAGTGTGACGTGGCGATCGAACACCCGGCGAAGGTGATCGAAGGGTTCAGAACCCGCTTGATTGCCGAACACCTCGGCCTGCCGCTCGAACGTGTGGCCGAGGTGATGGAAGAGAAGAAGTCGATGATTGGGACCATTGAAGCCCTCAACCGCAAGAAGGGCCGTGGCCTGCGTGCGGTGTTCCGGGGCAGCGAGACTGTCATCGGTGGTTTTCTCGCCAATACCCGCTTGCTCGACCCGCGCTACCATCCGGGCGAAAACACCGCCACCGGACGCGGCATTCGCCCGCGGCACATGGCGCTGATCGCGGGCGGGCTGGGGCTTGCATGGCTTGCGTGGCGCAAATGGGGGCGCAGCGACGATCGGCGTTGGTGAAGGCTACGGGGCGGCTTCTACGGTTTGTGCTTTAAGCGAGGCGGGTGCGGGTTCAGCCGGTGCGGCAAGCACCTGCCGCGAGGTCTCTGCAACCCAGGCTATCCCATAGAGCGCCGCCGTTCCGACAACAGGCAGAACCCACGGCATCCACAGCGCTTCGGGCCGCGCCATCATCGCAACCTGACAGATCAGCGCCAGAACGGTGCCGCTGGCAAAGACCAGCAGACCATGCCGACCGAGCAGCCGGATGGGGCTGGCCACGGCATGGGCCGAAAGGCGGGTGACGATCTGCAACTGTGACAGGAAATATCCCAGGGCCAAGATATGAACGAACCGCGGGGCGGAGAGATAGGTCTTGTCATGCGAAGTGATATTGAAGGGCACCCCGGCCTCTCTCAGATGATGCATTTGCAGGTTCAGAAAACGGCCCAAACCCGGCACATAGCGCCATGCGAGGACGCCCAGCAGGACGGCGACGGACAGCCAGAACAGCGCCTGCGAGTTCGGGAAAAAGCGGTAGCCCTGCCGCTGGCTTAGGCCCACCAGCAATCCGCAGACAAAGATCGCTTGCCATGCCAAAGGGTTAAAGAACCAGCCGCCCGGGTTGGGGTAGTTCGGCAGGTTCAGCCGGAAGACACCCGTCAGCAGCCAAAGCAACAGCGACAGCGCGAGAAGCAGGCGCGGCCAGCGCAGCCCCAGCATGATCGCCGCCGGGGCGCAGACCAGCAAGACGGAATAGGCGGGCAGGATGTTCACATAGCCGAACTGATGCGTCAAAAGCGGAATGCCGATCACGCTTTGGGTCGGGTTTTGAAAGACCTGGCGCATGTTGACCTTGGTCAGGAAGGCGGCCTCTGTCGTGATCTGGAAGGCGGCGGCGAAGATGGCTAAGGCCACTGCTGAGAGCAGAAGTTGCACCACATAAAGCGACCACGCCCGTTTCCACAGTGGGGCGATGGCGCGCCAGAGGCCGTGGCGCACCCTGCCTCGCGCGATGAAACGAGGCGTATAGGCCAAGCCCGCGGCGATGCCGGACATGAGGAAGAACGCCTCCGCCGCGTCGGCGAAACCGAGGTTGCGGATGGTCAGGGTCTCATAGGGGTTGCCCGGCACGTGGTTGATGAAAATCATCACCAGCGCCAGCCCGCGAAACAGGTCGATGCGCGGATCGCGGGCGGATTTTGGAGCCGCGCCGGCAGCCAGCGCGGCGGGCGATAGCCCGGTGTTAGGCGGTGGCATGGGTCAGTTCCGCCGCTTTGGGTTCTGGCATAAGATGCTCGTCATTCCACGTCAGCCGCCAGACATCGCATATACTGTCGTATTCCGCGACGACATCGCGCGGCGCGGCATCCTCGGGCACGGCGAAAAGCCTGCGGGGCAGGGGGCGGGAGGTCCAGGCGATGAGCAGCGGCGCCAGCAGCATCGGGACCGCGACGGGCAGCAGCCAGACGGTCAGATCCGGCGCGACCCATTGCACCGCCGCGAGGATCACCGCCCCAACGAACACGATCCACCGGCCCGCCGTCCAGCCATCGGCCAAACTCAACTGGCCCTCGTTCCGTTGGTTGGCGGGCCCGCCGCCGTCTTGGCCCGAGAGGACCTGCATCACCGCGCGGCTGTGATAGAGCAGCATCAAAGGGGCCAGAAGCGTGGTCAGCACAATCTCGGTCAGCACCGAGAGCGCCATCCGCAAAGCGCGGCCAAAGTCGCGCGCGCGGTCGGTCAGAAGCGCATGGATCAGGATCAGCAGCTTTGGCACAACCAACAGCCCCAGCACGCCCAAGGCCAGCAGCGTGATCTCGCGTGCGCTGGTATCGGGGAAGACGGGGAAAAGCTGATAGGGGCCGGGGAAATACTCCGGCGGCGGCGCGTAGAGCGTGCTGATCGCCGAGGTGATGAGAAAGGCCGCCCAGAGAAGCGAGACGACATAGGCAGTCACATTCTGCAGAAAGACGAACCGGCTCCACCCCGCCAAGCCGGGCGCAAAGATCAGCCGCGCATGTTGCAGGTTGCCTTGGCACCAGCGCCGCTCGCGCCGCGCGAAGGAGAGGACGTTTTCCGGCCCCTCCTCAAAGGAGCCGCCCAAGGTCTCATCCACCTCGACCTTCCAACCGGCGCGAGCGAGCAAGGCCGCCTCGACATAATCGTGGCTCAGGATATGCCCGCCCAAGGGTGGCGGGCCTGAGAGTTCGGGCAGGCCACAGCTTTCGGCAAAGGCGCGGACACGAATGATTGCGTTATGGCCCCAAAACGGCCCCGTCGCCCCCTGCATGCGGGCAAGGCCACGGGTGAAGATCGGCCCGTGGAACCACGAGGCGAACTGCAAGGCGCGGCCAAAGAAAGACCGCGCGCCGATGATCTTGGGCAGGGTTTGCAAGAGCCCCAACTGCGGATCGGCCTGCATCCGCGCGATCATGGCGCGGATCGTCTCGCCCTCCATCAGACTGTCGGCGTCAAGGATCACGGCAAAGTCATAGGCCCCGCCGTAGCTGCGGATAAACTCTTCGATATTGCCCGCCTTGCGGCCCGCATTGTCCTGCCGCCTGCGGTAGAAGATGCGGCCTTGGCCCTCGGTCTCGCGCAGCAGGCGGGCGAAGGCGAATTGCTCTTTCCCGGCCAGCGCGTCATCGCGTGTGTCCGACAGAACGACAAAATCCGCCGTAACCCCGGCCCGGGCGACGGAGCGGTCAATCGCGGCGATGCGGGCGAAGGTGGTGAGCGGGTCTTCGTTGCAGATGGGCACCGCGATCACCGTGCGCGGCTGGGGTGCCTCAAGCGCGGGGCGGGGCGGTGTTGATCTGCCGCCGAAGAGCCCGATTAACGCTAGCGACGCGCCCCAAGCCAACCAAGCGGTGGTGGCGAAAACGAGCAGGGCGCGGAGGCCGTCCCAGCCGCTGAACCCATCCCGCGCCGCCGCCTCCGCCAAAAGGGTCGCGGCAAGGGCTGCGGAGCCGAGCGACAACAGCAGGGCGACCGCCCGTGCAAAACGGGTCGGGCCATCCGCCGCGATCTGCCTGTGCTGGGGTGCCATGGAACTCAGGCCTTACGCCGCAGCAGAAATGCCCGCGCAAGGTCGGCCAGCCCGGCCAGATGGCCGCGCCGCTCCAAGCTCTGCCGTGGCATCGCAAGCGGGGCGGCGAGCGGCATCCAGTTCTCGGCCTCGCCAGCCATTGCGGAAGTGGGGGTCGTCGCGTCTTGAAGGGTCATGCGTTGATCCATTGGTACACCCATGTCTCTGTCAGATTGCGGTCATATCCCGATAGAACTGCCTTGATCTCGACGATGGCATCAGGCTCGGCGCGCAGTTCCAGCACCAGCCGCCATTCGTCCCTGCCATCCACCCGGCTTAGGATCGCCTCCACGATCTCGCCGTTTTGTGCGCTGGTGACGGGTTCAAGCTTGGCGTCGCTCGGCATATCGCTGAGCTGTCCGCCTGCGAAGTCGATGACGAATTTGCGGGTCTCGGTGTCTGCCTCAACACCTGCCACCCCGCCATGACCCGAGCGCAGCCGCACCACGCGGCCAAGGGTCTGCGGCGTCGCGCCCGGCGGGGTCATCCCCCAGTGCATGCGGTAGCCGTAGGCCAGTTCATCGCCCGCGCGGGTCTCCCCTTCGGGGATCCAATAGGCCACGATATTGTCATTGCCTTCCAGATCCGAAGGTATCTCGACCAGCCGCAGCGTGCCTTTGCCCCAGTCGCCCATGGGTTCGATCATCAGCGAGGGGCGGCGTTCGTAATGGGCCTGCGCGTCGAGGTAATGCTCAAAGTCCCGGTTGCGCTGCGCCAGCCCGAAAGACCGCGGGTTCTGCGCCCCGAAATAGGAACTCGCCAAACGCGGCGGATTGTTCAGCGGGCGGCAGAGGGTGGTATCCTTGCCTGTGTTCAGCACCAAGACTTCGCTGTCATGCACCGCGGGGCGGAAGTCGTCGAAATTCCCCTTATCCGCGCCATTGTGCAAAAACATCGAAGTCAGCGGCGCGATGCCAAGCTGTTTGATGTCTTCGCGCAGGAAGAGCCGCATGGTGACTTCGACGGTGGTGTCTTCGCCCGGTGTGATCACGAATTGATAGGCCCCGGTCACCGAAGGGCTGTCGAGCGCGGCATAGATCGTGGCGCTATCGTCGCCCGGTTCGGGGCGGCGCAGCCAAACCTCGCTGAAGCGGGGGAATTCCTCACCTTCCGGCAGGCCGGTGTTCACGGCCAATCCCCGCGCGCTCAGCCCATAGAGCGTGTCCTTGCCCAAGACGCGGAAATAGCTCGCCCCTTGGAAGACGATCAATTCATCGAAAATATCGGCCCGGTTAAGCGGGGTGTGCAGGCGGAAACCGGCGACGCCCGGCATCTCGGCATTGGGCGGGATCGACTTGGCGAGTTCTTCGTCGTCATACTCGAAATCGGCGGTGGTAAAGCCCATCGGTTCCACCGCGTCGCCCCGGACCTCGTTGATCTTCACCGCTTCCTTGAACAGCCAGCCGGGGTGGAAGGCGTGCAGCCTGAAGGCCACGCCCTTTTCCTGCCAGCGGGCCTGCTCGGGCCGGAACCGGATGCGTTGGTAGGCGTCGTAATCCAGTTCGGCAAGGAAGCCTTCGACAGGCTTCGGGGCCATATAGGAGGTCTGGGCCAATCGCCGCATATCTTCGACCAGTGCGTCGAAGGTGAAGGAGGCGGCGGGCACCTCCTGCGCCGCGCTGTGCCGCGGCATGAGCGCGGCGGCAAAGGACGCGGCGGAGAGGGTGAGGAACTGGCGGCGTTCTAGGGTTTCGGACCGCTGTTCAATCGGTCGTGCAGTCGGGAAATTCGGCAAAACAATACCTCAGAAGACACGTTAGGAGTGTGCAATTTTTTCCCTATCTAATCTTTTTGCGGAGGCTGGAAACTTGTTATTGCAACTATCAGCGGAATGCCGCAGGGCAGCGCGGAAAACCGCCGATCCGCCTGCTGCGCGGCGGGGGCTGCAAAAAATTTCGCCTTGATTTCCGTAGGATCGCCGCTTTTTTGTGATAATCGCCCTGCGGTGGCGGCAAGATTTTGCGGCGCTTTGAAGCGGGTTTGGGGCGGGACCGCGCCCCACCCCCGCGGGAGGGTGGCACGCGGAGGGGGTCAGACGGCGTCGAGCCCTTCGGCCAGCAAGCGCTCAAGGCTGCGCATCTCGGCATCCGTCAGGGGAATCCCCTCGGCCCGCGTCTCGGCACGCGCCTTAAAGCGGCGCTGCGAGGGCAACCGCGCGCCTTGGCCAGTGATCGCATTAAAGAGGGTTTCCGCCCGCGCGAAGGGATCGCCGGGGCGGCGTGCGGCAAACGTTTTGGGGTCGAAGGCGATGATCAATTCGCCATGCGCGGGCGCAAGGGTGAGGGAGCCCAAGGCGTGGCGCGCCTCGGGGCTGGTCAGGTCACCGATCATCACCCCGGCAAGCAATTCGATCATGGTCGAGATGGCAGAGCCTTTGTGTCCGCCGAAGGGCAACATAGCCCCGGCGAGGGCGGCTTCGGGGTCGGTCGTCGGGCTGCCATCGGGGGCGATGGCCCAGCCTTCGGGCAGGGGCGTGCCCGCGCGGCGGTGCAATTCGATCTCCCCCCGCGCGGCGACGCTGGTGGCGAAGTCAAAAACGTAAGGGTCGCCCCCTTCCCGGGGCCAGCCAAAGGCGAAAGGGTTGGTCCCCATCAAGGGGTCGGTTCCGCCCGAGGGGGCGACGCTGGCATAGCTGGGGCACATGGCCATGGCCGCGAGGCCCATCTCGGTCAGCGCCTCGATCTCGGGCCAGAGCGCGGCGAAATGGGTGCAATCGTTGATCACCATGGCGGCGATCCCGGTGGTGCGGCAACGCTCTGCCAGCACCGGCGCGCCTGCTTCGAAAGCAGCGTTGGAGAACCCGCCGCCCGCGTCCACGCGCACCACGGCGCTGTCGTCATGATGCACCCGTGGCACCGCGTCGGGCACCACCTTGCCCGCCTTGATCGTGCGCAGGCAGCCTTCGATCCGGTAGATGCCGTGGGATTTACAGGCATCGCCTTCGCCCGCGACGATCACCCGCGCGAGGGCTGCGGCATTCAGGGGCGACAGGCCCGCGCCTTGGAAAATCCGAATGACCATCGCGGTCAGGTCATCGTGGGAGAGGGTTGTGTCGGCCATCTGGATCCTTGCAGGGCTTGGGTTGCAATCATGCATACATCATGTATGCAGATGCGGAGAGACGCAAGCTGACACCGGGCCGCGGCCCGCATGAAAGGATAGACGATGGCCTTTACCCCCCACGGCAAACACCTGATCGCTGGCGAATGGATCGCCACGGATGACCGCTTTAGCTCTAGCCCCGCCCATGGGCCGGCGCATGACTTCTCGGTCGGCACGGTGGAACTGGTCGACCAAGCCTGCGAAGCCGCCGAAGCGGCGTTTTGGGGCTATGGCTATTCCAGCCGCGCGACCCGTGCCAAATTCCTCAACGCCATCGCCGATGAGATCGACGCCCGCGGGGCCGAGATCACCGAGATCGGCAGCCAAGAAAGCGGTCTGCCCGAAGCGCGGCTGGAAGGGGAGCGGGGCCGGACCGTGGGCCAGCTCCGCCTGTTCGCGGCGCATATCGAAAAGGGTGACTACCTCGACCGCCGCTTCGATGCCGCCATGCCCGAACGCCAGCCCGCCCCTCGGCCCGCGATCAGCATGGTGCAGCGCCCCATCGGCCCCGTGGCCGTCTTTGGCGCGTCGAACTTCCCGCTGGCCTTTTCGGTGGCGGGCGGTGACACTGCAGCGGCGCTGGCGGCGGGCTGCCCGGTCGTGGTCAAAGGCCACTCCGCCCATCCCGGCACCGGAGAGATCGTGGCCGAAGCGATCCATGCGGCCGTGGAAAGCTGCGGCATGCCGCGCGGGGTCTTCTCGCTGATCCAAGGTGGCAACCGCGCCGTGGGGCAGGCCGTGGTGCAGCATCCGCTGATCAAGGCCGTGGGCTTCACCGGCTCGCTCGCCGGGGGGCGGGCGCTCTTCGATCTTTGCGCCGCGCGGCCAGAGCCGATCCCCTTCTTCGGCGAGTTGGGCTCGGTCAACCCGATGTTCATGCTGCCCGCCGCGATGGCGGCACGGGCCGAGGAGCTTGGCAAGGGCTGGGCGGCATCGCTGACCATGGGCGCGGGCCAGTTCTGCACCAATCCCGGCATCGCCGTGGTGATTGACGGGCAGGGCGCCGACGCCTTCGTGCACAACGCGGCCACAGCGCTGCAAGACGTGGCTCCGCAGGTCATGCTGACGGACGGTATCGCGGAGGCCTATTGCGCAGGGCGGGACAAGTTCAAATCCGCGCCAAGCCTGCGCCAGGTGCATCTGGCCGACAGCGAAGGCCGCACCGCCGCGCCTGCGCTCTTCGAAACCACGGGCGAAGAGTTCAAGGCCAATCCGGCGCTGCATGAAGAGGTCTTTGGCCCTCTCGGATTGGTGGTGCGGGTCTCTTCGCTGGAAGAGATGCGCGCGCTGGCGTTGGAACTGGACGGGCAATTGACCATCACCCTGCATATGGATGACGCGGATGTCGACGCCGCGTGCGACCTCATGCCGGTGCTAGAGCGCAAGGCGGGTCGCCTGTTGGCCAACGGTTTCCCGACAGGTGTCGAGGTGGTGGATTCCATGGTGCATGGCGGGCCGTATCCGGCCAGCACCAACTTCGGCGCGACCAGCGTGGGCACCCTGTCGATCCGCCGTTTCCTGCGGCCCGTGTCCTATCAGAACCTGCCCGAGGCGCTGCTGCCGGAAGACGCAGCGGAATAAATTTAGATCGCAAAAGCCGGGCCGCGCGCCCGGCTTTTCGCATTTGCTACGCCGTGGGGGAGCCGCCCAACCGGCTGCTTTTTCACGACCATGCTGGCAAGGCAGGAATGTATCAAAAATATGTCGACATGCCGGTAAAAGTTAAAAATACATATTGTATTTTTAATGAAGACATTGTTCCTTCATACTACCCCGCACCCCGTCCAGAGAGAGTCGGGGGCGACCAACCCAAGAGGGAGATACCTATGAAATTCACGCAACTCGCCGGGAGCCTTGTGGCTGCGACCGTGATCGGCACCGCCGCTCAGGCCGACAAACTGGACGACATCATTTCTTCGGGCACGCTGCGCTGCGCGGTGGTGCTGGACTTCCCGCCCATGGGCTCGCGCGATGACAGCAACACACCCGTCGGCTTCGACGTGGACTATTGCAACGATCTGGCCGCCGCCCTTGGCGTCGAAGCCGAGATCGTGGAGACGCCCTTCCCCGACCGTATCCCCGCCCTCGTCTCGGGCCGCGCGGATGTGGGTGTCGCCTCCACCTCCGACACGCTGGAGCGCGCCAAGACCGTTGGCTTCTCGGTCCCCTATTTCGCCTTCACCAACGTCGTGCTGACCCGCGAAGACGCGGGCGTCGACAGTTTTGAAAGCCTCAAGGGCAAGACCGTGGGCTCCGTCGCGGGCACTTTCGAGGCCATCGCGCTGGAAGAGCAGGTCGACGCATGGGACGAAGGCAGCTTCCGTTCCTACCAGAGCCAAGCGGACGTCTTCCTGTCGCTGGCCCAAGGCCAGATCGACGCGACTGTCGTAACCTCCACCGTGGCTTCCTCCATCGTGGCGAGCGGCAAGTTCGACGGTCTGACCATCGCGGGCGATGCGCCCTTTGACGTGGACTATGTCGGTCTGATCGGCCTGCGTCAGGAATACGGTCTGCTGAACTACCTCGATCTCTTCGTGAACCAGCAGGTGCGCTCGGGCCGTTATCAGGAACTGTTCGACAAATGGGTCGGCGGCGAGGCGCCGGATCTGACCATCGCCAAAGCCTATCGCTGATGAATGCGGGGGCCGCGACCTGCGGCCCCCCTGCCGATAACCGCTGATCGGAGCAAGAGATGGGCAACTATACCTTTCAATGGCGACAGGCTTTTCGCGCCTTACCAGAGATGCTGGAAGGCGCGCTGGTCACGCTGCAAATATCGATCCTGTCGATGCTCATCGGCATTGCCATCGCCGTGCTGCTGGCCGTGGGCCGGGATGCCAAATCGGCCTGGCTGCGGGCGCCTGCGACCGCATGGGTCGAAGTGGCGCGCAACACGCCGGCGCTGTTTCAGATTTACATGGCGCATTTCGGGCTCGGGTCTTTCGGGATCTATCTCAGCCCCTACGCCGCGCTGCTGGCCGGGATCGCGTTTAACAACGCGGGCTACCTTTGCGAGACGTTCCGCGGCGCGATGCGCGCCATTCCGGGCACGCAGCTGCGCGCCGGGCGGTCACTGGGCATGGGGCAGGCAAAGGCGTTTCGCTTGATCATCCTGCCGCAGATGTTCCGCATCTCGTTCCTGCCGACGACGAACCAGATGATCTGGGCGATCTTGATGACCTCTCTGGGTGTCACGGTGGGGCTGAATTCGGATCTCGCCGGGGTGACGCAAGACCTCAACGCGCGCAGCTTCCGAACCTTTGAATTCTTCGCATTGGCGGCGGTGATCTACTACGTGATCGCCAAGACCGTGATGCTTGGCGCACGGCTGCTTGCGGCCCGCCTGTTTCGCTACTGAAGGAAGAGAATAGATGTTTGATACGGCTCTGACCTTCAACGACCTGTTGTTCATGCTCAAAGGCGCAGGGGTGACGCTTTCGGTCACCGCCTTCGCGGTGGTGGGCGGCACGCTGCTGGGGGTGTTCTTCGGGGTGCTGCGCAGCCAGATCAGCCCATGGGCGGCGCTGCCGCTGACCTTCGTGCTGGATATCTTCCGCTCGGTCCCGCTGCTGATCCAATTGATCCTTGCCAACGCCTTTCAGGCCATCGCGGGCTGGGGGATTTCGCCCTTCGTGACCTCCTGCATCGTGCTGGCGCTCTATACCTCGGCCTATTGCACCGAGATCGTGCGCGGCGCGATTGAGGCGGTGCCTTCGGTCACCCGCCGTGCGGCGCGCTCGCTCGGCATGACATGGGGCCAAGACCTCACGCAGATCGTCTTTCCCATGGCGCTGCGTGTTGGCCTGCCCAGTTGGATCGGCCTGACGCTCGGCGTGATGAAAGACAGCGCGCTGGTGATGTGGCTCGGCATCATCGAATTGCTGCGCGCCTCGCAAATTCTGGTGACACGCCTGCAAGAGCCGATGTTCATCCTGCTCGTGACCGGCGCGATTTACTTCGCGCTCAGTTTCCCCATTGCCCGGCTTGGCAGCCGCTTGGAAAAAAGGTGGCAAGAAAATGATTGAGATTGAAAACGTCCACAAATCCTTTGGTGCGCTTCAGGTGCTCAAGGGCATCGACCTGACCGTGCAAAAAGGCGAGGTCGTCTCGGTGATCGGCGGGTCGGGTTCGGGCAAATCGACGCTCTTGACCTGCATCAACGGGCTAGAGCCGATCGACAGTGGCCGCATCGTCGTCGACGGGACCGAGGTTCACGCCCGCGACACCGACCTGAACAAGCTGCGCCGCAAGATCGGCATCGTGTTCCAGCAGTTCAACGCCTTCCCGCATCTGACGGTGCTGGAAAACGTCACGCTGGCCCCGCGCAAGGTCAAGGGCATGGCCCGCAAGGAAGCTGAAGAGATCGCGGTGCAGCAACTCTCGCATGTGGGTCTGGCCGACAAGCTCGATGTCTATCCCAGCCGCCTGTCGGGCGGGCAGCAGCAGCGGATGGCGATTGCGCGTGCATTGGCCATGTCGCCCGATTACATTCTCTTCGACGAGGTGACCTCGGCCCTCGACCCGCAATTGGTGGGCGAGGTGCTGGACACGCTCAAATTGCTGGCAGATGAGGGGATGACGATGATCTGTGTCACCCATGAGATGAGTTTCGCACGCGATGTGTCGGATCGTGTGGCCTTCTTCCACAAGGGCATCATGGCCGAGATCGGCGCGCCGGATCAGATCTTTGGCGATCCGCAGCAAGAAGAGACCCGTCAATTCCTGTCGAGCGTGCGGTAATGAACCAAACCCCGGTGACGGTCGTCGGCGCGGGCGTGGTGGGCCTGTCCATCGCGCTGGCGCTTCAGGCGCGCGGGTTGACCGTGCGGGTGATTGACCGCGAAGGCCCGGCAGCGGGCGCGTCGGCGGGCAATGCGGGCGCTTTCGCATTCACCGAGATTCTGCCGCTGGCCTCGCCCCGGATGATCCGGCAGGCACCCAGGTGGTTGCTGGATCCGCTGGGGCCGCTGTCAGTCCCGCCGCGCTATGCCGGGCGGATCGCCCCGTGGATGTGGCGGTTTTGGAAGGCAAGCTGGCCTGCGCAGGTGCGGGCTTCGACCGTGGCGCAAACGGCGCTGATGAAACTGTCGCAAGCCGCACTCGATCCGCATCTGGAGTTAAGCGGCCTTGCCCATATGCTGCGGCACGATGGGCAGTTGCAGGTCTATGAAAGCGAAGCCGAGTTCCGCGCGTCGCTTCCCGGTTGGCAGGCTCGCGAAGAGGCGGGTATCGCCTTCACCCACCTCAAGGACGAAGAGATCGCGGCCTATCAACCCGGCCTTGCGCCCAGCTTCACCCATGCGACCTTTACCCCCGAGTGGCAGTCGATCTCGGACCCGCGCGACTATGTGCTGGCCATGGCCGAACGCTTCCGCGCAAGCGGTGGTGAGATCACCGTAGCCCGCGCCGAACGTTTGGTTGCGGGCGGGGTCGAGACCTCTGACGGCTTGATACCGGGCCGCGTGGTGCTGGCCGCTGGCGCGCATTCGCATCATCTGGCGCGAACCGCTGGCGTAAAAATTCCGCTGGAAACCGAGCGCGGATATAACACCACACTGACCACCGATGCCTTCAACCTCAAACGCCAGATCACTTTCGGCGGCCATGGCTTTGTCATCAGCAAAGTTGGCAACGGGCTGCGCGTCGGCGGCGCGGTGGAGCTGGGCGGGCTCGATCTGCCGCCGAACTTTGCCCGCGCCGATGCGATGCTGAAAAAAGCCAAGCGCTTCCTGCCGGAGCTCGACACGTCTGGCGGCACGCAGTGGATGGGTTTCCGTCCCTCGCTGCCTGATAGCCTGCCTGCCATCGGCGCGCTGCCGAACCGCCCAGATGTCTTCTGCGCCTTCGGCCACGGGCATCTGGGTCTTACTCAATCGGCGGGCACCGCCGCCATCATTGCTGACCTGATGACCGGCCAAGACCCCGGCATCGACCTGACCCCCTTTTCCCCCGCGCGCTTTTAGAGGCTGACATGACGCAACACACATTTCCTTGTATCGACGGCCACACCTGCGGCAATCCCGTGCGGCTCGTCACCGGCGGCGCGCCTCTGCTCAAGGGCGCGAACATGCTAGAAAAACGTGCGCATTTTCTGGCCGAATACGACTGGATCCGCACCGGTCTGATGTTCGAGCCGCGTGGGCACGACCAGATGTCAGGCGCAATCCTTTACCCGCCGACGCGGGATGATTGCGACATTGCAGTGCTGTTCATCGAAACCTCGGGCTGCCTGCCGATGTGCGGCCACGGCACCATCGGCACCGTCACCATCGCGCTTGAGAACGGGCTGGTCACCCCCGCCACCCCCGGGCAATTGCGCCTTGAAACCCCCGCCGGGCGGGTCGATGTGACCTACCGGCAAGAGGGGCGTTTCGTCGAAGAGGTGCGCCTGACCAACGTGCCCGCCTTCCTCTACGCCGAAGGGCTGACGGCGGAGGTCGAGGGTTTGGGCGAAGTGGTGGTCGATGTGGCCTATGGCGGCAATTTCTACGCTATCGTCGAGCCGCAGAAGAACTTCCGCGATATGGCGGATTTCTCGGTCTCCGAACTGGTCGGTCTCAGCCCGAAACTCCGCGCCGCGCTCAATGCGAAATATGAGTTCATCCACCCCGAACATCCCGCGATCAACGGGCTGAGCCATATCCTCTGGACCGGCGCCCCCCGCGCGGGAGAGGCGCAAGCCCGCAACGCGGTTTTCTACGGTGACAAGGCGATCGATCGTTCGCCCTGCGGCACTGGCACCTCGGCGCGGATGGCGCAGTTGGCGGCCAAGGGCAAGCTGAATGTCGGCGATGATTTCGTGCATGAATCCATCATCGGCTCCATGTTCAAAGGCCGTGTCGAAGCGGCGGCAGAGGTGGCGGGCAGGCCCGCGATCATCCCCTCCATCGCCGGTTGGGCGCGGGTGACGGGCTTTAACACCATTTTCATCGACGAGCGTGACCCCTTCGCGCACGGATTTGTCGTCACCTGATTTAAAGAGGCTCCCCATGGCGCATATCATCGTTCCCGCCGCAGCCCAAGGCGCGGTGCTGGCTTCCTCTGAGGGGCTGAGTTTCTGGGGCGGCGTCGATCCGGCCACGGGCAAGGTCATCGACGCGCATCATCCGCTTTGCGGTCAGTCGCTGGCGGGGAAGATCCTGCTCATGCCCACCAGCCGCGGCTCCTGCACCGGCAGCGGCGTGCTGCTGGAACTGGCGTTGAACGGTCATGCCCCTGCTGCCCTCGTGTTTCGCGAGGCCGAAGACATCCTGACCTTGGGCGCGCTGATCGCGGGCAAGATGTTCGACAAGCCGCTCGCGGTGCTGCGCCTCGGGACCGAGGATTACGACCTGCTCGCCAAATCCCGCAGCGCGCGGATCACGCCTGAGATGCTCAGCACCGATGACTGGGATCTGCCCCTGTCGGACAGGCCCGCCCGCGCCCTGCATCTCACTGCCGAGGATCAAGCGATGCTCGACGGGGCCGAGGGCAAGGCCGTGCAACTGGCGATGGAGATCACCTGCACCATGGCGCGGGGGCAGGGGGCCGAGCGGCTGGTCGATGTGACGCGCGTGCATATCGACGGCTGCATCTACGCCAGCCCCGCCAACCTGCTCTTTGCCCAGACCATGGCCGATATGGGCTCGAAGGTGCGTGTGCCGACGACGATGAATGCGATTTCGGTCGATCACGGCAATTGGCGCGATCAAGGCGTGCCGCCGGACTTCGGCCTGCCCGCCAGCCGTTTGGCCGACGCCTATGTCACCATGGGTGCCCGGCCCAGTTTCACCTGCGCGCCCTACCAATTGCCCGCCCCGCCCGAACGCGGCGAGTTCATCGCGTGGTCGGAGTCCAACGCGGTGATCTATGCCAATAGCGTGCTTGGCGCGCGGACGGTGAAACATCCCGATTTCCTCGACCTGTGCATCGCGCTCACGGCGCGCGCGCCGCTCTCAGGGGTCTATCTGGAGGAACATCGCGCCCCGCGCCGGGTGATCGAAGTGGAACTGCCCGCGCAGTATGACGAGGCGATCTGGCCGATGCTGGGCTGGCTTGCGGGGCAGGCCGCCCCGGACCGGATCCCGCTTTTGCGCGGGTTGGAGGGGGCTGCCCCGAATGAGGATGACCTCAAAGCGCTCTGCGCGGCCTTTGGCACCACCTCCGCAGCCCCAATGCTGCATGTGGCTGGGATCACACCCGAGGCCGATCTGCCCCCTGTTGCAGAGGCCGATACGGTTCGCCTCACAGCCGACGACCTGCGCCGCGTTTGGCGGCAGTTCAACGCCGGGGCCGCGACGGTTGACCTCGTGGCCTTTGGCAGCCCGCATTTCTCGCACGCCGAATGCCGCGCGCTCGACACCGCCCTCGCCGGGCGCAAGCGCCATGCCGACACGGCGGTCATCGTGACGCTTGGCCAAGACACGTTACAAGCGGCGCGCGATGACGGCACCGTGGCGCGGCTCGAAGCGGCGGGCGTGCAAGTCGTGCCTGATATCTGCTGGTGTTCGATCTCCGAGCCGGTCTTCCCGCCATCGGCCAAGGTGCTGATGACCAACTCGGGCAAATACGCCCATTACGCCCCCGGTCTGTCGGGCCGGGCCGTGCGCTTTGGCAGTATCGCCGATTGTGTGGAGGCCGCCGTGACGGGGCAGGCGGGGGAGGCATTGCCGAGATGGCTGACCGAGGAGGAGACAAAGGATGCGTAGCAGCAAGACGGTTCATGTGATCTCGGCCCATGCCGAGGGTGAGGTGGGCGATGTGATCGTGGGCGGTGTCGCCCCGCCGCCGGGGGAGACGCTGTGGGAGCAGAGCCGCTGGATCGCGCGGGATGAGACCCTGCGCAACTTCGTGTTGAACGAGCCGCGCGGCGGGGTGTTTCGCCATGTGAACCTGCTGGTCCCGCCGAAAGACCTCCGCGCCGATGCGGCCTTCATCATCATGGAGCCGGAGGACACGCCGCCGATGTCTGGTTCCAATTCGATCTGCGTCTCGACCGTGCTGCTCGACGGGGGCATCCTGCCGATGACGGAGCCTGTGACGGAGCTAACCCTCGAAGCGCCGGGCGGGCTGGTGAAGGTTCGCACCGAATGTCGCAATGGCAAGGCGGAGCGTATTTTCGTGCAGAACCTGCCAAGCTTCGCGGCGCGTCTGGATGTGCCGCTTGAGGTCGAAGGGCTGGGCACGCTCACTGTCGATACCGCCTATGGGGGCGACAGTTTCGTCGTCGTCGATGCCGCCGCCATGGGGTTTTCGCTAGAGGCGCATGAGGCCCATGACATCGCGCGGCTCGGCGTGCGGATCACCGATGCGGCCAATGCGGCGATGCGGTTCGACCACCCTGAGAACCCTGATTGGCAGCATTTCTCTTTCTGCCTGTTCGCCGGTCCGGTGACCCGCGATGAGACCGGCCTGCGCGCCGGGGCGGCGGTCGCGATCCAGCCCGGCAAGGTGGACCGCTCCCCCACTGGCACCGCCCTTTGCGCGCGGATGGCCCTGCTGCACGCGCGGGGGGAAATGGGGCTGGAGGACAGTCTGACCACCGTGTCGCTGATCGGGTCGACCTTCACGGGGCGTATCTTGGGCGAGACGCGGGTGGGCGAACATATGGCCATCCTGCCGGAACTGTCAGGCCGGGGCTGGGTCACGGGCATCCATCAACATATGCTCGACCCCGATGACCCTTGGCCGGGCGGCTACCGCTTGTCCGACACATGGGGCGCGCGCGGCTAGCCGCGCCCGTTGCCACGTTGAACCCCGCCGCCCGGGGCAGACCGGGCACCGATCTTTACAACCTCGCGCCGCCTCGGCGCGAAGCCGCCGTGTTTGGCTGACGCGAGGCAACGTCTTGCATGTGCTCTTCGTTTTCGATTGATTACTTTTCAATCAGAACACGAACTTTCAAACAACGGAGAGTCACCATGAAGCTACGCACCACACTCGCCTCCTCCGCATTGGCGCTGAGCCTTGCGTTTCAGGCCCATGCCGCCGATGTGCCCGAGGGCGTGAATCTTGCCGAAGATCAGACCTATACCTTCTGGCTGCTCGACGCGATCAAGTCGATGGACCCGCAGATCAACACCGACGTTGAAGGCTCAGACGTGCTGCGCAACCTTTTCGAGGGGCTCTACAACGAAGATGGCAACGGTGAGCTGGTCCCCGGTGTGGCGCTCGATCACGAAGTCTCGGAAGACGGCAAGACCTATACGTTCAACCTGCGCGACGACGCCAAGTGGTCCAACGGCGAGCCGGTCACCGCGAATGACTTCGTCTATTCATGGCGCCGTCTGGCCGACCCGGCGACCGCCTCGGAATACGCTTGGTACATGGAGTTGATGCAGGTCGAAAACGCGCCCGAGATCATCGCCGGGGACAAGTCCCCCGAGGAGCTGGGCATCCGCGCCATCGACGACCACACGCTTGAGGTCAAGATCACCACGCCGCTGCCCTATTTCCCGCAGATGCTGGTGCACGGCTCGACCTTCCCCGTGCTGCAAAGCGTGGTTGAGGAACATGGCGACGACTGGACCGATGCAGGCACGCTTGTCGGCAACGGCGCCTATACGCTGGTCGAACACCAGCTGGGCGAGCGTGTCGTGATGGAGAAGAACGACACCTATTGGGACGCCGAGAACGTGGTGATGGAAGAGATCATCGCGCTGACGATCAACGACGTGAACCAAGCCCTGACCCGCTATCTGGCCGGTGAGCTGGACCGCGTGGACATCCCCGCCGGGCAGTATCCGCGCCTGAAGAAAGAGTACCCCGAACAGGCGGTCTCGACCCCCTATAACTGCTCCTACATCTACATGCTAAACGTGGGCGACAAGGGGCCGGAGGCGCTGAAAAACGTCAATGTGCGCAAGGCGCTGGCCTATGCCATCGACCGCGACATCATCGTCGACCGCATCCTGCAAGGCGGCCAGAAACCTTCGTACAACTGGACCCACTGGGCGATCGCCGATTTCGAGCGTCCCGAACTGGACTGGGCCGACAACATGGATCAGGCGCAGCGCGTGGAGAAAGCCAAGGAGCTGCTGGCCGAGGCAGGCTACGGGCCCGACAACCCGCTGGATCTGACGCTGCAGTACAACACCTCGGAAGATCACAAGAAGATCGCCATCGCGGCCTCGCAGATGCTCAAGCAGATCGGCGTGAACCTCACGCTCGACAACTATGAGTGGAAGGTCCACACCGACCGGATGCAGAACCAAGACTACGACATGGCGCGTTATGCTTGGTGCGGTGACTACAACGAGGCGTCGACCTATCTCGACCTCATGACTTCCTATTCGGGCCACAACAACGGCGAGTTCTATAACGACGCCTATGACAAGCTCATGAAGGACAGCAAGACCGCCGAAGATCCGCAGCCGCTTTATCAAGAAGCGGAGAAGATTTTGGCCGAGGAAATGCCGATCATCCCGATCTACCACTACGCGAACGTCGACATGATCGCGGAAGACATCGAAGGTCTGCCTGAGAACAACGTGAACAACACTTGGTACGGCAAAGACCTCTACCGTACCGCAGAGTAACCTCTCGACATTCGGGCAGCCCGGCGGTTATGGCACGGGCTGCCCGATTCTATTCTACACCCCCACAAACCCCGTATTCGGAGCGCGCGCCTCTTGCTCAGTTACATCCTCAAGCGCCTTGCCATCGCTATTCCGACGCTTCTGGTCTTGATCGTCATCTCCTTCCTGCTGATGCATTCCGCCCCCGGCGGCCCCTTCACCTCCGAGCGCGAGTTGCCGCCGCAGGTGCTGGCGAACCTCAATGCGAAATACGGGCTGGACGATCCGCTCTGGAAGCAGATCACCTCTTACGTTTGGGGCATCGTCACTGAGTTCGATTTCGGGCCGAGCTTCGTCTACAAGGACCGTTCGGTGAACGAGATCATCGCCCAAGGTTTCCCGATCACGCTGACCTACGGCCTTTTGTCCTTCGCCGTGGCGGTCATCGTCGGCGTGAGCCTCGGCGTCGCCGCCGCCGTGCGGCACAACTCGGCGCTGGACTATGCCGCCGTCGGCGTCTCCATCGGGGCGCAGGTGCTGCCGAACTTCGTGATGGCGCCGATCCTCGTGCTGGTCTTCACGCTCTGGCTCGGCTGGCTGCCGGGCGGCGGCTGGCAGGGGCCGGAATATTGGATCATGCCGGTGATCGCGCTGTCCACGTCCTTCATGGCCTCGATCGCGCGGATCACGCGCTCCTCGATGCTGGAAGTGCTGACCTCGAACCACATCCGCACCGCCCGCGCGAAGGGTCTGCCCGAGCGCCGGGTGATCCTCCGCCACGCGCTGAAACCGGCGATGCTGCCGGTGATTTCCTACCTCGGGCCGGCCTTTGTTGCGATGATCACCGGCTCCGTGGTGGTCGACATTTATTTCTCCACCGGCGGCATCGGCAAGGCCTTCGTCGATTCGGCGCTGAACCGCGACTACGCGGTGATGATGGGGGTGACGATCCTCGTCGGCGCGCTGACCATCTTCTTCAACCTCGTGGTCGACATCCTTTACGGGTGGATCGACCCCAAGATCCGGTACTGACATGGTGATGACATCCGAACAACGGGTCGAGGCCAGCGAGCTTGCAGGCAAGGGCCGTTCGCCCTGGGCCGATGCGCGGCGGCGGTTCTTCCGCAACAAGGCGGCGCTGATGGGGCTGGTGATCCTCGGCTTCGTCGTGGCCTTCGCGCTTTTTGGCAACAGCCTCGCGCAATGGTCGAACGAGGAACTCGACTACAATGTCATGGGCCAGATCGTCGAACTGGGCGGCCCGTCGTTTGAGAGCGGCCATTACTTCGGCACCGATGATCTGGGCCGCGACCTCTTTGCCCGCACCGTGCAGGGCACCCAGATCAGCCTCGCCGTGGGCCTCGTCGGCGCGTTGATCGCCTGTGTGGTCGGCACGCTCTACGGCGCGGTCGCGGGCTATTTCGGCGGGCGGACCGACAGCATCATGATGCGGCTTGTCGATATCTTCATGGCCGTGCCTTACATGTTCGTGCTGATCCTGCTCTTGGTCATGTATGGCCGGTCGATCACCATCCTCTTCGCCGGCGTCGGCCTGATCTCCTGGATGGAGATGGCCCGCATTGTGCGCGGCCAGACCCTGACCATCAAGGGCCGCGAGTTCGTCGAGGCCGCCCGCGCCACCGGCGTTTCCGCCCCGGTCATCATCCTGCGCCATATCGTGCCCAATCTTCTGGGTGTTATCGCCGTCTATGCCACGCTGCTGGTGCCGCTGATGATCCTTACGGAAAGCTTCATCTCCTTCCTCGGCCTCGGCGTGCAGGAGCCGCTGACCTCCCTCGGGGCGCTGATCTCCGAAGGCGCGGGCACCATCGCCTATGGCACCACCTGGCAGTTGGGATTCCCGCTGCTGTTCTTCTGTCTCACGCTCTTCGGCCTGTTCTTCATCGGTGACGGGCTTCGTGACGCGCTCGACCCCAAGGATCGCTGATGTCTCTGCTGGAAATCGACAAGCTTAACGTCACCTTCGAGGGCGACGACGGCCCCGTTCACGCGGTCAACGACCTGTCGCTCTCGATCAACCGGGGCGAGACCCTCGGCATCGTCGGCGAAAGCGGCTCGGGCAAGTCGCAGACCGCCTTTTCGATCATGGGGCTGCTGGCGCCGAACGGGCGCACCGGCGGATCGATCCGCTTCGACGGACAGGAGATCCTCGGCGCCAAACCGAAAGTTCTGAACAAGATCCGGGCCGAGCGGATCGCGATGATCTTCCAAGACCCGATGACCTCGCTCAATCCCTACATGCGGATTTCCGAGCAGATGGCCGAAGTGCTGACCCTGCACCAAGGGCTGTCCAAGCGCGACGCGCTGGCGGAATCGGTGCGGATGCTGGACGCGGTGAAAATCCCGGCAGCCAAGGAGCGCATTCGCCTTTTCCCCCACGAGTTTTCGGGCGGCATGCGCCAGCGGGTGATGATCGCCATGTCGCTCTTGTGCAAGCCGGACCTCTTGATCGCAGACGAGCCGACCACCGCGCTCGATGTCACCGTGCAAGCGCAGATCATGGACCTCTTGGGCGATCTGCAAAAGGATTTCGGCATGGCCACGATCCTCATCACCCACGACCTCGGCGTCGTGGCGGGCTTCTGCGAGCGGGTGCTGGCCATGTACGGCGGCCGGGTGATGGAGCAAGGTCCGACCGAGCCGCTCTTTGCCGAGCCGACGCATCCCTACACCCGCGGCCTTCTGGCCGCCGTGCCGCGCGTCGATGGCGAGGACGCCATCATGAAGGCAATCCCCGGCAACCCGCCCAACATGGCCGCCCCGCCCGCGGGCTGCCCCTTCCGCCCGCGCTGCGATTACGCAGGTGACGATTGCCGCGTGATGCCGCCGCTCGCCCCCTTCGACGGCGCCCGCGCCCGCGCCTGCCACCGTCCCATCGCGGAGGTCACCTCATGAGCCCGCTGCTTTCCGTCCGCGACCTTCACGTCAAATTCCCGATCACCCGCGCCGGTGACATGCCCTGGACCAAACCGCGCATCCTGCATGCGGTCAACGGCGTCAGCTTCGATCTGGAGCCCGGCAAGACCCTCGGCGTCGTGGGTGAATCCGGCTGCGGCAAATCCACCCTCGCGCGCGGGTTGATCCAGATGGTCCCGTCCGAAGGTCAGGTCATGTGGCAGGGCGAGACCGACCTTTTGTCGCTCTCTCCGCGCCGGATGAAACCCTACCGGTCCGAAATCCAGATGGTGTTTCAGGACCCGCTTGCCTCGCTCAACCCGCGTATGACGCTGGGCCAGATCATCGCCGAGCCGCTGAAGACCCACCGCCCCGACGTGCCTGCCCGCGAGCGCCGCGCCCGGGTGGCGCAGATGATGGAACGCGTGGGCCTGCTGCCGCAGATGATCAACCGCTACCCGCATGAGTTCTCTGGCGGCCAGTGCCAGCGCATCGGCATCGCCCGCGCGCTGATCGTCGAGCCGAAGCTCCTGATCTGCGATGAGCCGGTCTCGGCGCTCGACGTCTCAATTCAGGCGCAGGTGATTGAACTTCTGAAAGAGTTGCAGCGCGATCTGGGGCTGGCGATGACCTTCATCGCCCATGATCTCAGCGTGGTGAAGAACATCTCGGACGAGGTCATGGTGCTCTACCTTGGCCGCGTGATGGAGAAGGCGCCGAAGGCACAGCTCTACGACGAGCCGCAGCATCCCTACACGCAGGCCCTGCTCTCGGCGGTGCCGATCCCCGATCCGATTGCCGAACGCGCGAAGCAGATCGTGCCGATGTCGGGCGACATGCCCTCGCCGATGAACCCGCCCTCGGGCTGTGTCTTCCGCGGTCGCTGCCCGCGGGCGCAGGCTGATTGCGCGCAGGTGGTGCCGCAGCCGGGCGAGTCGCTGCATCAGGTCGCCTGCATTCACCCCGGCCCACTGCAAGCCAGCGAGACCGCGGCGCAGTGAAACTTCAGTCGGTTTTTGCGTAAAATCCACAGATAATCAGTCTGTTAGGGGCGGTGAGCGTTCCACGCTGCCCCGCCCAATTCCCGAAAAATGATATACGTCTATCAAAAATGATTGACGTATATCAAAATATCCCCCTAGATAGGCCCCGAGATGCGCAGGCTGGGAGGGCCAGCGCGCGGGGGAGGGGCCATGACAAGTCCGACGTTAAGCGATGTCGCACGCGTTGCCGGGGTGAGCTATGCCACCGCGGACCGGGTGATCAACAACCGCGGCAACGTGGCGGAAAAGTCCATCGCCAAGGTGCGCGAAGCGGTCGCGGCGCTTGGCTATGTGCGCAATGTCGCGGCGGCGAACCTGTCACGCGGGCGGGTCTACCGGCTCGCTTTCCTGATCCCCCGCGGCTCCAACGCCTTTTTCAACCGCATCCGTCAACATATCGACCATACCGCTGCCCATCAGGCCACCGAACGCGTCACCGCCGAGGTGATCGAGGTCGCGGCCTTTGCGGTCGAAGGGCTGCAAGACAGCATTTCGGACCTGCTGGAGCGGGATTTCGACGGTGTCGCCATCGTCGGTTTGCAAAGCGCGGCGCTTGAGGCACCTTTGGCCGCCCTGCGGGACAAGGGGGTGGCCGTGGTGGGCCTCGTCTCCGACCTGCCGCAGGCCGCCCGCGCCGCCTATATCGGGATCGACAACATCGCCGCCGGGCGCACGGCGGGCCGCATGGTGGGGCTTGCCCATGGCGGGCAGGGCGGACGGGTGCAGACCTTTGCAGGCTCGCTGGACGCGCGCGACCACGCGGAGCGTCTGACCGGCTTTCGCGAAGTGTTGCAGGCCGATTTCCCGCAGGTCGAATTGCTTGATCCGATCATGACAAAAGACGACGCGCAGGTCCTGAACGCGCAGATGCGTCAGGCGCTCGGCCAGACGGAGCTGACCGCGTTTTACAACGTGGGCGCGGGCAACAGTGGGTTGATCGCCGCCCTGCAAGAGGTGCAAGGCAAGCGCCCCTTCTGCGTGGTGCACGAACTTGTCGCCCATTCGCGTCAGGCGCTGTTTGACGGGCATATCGATCTGGTGATCGACCAGCGTCCGGATGTCGAGATCAACCGCGCCTTCACCGTCTTGCGCGCGCTGATCGATCACAAGGAACTGCCGCCGATGCCGGACCTCGTGCCGACGATTTATGTGCGGGACAATCTGCCCGCCGACACATTGACCGATAAGATGAAGGCCCAAGATACATGAGTGATTTTTTCAAGGATATCAAACCCCTCGCCTATGATCCCGAGGGCGCCGATCTGGCCTTTCGCCACTATAACCCCGACGAAGTTGTCATGGGCAAACGGATGGAAGATCACCTGCGTTTCGCCGTGGCCTATTGGCATTCCTTCGCATGGCCGGGCGGCGATCCCTTTGGCGGGCAGACCTTCGATCGCCCGTGGTTCGGTGACACGATGGATCTGGCAAAGCTCAAGGCCGATGTGGCCTTTGAGATGTTCGATCTGCTGAACGCGCCTTTCTTCTGCTGGCACGATGCCGACATCCGCCCCGAGGGGGATACATTCGCCGAAAGTCTGCGCAATTTCGAAGAGATCATTGATTATCTCGGCGCCAAGATGGAAGGCTCCAAAACCAAGCTGCTTTGGGGCACGGCGAACCTTTTTGGTCACCGGCGCTTCATGTCGGGCGCGGCCACCAACCCCGACCCCGAGATTTTCGCTTGGTCCGCCGCCACGGTCAAAGCCTGCATGGACGCGACCCATAAGCTGGGCGGTCAGAACTACGTTCTCTGGGGCGGGCGGGAAGGTTATGAGACGCTGCTCAACACTGACTTGAAACGCGAACGCCAGCAGGCCGGGCGCTTCTTGCAGATGGCGGTGGAGTACAAACACAAGATCGGCTTCGAAGGCGCCATTCTGGTGGAGCCCAAGCCGCAGGAGCCGACCAAACATCAGTATGATTTCGACGTGGCCACGGTCTATGGTTTCCTCAAGGAGTTTGGGCTGGAGAACGAAGTTCAGATGAACATCGAACAGGGCCATGCGATCCTTGCAGGCCATTCGTTCGAACATGAGCTGGCGCTGGCCGCGTCCTTGGGGATTTTCGGCTCGATCGACATGAACCGAAACGACTATCAATCGGGCTGGGACACGGATCAATTCCCCAACAACGTGCCCGAAGTGGTGCTGGCCTATTACGAGGTGCTGAAGGCGGGCGGTTTCACCACCGGCGGCACCAATTTCGACGCCAAGCTGCGGCGGCAATCGCTTGACCCCATCGATCTGGTCGCGGCCCATGCGGGCGCGATGGATGTCTGCGCGCGGGGCTTCAAAGCCGCCGCAGCCATGCTGGAGGATGGCACGATTGAGGCCATGCGCGCCGAGCGCTACGCGGGGTGGGAGACGCCCAAGGCCAAGGCGATGCTGGAGGGGGATCTGGCCTCGATCGCCGCACAGGTCGTCCAAGACGGCATCAATCCGCAGCCCCGCTCGGGCCGGCAGGAAATTCTGGAGAACATCGTGAACCGGTTCGTTTGAGCTGGGGAAAGGGAGGAACATTATGAAGACGATCAAGGGACCGGCGCTGTTTCTGGCGCAATTCGCGGGCGATGAGGCGCCCTTCAACTCTTGGGACAGCATCACCAAATGGGCTGCCGATTGTGGCTACAAAGGCGTGCAGGTGCCCAGTTGGGACGCGCGGTTGATCGACTTGGCCAAGGCCGCGTCGAGCAAGGATTACTGCGATGAGTTCAAGGGCAAGGCGGTCGAAAACGGCGTGGAGGTGACCGAGCTTTCGACCCACCTTCAGGGCCAGTTGGTCGCCGTGCATCCGGCCTATGACACGGCCTTTGACGGCTTCGCCGTCGAAGAAGTGCGCGGCAATCCCAAGGCGCGGCAGGAATGGGCGGTCGAGCAGGTCAAACTGGCGCTTTCCGCCTCCAAGAACATGGGGATCGGCGCGCATGCGACCTTCTCGGGCGCTTTGGCTTGGCCCTATGTCTACCCTTGGCCGCAGCGCCCGGCGGGGCTGATTGAGACGGCCTTTGACGAACTCGCCGCGCGTTGGCTGCCGATCCTGAACCACGCCGAAGATTGCGGCGTCGACGTCTGCTATGAGATCCACCCCGGCGAAGACCTGCATGACGGCATCACCTATGAGATGTTTTTGGAGCGTACGGGCAATCACGCACGCGCCAACATGCTCTATGACCCCAGCCACTACGTCCTGCAATGTCTTGATTACATTGATAACATCGACATCTACAAAGACCGGATCAAGATGTTCCACGTCAAGGATGCGGAGTTCAATCCGACGGGCCGTCAGGGGGTCTATTCCGGCTATCAAAGCTGGACAGACCGCGCCGGGCGGTTCCGGTCGCTGGGCGACGGGCAGGTTGATTTCGGCGCTGTCTTTTCCAAAATGGCGGCGAATGATTTCGATGGCTGGGCCGTGGTGGAATGGGAATGCTGCCTCAAACACCCCGAAGACGGGGCGCGTGAGGGGGCGCAATTCGTCTCAGATCACATCATTCGCGTGACCGACAAAGCCTTTGACGACTTCGCCGATGGCGGCACCGATGAGGCGGCAAACCGCAAAATGCTGGGGATCGACTGATGGCACGTATTCGACTTGGCATGGTGGGCGGCGGCAATGACGCCTTTATCGGCGGGGTGCACCGCATCGCCTCGCGCATCGACGACCGGTTTGATCTGGTGGCAGGCGCGCTGTCTTCGACCCCCGAGAAATCCGCCGCCAGTGCGGAGGCTTTGGGCATCCCGCGCTCCTACGGCAGTTTCGAGGAGATGGCCGAGGCCGAAGCCGCCCGCGAGGACGGGATCGAGGCGGTCTCGATTGTCACGCCCAACCACGTCCATGCTGCTGCCGCGAAGGCGTTCTTGGCCAAGGGCATCCATGTGATCTGCGACAAGCCCCTGACCTCCACGCTGGAGGATGCGGAGGCGTTGGCGGCCAGCGTCGCGGAGGCCGAGGCACTTTTCATCCTCACCCATAATTACACCGGCTATCCGATGATCCGCCAAGCGCGGGCCATGGTGGCGGCAGGCGATCTGGGCGAGATCCGGATCGTTCAGGCGGAATACCCGCAGGACTGGCTGACCGCGCCGATGGAGAACGAAGGCGTCAAACAGGCCGAATGGCGCACCGATCCCGCACGCTCGGGCGCGGGCGGTTCGGTGGGCGATATCGGCACCCATGCCCATAACCTCGCCTGTTTTGTCAGCGGTCTGGAGGTCGAAAGCCTTGCCGCCGATCTGCAAAGCTGGGGCGCGGGGCGCAAGCTGGATGACAACGCCCATATGATGCTGCGCTTCGCCGGTGGCGCGCGCGGCATGCTGTGGTCAAGCCAAGTGGCCCCGGGCAATGAGAATGCGCTGAAACTGCGTATCTATGGCGACAAGGGCGGTTTGGAATGGTCGCAAGAGGACCCCAATTACCTGTGGTTCACGCCCTTGGGAGAGCCGAAGCGCCTGATCACCCGCAACGGGGCAGGGGCGTCTGAGGCGTCGCAATCGGTAAGCCGCATTCCCGGCGGCCACCCCGAAGGGTACCTCGAAGGGTTTGCCACGATCTATAACGAGGCCGCCGATGCGATCCGCGCGGTGCAGGGCGGGGCGAGCCGCGAAAGCGCCATGGGCGTGCTGCCGGACATCACGGCGGGCATGGCGGGGATGCGTTTCATCAATGCCTGTGTCACCTCCTCGGCCAATGATGCGGCGTGGACCAAGCTATGAGTGCCACCCCCGTTCTTGCCCTGCGCGACGTGAGCAAGAGCTTCGGCTCGATCGAAGTGCTGCACGGCGTGACCCTCGCACTAGAGCCGGGGACCGTTCATGCGCTGATCGGTGAGAACGGGGCGGGCAAATCGACGACGATGAAGATCATGGCGGGCTATCAACTGCCCTCGAAAGGTGCTGTCGAACTTGACGGTGCGGCGATCCGTTTCGACAGTCTGCACGAGGGCGAGATGGCCGGGATCGTGATGATCCACCAAGAGTTCAACTTGGCCGAACAGCTCACCGTTGAGCAGAACATCTTTCTGGGCCGCGAGTTGAAACGCGGGCCGCTGCTCGACAAGGCCGAGATGCGGCGGCGCACGCGGGACTATCTTGATCGGGTGGCCTGCAACGTCTCTCCGGATGCGCTGGTCTCGCGCCTGTCGAATTCCGACAAACAGATGGTCGAGATCGCCAAGGCCCTGTCGCGCGATGCGCGGGTGCTGATCATGGACGAGCCGACGGCGGTGCTTACCAAACGCGAGACCGATGTGCTGTTCAAACAGGTCGCGGCCCTGCGCGCGGCGGGGACGGCGGTCTTGTTCACCTCGCATAAGCTGGACGAAGTGGCCGAGATCTCGGACCATGTCACCATCATGCGCGATGGCGCGGTGGTGCAATCCAGCCCGACCTCTGAGATCACCGAAGACGAAATGGCCACCGCCATGGTGGGCCGCGATGTGTCTGACCTCTACCCCGCCAAACCCGGTGTGGAGCGGGGCGCGCCAGAGGTGCTTTCGGTCGAAAACCTCAGCGTGCCAGGCTTTGCCAGCAATGTGTCTTTTTCACTGCGACAGGGGGAGATCCTCGGGCTGGGTGGGCTTATCGGCTCTGGCCGGACCGAGGTGATGGAGGGCCTGGCCGCGCTGCGCCCGGCAAGCGCCGAGCGTGTCACCCTTTTTGGGGAGCCGGTGCAGTTCAAGCGGCCAAGCGACGCGCAACAGGCCGGGCTGTGCTATCTGACCGAAGACCGCAAGCTGCGCGGTCTGCTGCTGGAACGCGGCATGCGTGAGAACCTGACCCTGCAAAACCTGCATAAATTCGGCGGCTTCCTGATCGACCGCAACGCAGAGGAAACCGCCCTGACAGAGGCCATTGGCGAGTTCGACATTCGCGCGGGCAGCCGTGATGTGCGGGTCGGCAATATGTCGGGCGGCAACCAGCAGAAACTGCTGCTGGCCAAGATCATGCTCTCCGAGCCGCGCATCCTGATCGTCGATGAACCCACCCGCGGCATCGACATCGGTACCAAGCAGCAAATCTATGCCTTCCTGCGCAAATTGGCCGATCAGGGCCACGCCATTATCGTGATCACCTCCGAGATGCCCGAACTCATCGGCCTTGCCGACCGCGTGATGGTTATGCGTTTGGGCGAGGTCAGCGGCACGCTGAACGCGGGCGAGATCACGGAAGACGCGATTGTCCGCCTCTCCATGGGGCTGAGCGCCGAACAAATGCCGATGACGGCCTAAGGAAACCGAAGATGACAGATGTAACCACACCTCAAACCAAAAGCTTCCGGATGCCGTCGATGTCTGTCCTCGGGCCGATCATCGCGCTGATCGTTTTGCTGTTGATCGGCACGGCACTGAATTCCAACTTCCTGAGTGCGGCGAATATCACCAACGTCCTTGCCCGCTCGGCCTTTATCGGGATCATCGCGGTGGGCATGACCTTTGTCATCACCGCGGGCGGGCTTGACCTGTCGGTGGGGTCGATGGCGGCCTTTATCGCGGGGTTGATGATCTTGGTGATGAACGCCGCTTTACCGAGCCTCGGCGTCGGCGTGCCGATCATCCTCTTGGGCATGTTCACGGCCATCGTCGCGGGGCTGCTGGCGGGGCTGTTGAACGGCTTTTTGATCACCGCCCTCGGCATCGAAGCCTTCATCGTCACGCTCGGCTCCATGGGCATTTACCGCTCGCTGGTGACCTGGCTGGCGGATGGCGGCACCCTGTCGCTCGATTTCGGTCTGCGCAGCTTTTACCGGCCCGTCTATTTCGACGGCATCCTCGGGATCAGCTGGCCAATCATCGTTTTCGCGCTGGTGGTCATTATCGGTGAGATCATCATGTCGCGCAGCGTCTATGGCCGCCACTGCGCCGCCACCGGGTCGAACGAACATGTGGCGCATTATTCCAACGTGAACGTCAATCGCACGCGGCTGATCTCCTACGCCGCCTTGGGCATCTTGGTGGGCATCGCGACGATCATGTATGTCCCCCGCCTCGGCTCGGCCTCGGCCTCCACCGGGGTGCTGTGGGAGTTGGAGGCGATTGCCGCCGTTATCATCGGCGGCACTGTGCTCAAGGGTGGTTTCGGTCGGGTCTGGGGCACCGTCATCGGCGTGCTGATCCTCAGCCTGATCGGCAATATCCTGAACCTCACCGATTTCGTGTCGCCCTATCTGAACGGTGCGATCCAAGGGATTATCATCATTCTCGCTGTGATCCTACAGCGCGAAAGGAAGACGGCGCTTTAAGCCGTAGTTGAACGCTTCATGGGAGGAGCAAATATGACATTTACCAAAACATTCATTGCCACCGCGCTGGCCACGGCTGTTGGCACCGCCGCCTTTGCCCAAGAGACCAAAGTCATCGGCGTGTCGATCCCGGCGGCGACCCACGGCTGGGCGGGGGGCATGAACTTTCACGCCAAAGAAACCGTCGAACGTCTGGAAGAGGTCTATTCCGATCTCGACTTCGTCCTCGCCACCGCGTCGGACCCCGGCAAACAGGTGAACGACATCGAAGACATGGTCGCCACGCGCAACATCGACGCGCTGGTGGTGCTGCCCTTTGAATCCGACCCGCTGACCCCGCCGGTGCAAGCCGTTGCCGACAGCGGTGCATGGGTCACCGTGGTGGACCGTGGCCTTTCCGTGGAAGGCATCCAAGACCTTTACGTTGCGGGCGACAACAGCGGCTTTGGCAAGGTGTCGGGTGAGTTCATGGCCCAGCAAATGCCCGATGGCGGCGACATCGTCGTGCTGCGCGGCATCCCCACCACCATCGACAACGAGCGTGTCGAGGGTTTCAACGCGGCGATCGAAGGCTCCGGCATCAATGTGCTCGACATGGAGCATGGCAACTGGAACCGCGACGACAGCTTTACCGTGATGCAGGATTTCCTGTCGAAATACCCCAATATCGACGCGGTCTGGGCCTCGGACGACGATATGGCGATTGGCGTGCTGGCCGCGATCGAAGCGGCAGGGCGTGACGACGTGAAATTCGTGCTCGGCGGCGCCGGCATGAAAGAGATGATCAAGCGCACCGCCGATGGCGATGAGATGATCCCGGCCAATGTGACCTACCCGCCGTCGATGATCGCCACCGCGATTGAACTGACCGCCGTGGGCCTCACCTCCAACGCGCCGGTCTCGGGCACTTTCGTGATCGGCTCGGTGCTGGTGACGCAAGAGAACGCGATGGATTTCTACTATCCCGACAGCCCGTTCTAATGGCCAAGGCCACCGGCAGCCTGCCGGTGGCTCCCTCTTATTTGTGAAGTAACGAGTACCGCATGACCTATCTCGGCTTGGACCTTGGCACCTCTGGCGTCAAAGCGCTTTTGATCGACGAAGGCCAACGGCCCTTGGCCGAGGGTCATGCCCCCTTGGAGGTTCAGCGCCCGCACCCGATGTGGAGCGAGCAAGACCCCCATTCATGGATCACCGCCTGCGAGATTGCCATCGCCGAGGTCCGCGCCGCGGCCCCGGAGGCATTCGCGGCCCTGCGCGGCATTGCCGTCTCGGGCCAGATGCACGGCGCCACGCTGCTGGATGTCAATGACCAGCCCCTGCGCCTGGCGATCCTGTGGAACGATGGCCGCGCCCATGCCGAATGCGCGGAACTTGAAGAGCGCGCCGATTTTCGCGGGCTGGGTGGCAATATCGTCATGGCGGGCTTCACTGCGCCCAAGCTGCGGTGGGTGCAAAAGCATGAGCCTGAGATTTTCGCGCAGGTCCGCAAGGTCCTGCTGCCCAAGGACTATGTCGGTCTTTGGCTGACGGGGGAGCATGTGTCGGAAATGTCCGACGCGGCGGGGACACTCTGGCTCGACGTGGAAAAACGCGTTTGGTCGGATGAACTGCTCGCCGCAACGGAGCTTAGCCGCGATCACATGCCGCGACTGGTCGAAGGCAGCGCGCGGGCGGGCGGGCTTCGGGCTGAGCTTGCCGCGGAGTGGGGTGTCGGCAACGTCAGCGTCGCGGGCGGCGCGGGGGACAATGCCGCCACCGCCGTGGGGCTGGGGCTGGTGCAGCCGGGTCAGGGGTTTCTGTCGCTCGGCACCTCTGGCGTGCTATTCACCGTGACCGACCGTTTCGCCAGCAACACCGAAAGCGCGGTGCATAGTTTCTGCCACGCGGTGCCGAAGACCTGGCACCAGATGGGGGTCATCCTATCGGCCACCGACGCTTTGGCATGGCTCGGGCAGATCACGGGGCAGAGCCCCGCAGCGCTGGCGGGCATGGTTCAAGGCCTGCAACAGCCCTCCGCGATCACCTTCCTGCCTTACCTCTCGGGCGAGAGGACGCCGCATAACGCCCCCGATGCCGCCGGGGCCTTTCACGGGCTGCGCCGCGCGCATGGGTTGCCGGATATGGTGCAGGCGGTGATGGAGGGGGTAGGCTTCGCCTTTGCCGACTGCTGTCGCGCCCTCGATCACTGTGGTTCTTTGCCCGAACGGGTCTGCGTGGCGGGCGGCGGCAGCCAGTCGGAGACATGGTTGCAGATGATCGCCAACATCACCGGGCTGACCCTCGATGTGCCAGAAAGCGGTGCGCAGGGCGCAGCGCTCGGTGCGGCGCGGCTGGCGATGCTGGGCTGTGGCGGGGCGGCGGAGGCCGAGGTGATCCGCCCCCCGAAGATACGCAAAAGCATCGCGCCCAACCCCGCGCTCACCTCAGCCTATGCGGAACGCTATGCCGACTTCCGTGCGGCTTGGGAACAGCGGCTGGCGCAGTAGGTATCAAGCGTAAAGCAGGCAAAAAGTGGGGCGGCCGTCACGCCGCCCCCTCTCATCACATCCCGGCAATCACCTTGTCCAAGGTGGCGGGATAGTCGCGCACCCGGACGCCGGTGGCATTGTAGATGGCATTAACGATCGCTGCCGCCGCGCCACAGATGCCCAATTCGCCGATCCCTTTGGCCTGTAGCGGGTTGGCCCAATCGTCCCGCTCTTCCAGCAGATCGACGGTCAGCTGCGGCACATCCGCGTTCACCGGGATGTGGTATTCCGCGAGGTTGTGGTTGGCCACATGGCCGTCACGTGGGTCAAAGGCCAGCTCCTCGGTCAGTGCGATGCCGATGCCAAAGGTCATGCCCCCCAGACATTGTGACCGTGCCGTCTTGGCGTTCAGGATCCGCCCGGCAGCAAAGGTGCCATGCATCCGCCGCACCCGCGTCTCGCCCGACGCGGCATGCACCGCGACCTCGGCGAAATAGGCCCCGAATGTGGCCTGCCGCACCGCCTCAGAAGTATCGCCGGGCTGGACGTGACCCACTTTGGCAATCTCATCACCGTTCAGGATATCACTCAAGCTGCGGGTCTGGTTATCAAAGGTCGCCATGCCGTCTTTTAGCGTGAGGTCGTCTTCCTCCACTTCAAGCCGCGCGGCGAGCTGTTTGCGGATCGCCTCGGAGGCCAGATAGACCGAGGTGCCGCTCGACGAGGCGCCCCATGACCCGCCGGAACCAGATGCCGGGGGCAGGGTGGTATCGCCCAAGACCACATCGACCGCATCGCGGGGCAGACCCATCATATCGCCTGCGATTTGGCCCAAGATCGCATAGGTGCCGGTGCCGATATCGGTCATATCCGTTTCGACCCGCAGGCGGCCATCGGGCATCAGCGTCACGCGGGCTTGGCTCTCCATCAACACGTTGACGCGCGCGGCGGAGGCCATGCCATAGCCGATCAGCCATTCACCCTCGCGCCGTTCCTTGACGCCGGGGCGGTCGGCCCAGCCAAATGTCTCGGCCCCGCTGTCGAGGGCCTCTCGGAAACGGCGAGAGGAGAATTCCTTGCCGCTTTCGGGGTCCTTCTCGGGGATGTTGCGGCGGCGAAGCTCGACAGGGTCCATGCCGATCTTATCGGCCAGTTCATCCATCGCGCCTTCGAAAACGGTGACGCCCACCGCCTCGCCCGGCGCGCGGACGGAGCCTGCGCAAAGCCGGTGCACCCGCGCCAAATCCATCGACATCTTGCGGTTCGCCCCAGCATAGAGGAAATGCGACGCCTGCAAGACCGGCTCGGCAAAGCTCTCTCCGGGCAGGTTGGACACCCGCGCGTCATGGCCCAGCCCGGTCAGCCGACCTTCGGCGTCGGCGGCAAGGCGCACCCGCTGCGTGGTCTCGGACCGGCGCATCGTCGCCTCATAGACCTGCTGGCGGTGCAGCGCGACAGAGACCGGGCGGCCCACCTCTTTCGCGGCAATCGCCGCCGCGACCGCCTCGGGCGCGATGCCGAGTTTTGACCCGAAGCCGCCGCCGACATAGGGCGACAGGATGCGCAGCCGGTCAGGGTGGATGCCCAAGGCATCGGACAGCTCATTGCGGTTGTATTTCAGCATCTGATAGCTGCCGCGCAGGGTCAGGTTTTCCCCGTCCCATGAGGCGATGGAGGCATGCGGCTCCATCGGCGTGCTGGAATGCGACGGGGTGGTATAGGTTACATCGACTGAGAAAGCGGCCTGCGCCATAGCACGCTCCAGATCGCCCTGATCCAGCGTCTTCGCCTCCTGCGGCTCGACCGCCGCCGTGGCGGGATCGACCGGCATGACCTCGCCGTTTTCCAATTCCACCTTCAGCGATTGCGCCGCATGGCGGGCCTGTTCGAATTCCTCGGCGACGACCACTGCGATCAACTGGCCGAGATAGGCGGCCTGTTCCGGCCCCTGTATGGGTGCTTGGTTCGCGGTGCCTTGCGCGGGGTTGCGCAGCAGGCGCGGGTCTTGGATCACGGCCAATACCCCCGGCATTTGCGCCACCGCGTCGCGGTTGGCCAAGACCACCCGGCCACTGTTGCCCGGCGCGCGGACCATGACGCCATGCACCATGCCCTCGACCTGCCATTCATTGGCATAGGTCGCCGTGCCGCTCACCTTCAGCGGCCCCTCGGGGCGGTCCAGCGGCGCGCCGACAAGCCCCTGCGCCATATCGTCCAGCCTGCGGGCGGTGGCAGGCGCGTCCATCTTGAATTGCTCGGTCATTGCTGGGCCTCCGCGGTAAGTTCGTTTAGCACCGACACCAACGTGCGGCGGGCGAGGGGGATTTTGAAATCATTCGCGCCATAGCCTTTGGCCTCGGCCAGCAGCAGATCGGCGGCTTTGTTGAAAAGGTCTTCCGAAGGCACGTTGCCGGTCAGCAGATCCTCCACCTCGGCATTGCGCCAAGGTTTCGGCGCCAGCCCGCCAAAGGCCAGATCGGCGCGGGTGATCCGTCCGTCTTCCATCTCGATGATCCCGGCGACCGAGACGAGGGCAAAGGCATAAGAAGCCCGGTCCCGCACCTTGCGATAGGTCTGGTTGCCCGTTACCGGCGCAGGCAGCACCACGGCGGTGATCAATTCGCCCGGCTCAAGAACGGTTTCTTGGTCTGGCCGCTCTCCGGGCAGCAGGTAAAGTTCATCCAGCGTCAGCCGACGTGTGCTGCCGTCTTCTTTCAGCGTCTCCACCTCGGCCCCGAGCGCCCGCATGGCCACGGCCATGTCGCTGGGATGGGTGGCGATGCAATGCTCCGAGGTGCCCAAGACGGCGAGGATGCGGTTGAACCCCTCCTTCGCCGAACAGCCCGTGCCCGGCTCGCGTTTGTTGCAGGGCATGGCGCGGTCGTAGAAATACAGGCAACGCGTGCGTTGCAGCAGATTGCCGCCCGTCGTCGCCTTGTTGCGCAACTGCCCACTGGCCCCGGCCAGCAACGCGCGGCTTAGCACCGGCCAACCCTTGCGCAGGCGGGCGTCATTGGCCAGATCGCTGTTGGTCACCAAGGCCCCGATGCGCAGCCCGCCGTCTTCGGTCTCTTCGATCTCGCCAAGGTCGAGCCGGTTGATGTCGATCAGCGCCTCGGGGGTCATGACCTCCAGCTTCATCAGGTCCAGAAGGTTGGTGCCCCCGGCGATGAAGGTGCCACCGCTGGCTGCTTGCCGCGCGGCGGCTTCGGTATTTTCGGCGCGGGTATAGTCGAATGGTCTCATGCGCTTTCTCCCGCCGCTTTTCGGATCGCCTCGACGATGTTGGGATAGGCCGAACACCGGCAGAGATTACCGCTCATCCGTTCCGAGATCTCTTCCGTCGTCAGCGCGGGCTTGCCGCTCAGATCATCGGTCACATGGCTGGGCCAGCCCTCTGCGATCTCTTCCAGCATCGCGGTGGCCGAGCAGATTTGCCCTGGCGTGCAATAGCCGCATTGGAACCCGTCTTCGCTGACAAAAGCTTCTTGCAGCGGGCTGAGGTTGCCGGGCGCTCCGATGCCTTCGATGGTGGTCACCTCATCGCCGTCATGCATACAGGCCAATGTCAGACAGGCGTTGATCCGGCGGCCATTCACCATGACCGTGCAGGCGCCGCATTGCCCGTGATCGCAGCCCTTCTTGCTGCCGGTCAGTCCAAGATGGTGGCGCAGCGCATCCAGCAGCGTCGTGCGGGGATCGAGATCCAGCCGCTGCTTCGTGCCATTGATGGTCAGATTCGTTTCCACGGCAATTTCCTTTGGCTAAATTGGGGCGGAGGAGCGGACCCCTCCGGCTATCGGCTGCCTCGGGACGTAGGGCGGCGCGGATGAGCGGCAAGCGGGTGTGGCTGGTGGAACTCGGGCAGCGTACTTTAGTTACATAACCATGATTACGGGGCTTTAAGCTGTAGCCGCAAAGCAGTAATGTCACCCATCGGCAAAGCAGAAGTGTCACTCTCCTTGCATACGGTAGCGAGGATTA